>JAEOTL010000233.1 GCA_016839845.1 Promethearchaeota archaeon
AGCAAGACAAAGATGAGTTAAATTCTTAAGATTTGAAATCTCGGAGGGGAACTCTGATAAACCTAAATTAAATAGTGATAAGAGAATAATCTCCCCATTTAAAGCTATATAATGACAAGGAAATTTATTAACAGGAAATTCCATATCAGGATTTACCCATGGAATTTTACCAAGATTAGCTTTATTTGTTTCTTCTTCGAGATCAGCAGTAATTCTCTCAATTTCCTTTCCAAGTTGCTTTTCTAATGCTTCAAGCACTTTTTTCTCCTCAGGATTAAGTGGCTTATTCACCTGGGTAGCTAATTGCATTAATAATGGATTTGTTTTTATTTGGAACATCTTATTTCGTTCTAATATTTGTTTTTCGCTGTGATATTCGTCTGAAATTCTCCTTTTTAAAAGCTTTTCTATAAACCCTGTGTCTTCATTTACTTTGGTGAACATATATTTTTTATGGGGAAGTTCTCGGCGGGATGGAATAGATCCCATAGCTACTCTTTTGAGAGTATTCATCACCAGGGAAAAATTTCCTCCAAGATCTTTTGCTTTAGCGAAAATATAAGCTGAATCTTCAGTTAATTTCCTCTTTAAACCTAACATAAATTTAATTTTTTCTTGATCTTCCCCTGTTGAAGGAATTTCTTCAATTTTCTGCACACCTATTAAGTGCTTAACTGACATATCTCTGATATTATATTTTGTATTTTGAAACTCAAATTCTTTTACCCTACGAGAGCGTTTGTTTTCCGTCTCATACCATGGAGTACTGTTTTTCCACTGATCATTCATATTTTTCCAGTTCTCTATTAAATTTTGGATCCCTTCTGTAGATCCCCATCGATCAGATTTGTAAAGTACCTCATTTTCCCATAAGAGTAACATAGCCTCGATATTAGGATCTAATTCTAACAGTTCTGGGATTATCTCCTTCACATTATCTAAATATTTTAAATCTCTTCTTCTGTTTGATGTTTGATTTTTAAAATGGTCTCTTAGAATGTTTAAGAAAGCATCAGAATAGTCCTCCCAAATATCTGCTTCAATTTGTTCATTCAAATACTCAAACCAAAACTTTGGTAATGAAACAACTAATTTTTGTCTATTTTTTTTACTTTCACTTTTAAGCATTTTTCTCCAACGCGCTAAAGTAGGTTCTGATATCCCAAACTTTTCACATGTATCTTTATATGTGTGGGTTTCTAAATAATTAAGGATCTCTTTCTTTTCTATGAATGAATATCTTCGCCCATAATTTCTCTCACTCATAAAAAAATATAGAAAGCGTAAGTATTTAAATACTTACTTAAACTGTAGTGTAAGTAGTAGTTAAATATTAATGACCTTCAAACCTAAAGAATAAGTTGAAGTAGCTAATCGATGACGAAATAGAGGTACCTATGCATATTTAACAAAGATTTTTGTTCCAATTCTAATTGCTCCTGTGATAATGAGCTACGATCAATCGGATTTCCAGAGAAAATTAAATTACCGGGAGGAAAATTTGGATCCCCAATACGGGCTTGCCAGGTTTCAGTTAAAGTAATAGGGATTTTGGAAATTTGATTGTTTCTCATATAAAGGTTTTGTAATCTAGGTAAATCAATAAGAATATCCGGAACCTTAATGAATTGATTATTATTTAGAAAGAGATTTTGTAAAGATTTTGTGTTAGAAAATGATTTTGGTAGTTCAGATATATTATTTGAATTACAATTGAGATAAGTTAAACTTTTGAGATTTAAAATTTCGGATGGAATATCTGATAGACCAAAATTCAATAACGTCAAGAGGATTATCTTTCCATTTGAGGCTATATAATGACAAGAAAATAAATTTGCTGGGAAATTTACATTAGCGTGCATCCATGGTAATTTTTGGTACGATCTTCTTTGAACTAGTTTTGCATTTTGATTTGGCATTAGATCATTTCTAGATATTTCTTGTTCAGGATCGGCTGTAATCCTCTCGATTTTCTTCCCAATTTGTTTTTCTAATGCTTCAAGCACTTTTCCCTCCTCAGATTCAAGTGGAATATTCACTCGAGTAGCTACCCGCATCAAAACGGGATAGGTTAATATTTTAAACTTTCTTTCCTTTTCTTTTTCCCAATTTACTTTAGATTCTTTTAGATAATTCTTTGTTCTTTTTAATCCCTTATTTTCGACTATATCTTCCCCATATTTTTCTCTTATTCGTGAATTAAGACGATCTAGTCCTGTAGTTTGCTCTTTTATGATGATTTGTGGGTCTTCCCTAATGATTTCCTGCGTCTTTTCAATATATTCTTTTCTTCTTTGCAATATAGTTTCTAATTCATTTGATGGCATATCTGTGGACGATTTTAATGATTTTCCAACAATTGGTTCACTAACGGGTGGAAGGACACCCATTGCGGCTCTTTTAAGAGTGTCCATTGCCAAGAACAATGAATTATCCCCAATTTCTTCTGCTTTAGCTAAGATATATACATCATTTTCGGTTAATTTTCTCTTCAATGCTAATAGAAGACTGGATTTTTGGCTTTTTTTCACTCCAACTAGGTGTTTTGCTGAAATGTCTCTAATGTGGTATATTTCATTTTGAAATTCGAAGCTCTTTAGATTTTGTTTTCTTAGGTTATCTAGTTCTTTGTCCTTATACCAATAGTGTTTTTTCACATTAATTAAACATTTTTTCCAGCTCTTTATCAAATTAGATATACCCTTTGTTGATTCCCATCGTTCAGTTTTATAAATTACGTCGTTAGTGCTAAAAAGCAACATGGAATCAATATTAGGATTAAGGTTTACTAGACTTGGAAGGATCTCTTTTGCACGTTCTAAATAGTTTGAATCAGCATCCTTAGCTAATTTTATATAGTCTCGGATGATTGTTAATATGGCATCAGAATAATCTTCCCATACGTCTGCTTCAATTTGTTCATTCAAATATTCAAGCCAAAACTTTGGGAGAGAGATAATTATTTTTGTCCTATTATATTTACTCCCACTTTTGATCTCTTTTCTCCATCTTGATAAGGTAGTTTCTGATATACTAAACTTCTCACTTGTATCTTTGTATGTGTGTTTTTCCAAATAGTCAAGTATATCTTTCTTTTCTTTGAATGAATATCTTCGCCCATGTTTTCTCTCACTCATATTAATAATGAAGAAGTGTGCGTATTTAAATATTTACTCCAACTCAGTGAAAGTAAATTAAGAATTCTACAAATAAATAGTTCTTTTTTCTTTCAAATTGTTTCCTATTTTAATAGAAGAATGTTAAAAGATCAATACTAAAAGTAAAAATATTTACATTACAAAAAATTTCTCTATCTAATTTATTAAGAATATAAATTCAGAATTATTAAAAAGTGAAAAAAAAAAATGGTATTAGAAACAAATATTACTAAAATGTTAGGGATTAAACACCCTATTATTGCCGCTCCAATGGGCCCATTCTACACAACTGACTTGACCATAGCAGTTTCAGAAGCAGGCGGTCTTGGTGTGTTAAGCCATAGCGCTTTAATAAGTGATTATCAGGCAGGAAAGAGTCCAGTTAACATATTGAAAGAAAATATGTTAAAAGTGGTTGAGCATACTGATAAACCATTTGGTTTTAATATAAGGACTTCCCGAAGAGAAGTAGGTGCTGCACAACTAGTCACAGAAATTCCCAAGTTCATTATGGAAAATCAGAGGGTAAAGGAACAATGTGTGTATGCTATCACTAGCGCAGGATCTTCCAAAACATTACCAATGTCAAAGGATTACCAAAAATTGAAAGAAAGTGGTTCACAAATTAAGCATTTTCATGTAGCACCAGCTTTATGGCTTGCTGATAAGTGTGTTGCCTCGAATGTTGATGGATTGGTTGTTACTGGAGGAGAAGGTGGAGGACATCAATCATATGAAAAAGTTAGTACCTTAGTTTTGTTGCAACAAGTTGCACAAAAACATCCAAACATTCCAATAGTAGCTTGTGGTGGCTTTGCAACAGGAGAAGGTCTTGCTGCTGCGTTAGCTATGGGTGCTGGAGCCGTTGCAATGGGTTCTAGATTTATTGCCTCAAAAGATAGTGAGTTTTCACAAGAATATAAGGAGATCGTTCCTCCTGCGAAAGCTCAAGATACAATATTGGTAACAGGTGCTTTAGGTCCGATTCGTTTATGGAAAAATGAGTATTCATTACATCATGGACTTGTTGCCGATAAAGAATCAAAAATGGCTGAAGAAGCAGCAATGACAGAGCAGGACTTTATTAAGGAAGGAATGGCTTATGAAGCAGCCTATAAAGGAGACACAACTTCTGGCGCTGTCTTATTAGGTCAAAGCATTGGAGTTATTAAGAGCCTTGAAAATGTCAAGACTATTATTGATGATGTCGTTGGTGTCGCAGAAAAACGCCTAAAAAACGCTTATAATTTTTTAAAATAAGCAAACCTTATTTTTTTTTTTTGTTTATTTTTAGTATTAACATAATTTCAAATAATCAAAGAATGAGAGTGTAAAAGATGGATGTGAAAAATATAGTTGTAATTGGAGTCGGGTTAATGGGTAATGGAATTGCTCAAGTTTCTTTAATGGCAGGATATAACGTAACACTTGTTGATATTAAACAGGAATTCATCGATAGAGCTGTTGAAAACATTAAAGGTGGACTAACTAAACTTGAGTCAAAGGGAGTCTTAAATGCAGCAGAAACTATTGAACGAATGAAGACAAATTTAGATCTTGCTTCTGCGGTAAAAGATGCTGATCTAATCATAGAAGCTGTTGTTGAGGATATGGATGTGAAGAAAAATATTTTCAAAACATGTGATGATAACGCACCTCCTCATGCAGTAATTGCCTCAAATACTTCTACGATGTCTATAACGGAAATGGCGACAGCCACCAATAGACAGGATAAATGTATCGGGATGCATTTCTTCAATCCAGCTCCTTTAATGAGATTAATAGAGGTTATTGCTGGTGAAAAATCTTCTGAAGAAGCGATGGAAGTTGGTATGAAAGTAAGCGCAACTTTGCCTTGTCTTAGAGGTGACAGATATGTTGCAAAAGTCCTAAAAGATCGACCCGGTTTCATTGTGAATAGATTGAATGCTCCAGGTGGTATCTATATGAATTATCTTCTTGATACATGCTTAGAGAAGGGAATTCCTTTTGAGTCATTAGATGCTGATTTTGGGAGTCGTGGACCGATGTCTCCATTAGTATTAGCCGATTATACGGGAATCGATACGGGATATCATGTTCGAAATTATTATGCTGATACATTGCATGAAGACTTCAGACCCGGGAAAGTAGTCACAAAAATGTTTAATGAAGGAAAATTAGGTAGAAAATCTGGACAAGGATATTATGATTGGACTAAGGGAAGACCACAACCGGACTTCTCTAAAATTGAAAAAGCAGGATTAGTAAATGGAGGAGTTTTTCTAGCCATTAGCTTAAATGAGGGATGCAGGATCTTAGAAGAAGGTATTGCTTCTGGATGGAAAGTAATTGACGATGCAAATATGGCTGGTATGAATGCTCCAGGACCTTTCGAACGAGGGATTCAAAATTGGGAAGGATTAGTTAAATTATTAGAAGAATACTCTGAAAAACTCGGAAAGGAATATCTTAAACCATGCGATTTGTTTAAGAGCGGAAAATTTGTAGATATGAAATAGTTTTTATATTTCCTTTTTTTTTTTATTACATCAGATATTTTGGTTTTAAAAATGTCAAAAGAGAATAATGATCAATCAGATAAAGTTGATCCTATAAATGTATATACTCTTCAGCCAACATTTGATACTCCAATCAAGGATGTAGGTACTGCAATAGCCCCTCTTTCTTCATGTGGATGGATTCATACAACAGAAGGAGTGGTTTTAATCGATACCTTAATCTCTAGAAGAGTGGCCAAACAAGTGAAGGAACTAATAAAAGATAAAATTAAATATATAATCTATACGCATGGTCATATCGACCATGTGCGTGGAACTAATGTCTTCATGGATGATAAACCCGAAATTATTGCAAGCAAGTATTTAGTAGATCGTTTTGATAAATATCAGATGTTAGCACCCCATAAAGCTCGTTATGACGCACAACAATTTGGAGGTCTAGAAGTCATACCGGAATTCGATTTAATTTATCCAACAAAAACTTTCTTTGGGGATATGACAATTACTTTAGGGGATAAAACGTTTGAGCTCCACACAGCACGAGCAGAAACTGATGATGCAGTATGGGTATATGTTCCAGAACTAAATGCTGCTTTCATTGGAGATTTAATGATTGGAAGCTTTCCTAATATCGGGAATCCGTGGAAACCGACCCGCTTTGCTTTAGATTGGGCAAAAGAATTAGAAAGAATAAGAGAATTAAAACCGGAATATATTTTTTATGGTGGAGGTGGGACATTACTTAAAGGTGTAGAGGCTATGAAAGCAATTAACGATCATATAGAAGTTATTCGCGCCTTACATGATCAGGTAGTCGATCATATCAATAAAGGTACCCATATTACCGAAATGATTCATGAAGTAAAAATACCTGAACACTTAAAAAAAAGCCCTTATCTTCGAGCGAGTTATTCTCGAACTGAATTTTTCGTATTTAATGTTTATCGGTGGTATCATGGTTATTTTGACGATAATCCGGCACATCTCTTACCAAGACCTCAAAAAGAAGTTATGGGTGAGATATTTAGCCTAATTGGGGGCTCTAATACCATTCTAAAGAGATCACAAGAACTTTTAGATAATAATCAAGCACAGTTAGCATTAGAAGTCTTAGATGTGTTAATTCAAGCAGATCTTGAAGATATCGAAGCACGGAAAATGAGGATTAAACTCCTTAAAAATATTGGTAAGGATGATTTTAGTTTAATGTCTCGAAATGCGTGGGTGTACTTTATTAATAAAGATAAAGAATTTATCAAGTCAAGAGAAAAGTAGAATCTAATTATTCTACTATTTTTAAGTCAATACCATAATTTTTAGGTAAAAATGTAATCTTCACTTTTCTTTTTAAAAGATATTAAATTTATGACAGTGGTTTTTTCTTATGTAAAATAGTATTTCCTAAGTCTAGATAAATATTTTGTGGACTTTCAACTTTGAATTCAACCGGGATTGGTTGATCAAGTAAAGCTGGATTGGGCATGAAGAATTGAAAATTCTCGATGTTATCAAGGATTAAAGGCATTTTATTTTCACCTGGAACCTCCTTAAAGTAAAACACCCCTAATTCTCTTGAAATTTCAACACGCATGAATCCTTTATAAGACTCATATAAACCCGTCAACATCGTAAGGTTTTGAGCCGATTTTGTAATAGGAAAATACTTTGTTGGATCTTCGCCCAACATTGCAGTTAATATTAAATGCACTATGAGTTCTAATTGTGCGTAATTAGCTGTATTACTAGTAATAGCAATACCTATATTTTTATCCGGGATAAACGCAAGACGTGCCGCAGATACTACAATGGCACCTGTATGTGAAATCAATTTATGCCCATAATAATTTTCCTCAATAGACCATCCATATCCATATCCAAACTTACCTTCTTTTAAATTTGAGGGACGTTCGATTTGTATTTTGAGCATTTCATTTAATAATGATTCATTTAAAATCTGTTTTTCTTCAAATAAACCGTTGTTTAAATATAATGAAAGATAATTTGTTAATTCCTTAACCGAACTTAATAATCCCATCGGGGGATAAAAGAATTTACTAAATGGAATGCTTGATTTTTTATTGTCTGCAAAACTCAGATAGGCTGTCATAGTATCTTCATCATTTTCGAATTCTTCCTTTAAAAAAGTAGATC
>JAEOTL010000234.1 GCA_016839845.1 Promethearchaeota archaeon
ACAAAATTATTATTTTTTATTGGAATCGGATTGCTTGTATTCCTTCCATTTATTAGAGTTTCTGTTGCAGCACCACCATGTTGGGTGGGGATCAATGTAGGTGACGCATATACATGGCAATATACTGGGGACATGACTGCTAGGGATGGAGATTGGACGACTGATGGTATAGCCTTATCCATATTTATGAATTTTGGTGGTTGGATGGGCTGGATAGATGATGGTGAGATGGGATTCCTTATGCCAGGGAACATGACTCATGAGGTTACAGTTGTTGAAGATTTAGCTCCAGATCTTGAATATGGAACTAATAATATGACTGTGTTATATACTTCTGCAGTGAACTATACTTCTGCGGGCTGGACCGGTGATTGGGCAGATAAAGACACAGGGTTAAATGTTTGGAATGGTATTATATTTCTGGAGGAAGCTGACTTTGTAGATTTTCATGATGGATTAGGGGCTTTCTTTGGTCCTTATGGGTTTCCTTATCAATCAACTAGTCTTATTGTGTCTACTAATTTGGATTGGACCGCAGTAGTAACAGCAGCTAGTCCTATACTTGCAGCTGTAAATGCAACAGTAACAGTGGTAACTAACGGCACGGAGGAAGTCGGATTTAAAATAACTGTCGCTGCCTCAGCATGGGGAACTAATACATTAGCCCTTGAATTAGAGTCAACCTGGGATGAATGTGGATTATTAGATGTTTGGGAAGTGACTTACGGTCCTGATAGCATAATGAAGATAGAACAACAAGTTGGTTCAACTTGTAGTCCATGCCCACCTGGAGGCGATGCTATTCCCGGATTCGAACTCCCCATTATAATCGGTGTTACTTCGATTATTAGTCTGATTCTAATTAGAAAAATTAAGAAAAAATAACTTTTAAAAAAATTTTAATTCCCTTTTTTTTTCTTTATTTCATCTTTAGTCTGTAATTGTATTGATTTTTAAGAAGGTTTAATCTAATGCTTGAAGAATATTTCTTGAAAAATGTCCTTTAGAGCAACCCGTAGTTTTGTTGCATTATGCGTATAAAAGTAGCACATTCGTTTATTAAAACAATCTAATTGGTTATTATTGAAAGAATAAGTCGTTTTTCTTTATCATTTTCGTTAATAATCAGAATCAGTTTCTTCTATGACATCAAATCCAGTTGGTGGATTAACACACCAAATATAATGTCCTTCTTCGATTTTCATTTTATGAGGTAGATCAATTTCACATTCGGGCGTACGTGCATCTGAAACACATCGTGGATTAAAAGTACATCCTGGTGGGGGGGCAATTGGGCTCGGAACTTCTCCGTCTATAACATATTTGACCTCCTGATCAAAAGGATCTATTTCGGAGTGGCTCTTTAGGAGTGCTTGGGTATAGGGATGGACAGGATTTAGAAAGATTTGATCAGTTTCTCCAACCTCAACGAACTTCCCAAGATACATTACGGCAACTCTACTTGCTATATGATTCACAACCGATAAATTGTGGGTTATAAACAGGAAACCGTAACCATATTGCTCTTGTAGGTCTATAAGGAGGTTTAAGATTTGTGCTTGCACAGACACATCAAGAGCGGAAGTCGGCTCATCAAGAACTATTAGTTCAGGATTACACGCAAGTGCTCTTGCGATAATAATTCTTTGTTTTTGTCCCCCTGAAAACTCGTGCGGATAACGATCCATATGTTCTCGTTTCAATGAAACCTCATTCATTAATCTCAAAACATGTCTTCTGATTTCCATTTTATTGGTAATACCAAGTAAATTCTTGAGGGGTTCTGCGATAATATCAGTAACTTTTAGGCGTGGATTTAAAGAGGCATCAGGATCTTGGAAAACCATCTGAATTTTTTGTCTTAAATAATTTGATAATTCGTCCGGGACAGGGTCCCCATGATATAATATTTCTCCATCTTCTTTTTTTATTAATCCCAAAATTGTGTGTGCAATAGTTGTTTTTCCACATCCACTTTCTCCAACTAATCCTAGTGTTTCACCTGTTTTAATTTCAAATGTTACACCATCCACGGCTTTTACTTCTCCGACTTTCCTTTTAAGCATCCCCTTAAGGAGAGGATAATATACTTTGAGGTTTGTAACTTTTAACAAGGGTTTATCCCTTTCTAAAACGTGATGTTCTCTGAGTTCCTGAATTGGTATTGTAGTATATGCGATTCTTCTAGCTACAATCATTGTTGAAATGGATAATATAAAACTTATTGAGAAATTTCGAGGAAAATTATCAAAAAAACTTATCTGTTGAGATATAAACATTGCCATGAGATAGAGAAGCACTGGTATGACACTGACAATAACGACTACATTTCTTAACTTTACTAATTGAAGTTTATCTCCCCAACTTGATATAAATACCATAAAACCGAAAGAACTAAGTGTCATTACAAAAAAAACAAACTTGGCACCATCCAATCTGCTATTACCCTCAATAAGCAAAATATCAGTAACATCAAAAACTAAAGTTATAAAAATTGAAGAGACGAATACGGAGATTTGAGCCAGCCCTGCAATTTCTAAAGAACTTAACCACTTTTTTTTGTAGATGAGAACCAAGATACCTAATCCAATAATAATATTGATGAATGTCCTAAGAATGACAGTGAAAAGATATGGACCTATCAATGAATTTAATCCAGAAATAATAGATAAGCCTGCACCGATTAATAGGAAAACTATCACCAGAATGGTTATTAATGGAAGTTTTTCGGGTGCATAAATAAAAAATCCTACAACCAAAATTATAAAAAAGATTCCAATACCAATTAAAATTCCATTAATGGGTAAATAGTTACCTAAAAATCCCATAACCCCGCTTACAACAAACCAAGTGGTATTGATAATTAGTGAGTAAAAAAATGGTTTTTCCCATCTCTTTAAGTTCAAATGCCATTTTATATAGAAGAGACCTACAAAAAATAGCAATACTGAAGTAAAACTGATCGCAATGAACTCAAAAATTAAGAAGATGATTTGGATACTAATTACAAAAATTAAAGATTCGAAGTATTTTTTATTATAATAAGTCGCAACTACAAACGAGCTAATTAATACCTCTAATGCTATTCTGAAAGGCACAAATATTATATTATTGCCAAAAAAATAGAGAAAAATGAATTTAAAAGGAATATTTATGACAAGCCACAAGATGCTAACCTTCAATGCTGTAAGGTGGTAATAGTGTTCAAGAGATTCACCCCATCTTTTCTCTTTTGCGTACAATTGGATAAAATAGATTCCGATTAGAAATAATATAAGAGAACTTAAGAATCCCAATACAAATTCGGATTGCAATTCTCCTAACGTTAAATTTACTGGCATAATTTTTCCTGTTTGTTCTGATAAATTGGTTTTTATTGTTAAGACATGTTTTATTAGTTATTTTCTTCTACATTTTTTATTGAGATTTCTGCAAGTTCCTTGTACTGCGGATCATAGAGGTGACATGCGACTAAATAATCTTGTTCAACTTCTATACTTCTTGGTATTTCTGAGTCACAAGGTTCGAAGCAGTATTTGCATCGAGGATGAAATCTGCATCCAGAGGGGGGATAAATCAGGTTTGGAACCGTTCCTTCTATAACTTCAAGGCGACGTCTCTTCTTTCCAACAACAGGAACAGAGCCTATAAGGCCCCTAGTGTAGGGATGATAGGGTTTTACAAATAATTTTTTAATATCCCCATTTTCTACAATAAATCCGGAATACATCACAGCAACATTTTCACACATTTTAGATATTATTCCTAGATCATGCGTGATAAACAGCATTGAAGCACTAAATTTAGTCTTAAGCTCTTTCATTAACTTTAGAATCTGATTCTGAATGGTTACGTCTAAGGCTGTTGTAGGCTCGTCTGCGATTAAAAGCTGCGGTTTGCAAGCAAGACCCATAGCGATCTGAACCCTTTGTCGCATTCCCCCACTCAACTCATGGGGGTATCGATCAAATATTACCTCAGGGAATGGGATATTTAACTCCCGTAAGAGTTGCTCACCCCACTCTCGTGCAACAGCAAAAATGCTTTTATTCTGGTTAAATGCTTCCACGAGTAGCTCGTTTTCCATATGCAGGAGATAAACTTCAGTGATTTGAGCCCCGATTTTAAAAACAGGATTAAGAGAATTAAGAGGATCTTGAAAAATCATAGTAATCTCTTTTCCACGATAATCCAATACTCCAGATTTCGATCTTTGTAACAAATCTTCTCCCCTAAATATGACTTTACCCTTTTCGATTTTTCCAGGAGGGCGTACTACTTGTAGAATCGATAATGCTGTGACAGACTTCCCACAACCAGTTTCTCCAACGAGACCAAGGGTCTCTCCTTCATTAATTTTAAAAGAAACCCCTTCGACAGCTTTTACAATTCCTTCTTCTGTGTAAAAATAAGTCGTGAGATCTTGTACCTCTAAAATAACATGATTTCCACCGGACTTAATTTCTTTACCCTTTCTTTTCTCATATTTCTCAAGTGCTTCCTGAAGTCTTAACTCACTCCGATTAACAGCTTGAGGTTGAAATATTCTCCTTAAAGTAATAAAAAAAACGGCAATATATACGGCATTAACAACTAAAATTAAAACCCGAATATCTTGTTGGTATAAATAGAAGTTAAAAAATCTTCCTAAATAAAGTTCAACAATAACAAGCTGGATTGACCAAATTCCAAATGAAATAAGTCCACCTGTATACATAGCTTTTTTAAGCACTACACTTGGAATACGTCTTTCAATTGAACGAGTTTGATTAACTATATATGTGATTATGATAGCAAAGCCGATTGAAAAAATAGCCCACAAAAAACCAAGATAAAATTCATCAGGATCTAGGCTCTTATTAAATAGGTCCATCCAACCATTAATCTTGACCGGGATTTGGAGGAGAGGAATTGATAAAAAGATAATTCCAACGATCCACGCTAGTATTATAAATTTTGTATATATTCCTTTAAATTGTGCACTCTGGACAGTATTTTCATCATTATCTCTTTTGTATTTTGCAAAAATTTTTAAAAAAATGGCGTGTACAGGGAGAAATATCGTTGCCATTATGGCAAATAAAAATGCATCTGTACTCAAATATCTGAATATATAGTAATCTTCAAAAATATAAAAATTTCCGAGAGCTTCAAAAAGAAGGCGAATACTGAATATTATCCCGAAGATTATAAGAGAGCTTACAGTGGAACTAAATCTGTGAATCCTTCTGGAGATCCGACCTTCCTCTTGAAGATTAGTATTTAGAATAACAGTAATAAAATACAAAAGTACAGTTGCTACCAAAGCGTTAACTAATGGCATTCCTACATTTAGCTCAGTACTACCTTGAAATACTATTCCTATAATTTTAATATACCTTTTTTTATTTATGAAATCGTGGATCTAAAGCGTCCCTCACTCCATCTCCTACTAATATAAACCCAGCAGATGCGATTCCGAGAAAAATTCCCGGCCAGATTTTCGCCGATATACCAGTTAGTAAACGAGTGCCACCCCAATTAACATCGAATCCCCAATTCGCAACTGTTGGGTCTCCTATACCAATAAAACCAAGTCCCGCTAAACCTAACATTGTACCCGCAGCCCCCCAAAAGAAACCTATTATTAGAGGAGCTATCGCGTTTGGTACAACATGTTTAAACATGATTTTGAATTTATGAGCACCACCTGTTTTTGCTGCCCTTACAAAAACCATTTGTTTTACTAGCAAAACCATTGCTCGCATACCCCTTATATTACCTGGAATACCGAGTATCCCAAAAATTACAAGCAAAGTCAATATTTCTTGACCAATCATAGGAATAAGAATGAAAGTTAAAATTCCCATGGGAAATACAAACATTAAATCAACAAAACGCATCATAGCATAATCAACAGGACCCCCAAAATAAGCTGAAATTGTTCCTAAAATAAGCCCACCCCCCATTCCTAGAATAACAGGAATAAAAGACATTCCTACTGTAGTTCTAGCACCCCAAATTAATCGAGCTAAAATATCATATCCATACATTGTTGTCCCTAGTGGATGTTCTAAACTCGGTTCGTCGAAAGGGATTGCGCCTTCCGGAATGTATGGTGGTATTACATGTTGTAACGGAATCTCGGTTAACCATGGACCATATACTCCCAATATTACAACAAATAAAATCATAAAAAACCCAATAATTGTTAAAGGTTTCAGAAGACGACGGAATAACCTCCTTTTTGATTTTACTTTTTCAATTTCATTTTCATAAGCAGTGAATTCTGGGTGACGCCAAGTAGGAAGGAAATAGAATTTCAATAAGTTTACCCATTTCTTTCTACTACCTATGGAAAAATCCGTATAATCGACTTCTTCAGTTGTTATATCTTGTTTAGTCATATTTTAAATTATAATTTTAATTAATTTTTATTTATATGTTATCCTCGGGTCGATAATTGTGTACATTACATCAGCAACTAAGGTTCCAGTAAGAGTAAATATTACGGCGAATACCGTTAAGCCATTAATGAGTAAGTAATCACCCGCAAGAAGTGATTGGATAAAAAAATACCCAAATCCTTCGTAAGCAAAAACCGTCTCAATAAAAAGAGATCCTAGTAATGCGCCCAATGAACCCCCAATGATTTTGTCACTAGATGGGAGTAAGGCATTCCGTAGTGCATGTTTATTAATGACCTTGTCTTCTTCAACTCCTTTTGCACGGGCCGTTCTAATATAATCTTGATCTAACACTTCTAACATGCTAGAGCGCGTTAGTGCGGTTAAACCCGCTAATG
>JAEOTL010000235.1 GCA_016839845.1 Promethearchaeota archaeon
TAATTTCTGTTATTTTATTATTTCTAAGATCCAAAAATTTTAGATTTTTTAGATGATCTAGTCCTTTAATTTGAGAGATTTGATTATGACTTAAATCCAAAAATTCTAAGTTTCTAAGTTTATTAAGGCCATTAATTTCTGTTATATTGTTGTTACTTAAATCTAGTCTCCTTAAATTCTGAAGTTTTTCTAAACCGTTAATTGATGTAATCTTGTTATTTCTTAAGTTTAAGATCTCCAAATTTGTTAAATGAGTGATATTTTCAATTTCAGGAATCTGGTTGTCATAGAGCATAAAAGATTTTAACTTAGATAAGTGTGAAATACCTTGAATTTTTTGAATTTCATTATTGTTTAAGTAAAGATATTCTAAATTTCTGAAATTCTCTAATCCTTCAATCATCCTTATTTTATTTCCCTGAAGGTGTAAGGATTCTAAATTAACCAAACCTCCTAAGCCTTTGATAATAGTAATTCTATTAAAGTTTAAATACAATTTTTTTAGGCTTCGTAAATTTCCTAGGTATTTTATATTCGTTATGTCATTAATACTATTACTACTTAAATTGAGAGTTAAGTTGGGACCATAAGGAAAAAAAATTTTCCCTTCAAATTTAGCAAATTCAATCTCTTCTAATAGCCCCTTTAAACGTAAATCGTTAGTCCTCTCTAATTCCTTAATTATTAGAATCAAAGTTGACTCTGAATTTTCATGCTTTAATACCCATTTAATTGGATCGATGGCTCTAGTACTGAAATTTCTACAAATTACTATTGCTGCATTTCCACGTACAAGATCATCAAGATCTGAAATTAATAAATTTTCTAGAGAGGAGAAAGTTTGGTCTTCTTTTGAACCGATAATGCCTAAGAATTTTACTGCAAGTATTCTATTCCTATTTGTAATATCTGAAGGATTGTCTATTAATGAAATTAATAATTCTGATGCTTTACTCCTTTCTAATTTATTGTTTTCAAAGTCCTTGTAGATGATTAATGGTGATAATCTTGACATGATATTATTCTAATAATGAATTCAAATTAGTAATAAAGAGGGAAGGTTAAAAAAAATATAGATTATAAATCAATAATCTCCGCTTTCATCTCAACTGTATCTACAATAGCAAATGTGGCTCTATCTGTTAAATAACCACAAAGTTCACCGGGGTTTACTACTAAAACACCATTTTCATACTTTTTATTGACAAAGGAATGCGTATGACCCGTAAGTATTATATCAAATTTACCTGAATGAGCTAGAGCATCAATAGATTCTTGTTTTGGCATGTGTGAGATAAAAATCTTTTTGTCATCTAAATTCAGTATTAATTCATTCCCACCTTGAGCAAATTCACAAATTTGACCCAAATTTTTTTTTAGGAATAATCTTTCTCCATCGTTATTACCAAAAACGCCATAAAAATTTTGTTTTATTGAGTCATTGAGGTTATTAAACCATCTTTTAACAAATGGGGCAACAAAATCCCCACAATGTATAATTGCTTCAGCATTCTTTTTATTTATGATAGAAACAGCTTTTAATATATTGTCCTTATGGTCATGTGAGTCAGATACAACTGCAATTTTCAATTCGACAAAACTCCTATAATATAAAATTGTTAGAATAAAGATATAATTAAATTAAATTATTATATGTGTTATATTAATATATGAATTTTTGGAGAGTTAAGTATGATTAAAGATTTCTTTAAAGCCGAAAGATCTTTGATAAATAAAGAATTGGAGGAATATTTTACTCAAGTATATAGAGAAGAGAAGGACCTCCTTCTGAAGGATTTTATCAAGCAACTAGAGAATTTTATATTAAATGAGAAAGCCAAAAGAATCCATCCCATTCTTCTATGTACCGCTTTTGCGGGAATCATTAATCCTATGTACCTGGAGGATCAAATTAATCAAATTCGAGAAGTCTCCATAGCAGTAGAATTGCTACATAGTGGTCATTTAATTCATGATGATTTGTTAGACGATGATAATATCAGGAGAGGAAAACCTTCATTTCATAACCAATTACAGAATGAATTGAATCAAATTTATAAGGATATGAAAATCTCTAACAAAGACGAAATTGTAAAGCTATACGGAAGGGATATGAGTATTCTGGGAGGAACTCAAGGATATTTACTAGGTTTAGATATAATAAAATCATCAAAATTCCCCGAAAAAACTAAACTTCTAGCCATTAACGAGTATACTAGATCAATGGATTATCTAATAAAGGGGCAGTTAATAGAAGAGTACATGAATTATAATAACATTACTATGACATTGGAGCAATATTTAAATATTGCTGAATGGCAAAGAGCTAGATTATTTGAAAAATCTGCTAAAATTGGTGCAATCTTAGCTAAAGGAAATATTCATTATCAAATTAACCCATTAAGCAATGCTTTATTGAGTATGGGTCAAGCTCATGCCATTCGAGATGATATAATAGATTTAGAGGATGATATTCGAGCTAAAAACAGGTCGAAGATAGTTTATATTCTTGCGGTCCAAAATACAGATGAGGAGCAGTCAAAAATTTTAAACGAGCTCTATCATAAGGATTCTCTTACAAAACCTGATATAAAACAAATTAAAGACATTTTTGATGAAACAAACGCCTTACTTATAGCTGAACATCTCGCAAAAAACCTTATGAGCCAAGCCAAAAGTAATTTAAAGGAGATCTATCCAGACCTCAACAAGGATCAGAAAGCCTTTTTTAATGAATTTACCGATTTTGTTTATGATCGAGAATTCTAGGTATAAGGATTTAGGTTATTAAATAACAATAAACGGAAATTGTTGTTGTTTTAGCATTAAATTATTCAATTCCTTGAAAACTTCTAAGACATTATAATTTTCTAACGCTGATGTTCTAAAGAACCCGTTGAGTTGTCGTTCTTTGATATAATTTTCGATTAAATCATCTGGTATAATATAATGGTTGGGTGTTTTATCTAATAAATCACTTTTACTCCCCACCAAAATTATAGGTATATCTGAGTTCCCAGAATTTTCAATTAACTGGTAATACCAATAATCTAACTGCGCAAAAGAAGCTTGGTTTACAGAATCAAAAACTAATAATGCTCCCAGGGAGCCCTCAAAAAATTGTCCTATTAGTGGCTTAAAACGTTCTTGACCACCGAAATCAAAAATAGAATTTACTACATAATGCTCTTTTCCATTTTTAGGATTATTTTTATTATTAATTCTCAAGTTAATCGAATGAAAATTAATTCCAATCGTTGGGGAGGTGTCAACATTAAACGAATTGAAACAGTAACGATTAAAAAGACAAGTTTTTCCTACAGAACTAGCCCCACAAATAACAATTTTAAAAGAATACAAAATATTTTTTCGATCGTAACTCATATTTTACTAGCCCTCTTAACATTAGGAAAAAACTGGAAAATCTAATCTATGTTTGATTAGAGTAAAGTTATTTTCTTAAATTTTAATACCACAAATTGTTAAAAACTTATATAGTTTTTGAGCTAAGAAATTTTAAAGGTTACGTCAAAAATTGTATTAAAATCCAACTGCTTGACCATCTTTCCGCCAATCTGATGCCCCTAAATACCCATCTTCAAGCTTATATATAATCTGCCCACCGCCAAACATTGTATATTTTTTTTCAGAAATGATATGTCCCAATTCAGCAAGTTTTTTAATTTCTTTAGCATGATAACCAGGTTCAACAAAGACTTCCTGATCTTGAGAAATTCGCCACCTTGGGGCGTCAAGTGCTGCTTGAGGATTTTGGTTATACCCAAATATTCGGATAATTAGTTGTGTGTGCCCTTGTGGTTGCATATCTCCCCCCATAACACCAAAGCTCATAAGTGGTTTACTCTTCTTGGTAATTAATGCTGGAATTATTGTATGAAATGGACGCTTATGAGGCCCTATTTGATTCGGGTGCCCTTCTTCCAGAGAGAAACCATTTCCTCTATTTTGAAGACTAATTCCCGTACCTGGCACTACGATGCATGATCCGAAACCCGCATAATTGGATTGAATGAAAGATACCATCATTCCATCCGAATCTGCTGTTGTAAGATAAACTGTGTCTCCTCCTTGAGGGATGCCCTCCTTAAATTTTAACCCCTTATCAATATTTATCAGTTTTGCTCTTTTCTCTAAATAATTTGATGCAAGTAATTTTTGAGGATCAATATCTAGAGTTTTAGGGTCTGAAACGTATCTATACGTGTCTTTAAAAGCCAGTTTCATTGATTCTATTTGTAAATGTAGTAATTTATATGAATCTAGCTCATAATTACTTAGATCAAACTGATTAAAAATCCCAAGCATTATTAAAGCAGCTAAACCTTGTCCATTGGGAGGGAGCTCATGTAAAATTACATCACGATATTTCATTTTTAGGGATTTTTCCCAAGTTACTTTGTGTCTTTCAAAATCTTCAAGACTTAAATAACCTTTAGTAGCCTTAGCGTGAGAGACAATTTTTTCAGCAATTTCTCCATTATAAAAAGCCTCTCCTTCAGATTCAGCGATCAATTTCAAGGTTTTCGCTTGAGCAGGAAACCTGAAAATATTACCTGCTTTTGGAGCTGAACCATTTATTGTGAATCCTTGGATAAAATCGGGAAATTTATCTTTAAAATCAGTAGTATAACCTTCATATAAATTTAAAAGATATTCCCAGAGATTTGCTGTTATTGGTGAAATAAGAAATCCCTTTTCAGCATATTCTATTGCTGGTTCAAATAATTCTCGAAAAGTAAGTTGACCATACTTCTTAGAGAGTTCTACCCAAGCGGAAACCGCTCCAGGTACTGTAACTGAACCCCAACCTAGAAGTGGCATTGACTCAAGATGAGAAAAATGTTCTAGGGTCCAAGATTCAGGGGATCTGCCTGAAGCATTCAGACTAACTATCCTTTTACCGTCCCATAATATTGCAAATGCATCACTCCCAATCCCATTCATTGTGGGTTCGACAACTGTCAAAGTAATTCCTGCGGCGATAGCTGCATCAACAGCATTACCCCCTTTTAAAAACATTTGGATCCCTGCCTGTGAAGCTAATGGTTGTGATGTCGAAACAATGTTATCCGCCAAAATCGGCATTCTTTGAGAGGGATAAGGAAAATCCCAGTTAAATTTTCCATTCAATCTATTCACCATGGTGTATATCTATTTCGATCTTGTAAACTATAACAATAATATCTAAAAATTAACCATTTTTTATTAGAATTAAATATTGTATAAAATTTTATTTTCATAATCCTTAATCTAACGATTTATATGATTGAAAAATATCCTGCTGATCATATCATAATCAGACCCCCAGTTGAAGCTTACTCTTTACTTATTGCAGTAACAGGTGGATGTAATTGGAATAAATGTAGATTTTGCGGAACTTACAAAGGTATGTATGGAACAACTCAAGATTATGCTATAAGACCTTTAGAAGACGTTAAAAAAGATATTGATCAAGCGGCTAAATACAATTACCATGGATTCCCCGTATTTCTAGCGGGGGGGAATCCTACTTCTGCTCCTACTGATTACTTGGTCGAGATTGTTAAGTATGTTAGAATTAAATTATCGAATGTCCCACGTGTGAGTTGTTATTCTAAAGCCTTAGATATTTTAAGAAAATCTGACGAAGAATTAAAACAATTGTCAGAAGCAGGTTTAGATATAGTGTATATGGGTTTAGAAAGCGGTTCGAATACGGTTCTTAGGATAATGAAAAAAGGTACAACCGCAGAATCTTTTATTAAAGCTGGTAGAAGATTATTAGATGCAGGAATTAATTTATCTCTGTATATAATACTAGGGTTAGGAGGACTTAAACACTCAGAAGAGCACGTTAAGGAAACTGCCCGAGTTTTAACCGAAATTAATCCTACTATCTTTAGGTTTAGAACATTGAATATCTCGCCGAGTGTTCCTCTTTGGGAAGATTTACAGGCAGGGGAGTTTACATTATTAAGCCCGGTTGAAAATTTGAAAGAAGAAAGAGACATTCTAGCAAATTTAGGTGAAAATGTAACTTCGCAGGTTTTCAACGATCATGTGAGTAATTATTGTGATTTTGAATCTTCTAATATCAAGGAGGATAGGGAAATGTTTATAAAAACTTTAGATTCCCTCATTAATGATCCTAGGATCCAAAAAATGCCCAGGAGAAACTTAACTCGAATGTAATTTTTTTTTTAAAAATTTAATTCCAATTCTTCAGTTAATTTGAAATTTCTTGTTTATGTTTGTTTATAATCTAAAATCTTAAAATTTTATATCTCTCAAATTAATGCTAACTTAAAGTAATCTTTTATTTGGATTAATTTTTATAGTTAAGAGAGAAAAAAATGCCAGAACAGAAAAAAGTTGGACATGCTCAGCATTTAAAAGCAGTAAATCATCCCATTAGAAGAGAGATACTAAAGTTTGTAAATGAAAATGAACAAATCTTAGAAGATAGCCTAATAACTAAATTAAAGGAAAAAGGAACCTTAGATAGCCAAGATGTTTTTAATTATCACATGGATTTCTTGTTACAAACTTTTTGTGTTGAGAAGACAGCGAAAGAAGATCAAATCTTATACAAGATTCTTCCCAGTGGAAAGGTTATTGAAAACTTTTAATCAATGGTTAAATAAAATTTCAGATGATAATATAATTTTATATTAAAAAACAGAGAAGAGCAAAACTATGAATTTAACAGAAGATGAGGTATCAAAGTTACCAAATCAATTTGAGACTGTACCATATAGTACATTCTTCAAACTGTGGTATGCTTTGCAGAAAGCACTCCCTTCGGATAAAAAAGGTGAAATTCTCACCAAAATAGGTCGAACGATCGGAAGAGAATTCGATGTTGATGGAATCGAGACTGTTAATGATTTTCTCAACCAATTACAACGATTTCTTGAACAAGAATGGGCAATAACAAACAACGCTGAAGTAGAATTCATAAAGGATCAAAATGGAGAGATTATAAAATTAAAAGCTAAGCAAGACAGTTGTAAAATGTGTTATGCCAACACTTATTATAGATTTCACGATAATGGGAGTCCTTCTTGCATGTTTCCTCAAGTAATGATGGGAATTCTATCAAAAGTTAAAAATAAGTTCGGATTCAAAAATTTGAGATTCGAAGGCGTACAGAAAGGGGGAGTAGGAGAATGCGCCATGGTATGGAATCTCAAGTGATTTTATTGAATTAGTTATATTTTTTCATATTTTTTTTTAAGATCTTCCCAGAGATTAACTACTTTTTTATAGCCAGAAATTCTGAATAAATTTTCCTCTACGATGTTCTTGATATTTTCATAACCATCGAAATTTAAGAGTTCTTGTTTTTTTGTTTCCAATTCTTCTTTTATTTCTAATAACTTTGGCTCCCATTTGATATTTATTTTCAAAAGATTAATAGCTCTACTAAAAGTCTCTGCCATTATTGACTCCATAGAATAAATTCTTGGTTTTGACCTCTTAGAAACTTGTATCACTCCTAAATCAACAAAATTCTTAATTTCCTGAGAAATTTTTCCAACAGAATATTGTGTTAGGTCCTTAAGTTCAGATTGAGTTAAATCTTTCCTTGTTATAAAATAAAAAAGTATAGTTGAGGTTATCGTTCCCCGCGCAGAAGAAATAATGGATTTTAGAAGGTAGTTGATAATTTCCTTCTCTATTTCCCTTATGTTTGAATCAAATCTGTCTCTATTACTCATATCTTTACTTTACTCTTTTTTAGGCATGACAATCAATTCTTTTAAACTATCCCAGATCTTTTCTATTAACTGGAAAGTTTTCAATAACTCTCGAATTCTTTCTGAAAGAAGATCATATCCTCTCTGGTTTTGAAATTTCTTTAATTCGTCAAGTTTCTCATTTAGAAATTGAGAAATCTTTTCAAACTCATCCCAAGAGGAATTGGCGACTCTTTGGTATATTTCAGGGTTTAAAATGTACAAATTTTCATTTGTATTTTGTACTTTTCTCTTCTTAATAATTCCTAGATCTATTAAATTTCTCAACTTCTTAGATATTGTGCTAATTGAGAAATTTGTTAAATCTTTTAACTGTTTTTGAGTTAATTCTTTATGTATTGCTAAGTATGCTAGAATTAATTGAATCTTTAGATCAGCACTTTTGGCTTTTCCCGAATCGAGGATAAAATCTACTAATACTTGCTCGAATTCTTTTATTCTCCCTTCAAAGATATGATTTTTAACACTAGAACCTACCATTCTCTAATTATAAGATTGTCAACCTTATATAAATAGTTTTTTATTCTTCATGAAGAATAGAAAACATTTATATATCTAAGTTGACTATAAGATATTGGGTTTTCCATTCTTCATGAAAAATAGAAAATCAATTTAAAAAAAAGAAAAAAATTTTCTAAAGGTGTTTGAGATAAGTAATGATGTAATATTAGATGTTTCAAACTTGACAAAAACTTACGGGAAAGAAATTACATTTCGACGAATAAGATTAGGCAGGAAAGTTATCGGGGCAAAAAATGTTGATTTTTCGGTAAAGAAGGGGGAAATTTTCGGTTTTCTTGGTCCAAACGGTGCAGGTAAAACTACAACTATGAGAAGCATTCTTAATTATTTAAAAATCCAAACAGGAAAGATAACCATCTTTGGTCTTGATCACCAAAAGCATTCTCTAGAAATAAGAAAACAAATAGGTTATATTCCCGGAGATCTTTCATTATACGATGATTTTACAGGGGAAGAACTTATCAATTATCTTGATAAATTTCAACCTATAGATCGAACATATTTAGATCTTTTAAGATCTTCTTATAAAGTCGATTTATCGCAAAAGATCAGTAAACTTTCTACAGGAAATCGTCAACAAGTAGGGCTTATTATTGCTTTAGCTCCAAAACCAGAATTCTTGATTTTAGATGAACCAACTTCGGGATTAGACCCATTGATGACTGCTAGAACACATGATATATTTAAGAACTTAAAAAAAGAGGGCAAAACTATTTTTTTAAGCTCACATGATCTCGCTGAAGTTCAAGCCGTTTGTGATAGAGTCGGAATCATTAAAGAAGGAGAGATGATACTTGTTGAAAGGATTGAGGCACTCAAGCAGAAATTTCTTCAGAATGTTGTAATTCAATTTTCTTCTAAAATGATGCCTACAGAATCCAATCTAAAAGAGATAGAGTCAGTAATATCTGTGCAAAAGTTAGGTCTCAAAACTTTTCGGCTACAAGTTAAAGAGAATATTAATGAATTACTTAAATGGTTAGTGAAATTCAAGATTAAGAGATTATCTATTGAAGATTCATCGCTTGAAGAGATCTTCTTACAATTTTATGATTAGGAGGAAAGATTATGACCCAAGTATATATCAAAAATATGAGGAAAAAATGGTTGAGTGGTATTTTATATCCATTCTTTGTTGCTATACTAGTCCCACTAATAGCCTATATGTGGCCAATGTTAAAAGATCAAATATCTTCATTTGCTGACTTGCTAGATTCTCCTGTTTATCAAGCGATTCTTGGTCAACTAGGTATGATCGGTTTCGGAACGTTTGAAGGAGCTATTTACATGTATATCTTTTCATGGATGGAAATGATTATGGTATTTGTAACAATTCTCATTCCTGTTAAATTGATAAGTACTGAGATAGATGAAAGAACTCTAGACGTTATTTTAAGTTACCCAATTCAACGATGGCGCTATTTATTTGAGAAATTTAGCGTATATCTAACATATAACCTCTTGTATCCTGTTTTAATGGTTTTATTTACTTTACTTTCTACTGTTAGTCTCAATGAATCTATAAATATTGCTACTTTCACCTATTCTGTCATCGGAGTTTGGCTTTTATTTTTTGCACTAGGTTCTCTTTCACTGTTTTGTGGCACCTTGTTTTTAAAATCAAAAAAAGCTTTAACAGCTTCGGGGATTATCATTTTGGGACAATATATTTTAGTCAGAGTAGGTGGAATGGTACCTGCTGCTAAATATCTAAAATTCTTTTCACTTTTCAATTATCTGAACGCTGGTACCATTGTTACTTCTGATATAATGCCAATAAATGAACTTTTGCTCGTGATCACTGTTGGTTTGATAGCATTAATTAGTTCGCTTTATGTTTTTCAAAAACGAGAGCTAGTATATTAATTTCAAAAATTTTTTCTTTCTTTTATTATTTTTAATAAAACCTTATCTAAATCCTATTGCTAAGATTTTTGCATACACAAAATTTTATAAACTAAATTATCTTTATTATTAAAATTCAAAGTATTTTACTAATTAATTCAATATTCTTTAATTAACTAGTAAAACCTCTTTAAGTTGGTGTTAAAAAATGTCAGATTACTATCGCAGTAAGATACATTACAAAGAATTGATATCTACGTTCGATGATGTTCTGATCTTACCCGGTTTTACAGATTTTTCTCCAAGTGAGGTTGATATTTCATCAAAATTGGGTAAACACCATTTTAATCTCCCAATATTGTCATCTGCAATGGATACAGTGACAGAGGAAAATATGGCAATTTCCATGGCACTTCACGGGGGACTTGGAGTCTTACATCGTAATTGCTCCTTTGAAAGACAGCTTGAGATGGTTAGGATTGTAAAAAGAGCTAGATCTTTTGTTATTGATGATGTAGCTACTATTAATCCGAATGCTAAGGTTTCAAAAGCGAAATTTATGATGGAAAACTACAATATCAGTGGAATCGTTGTAACCAACGAAGAAAAGAAAGTATGTGGAATTTTTACCAAAAGAGACATCCCATTCTTAGAAAAAGACATTAAAAACGGTATAATAAAAGATCATATGACAAAAGGTGTTATATCCATCAAGCCTGGTGCTTCACGTGAAGAGGCAATTAAAATTCTCTATGAGTCAAGAAAGGAAAAATTACCAATAATAGACGAAGATGGAATGCTAAAAGGGTTGATTACAAAAAAGGATTTAGCACCAGAATTCCCTCTAGCATCTAAAGATGAAGAAGGGCATTTATTATGTGGGTTGGCATTGTCTCCTAGATTTCCTGAATCATCTCAATCTCAAAATCTGTTGA
>JAEOTL010000008.1 GCA_016839845.1 Promethearchaeota archaeon
CCATCAACTTTCGATGGAGCCTATTGGCCAAATTACATCATAATCGGGGCAACAATAGTAGGATTATTAGGTTTTATATGGCTATTGATGACATACAAAAGATATGACTAATAGAACAAACCAGAAAGTAGATTCTTAATTTCTTTTCTTTTTTTTATCTTTTCATTATAGCTTTTTTTTGTATTAAACCATGTTTCTTATTTATTCGTTTTGCTGCGATTTTATAATGAGGACGTTCAATAGAAATGTCCGGGGGTGTCATAGTTAGTATTTTTTCTGCGATTTTTGGGTATTCTGCTATGAAGATAAATTCTTCCTTAACCAATGGCCGCTGTTTATGCACATTTGCATATCTAACAAGTTCTAGGATCTGTCGCGCCTCTTCATCACTTTTGAAATCAATATTGAAATGATTATAGCTATGGGTAAATGCTGAAATTCCGGAATATTCTCCTGTAGTAATTTTCCTTCCAGTTTCAATCATTATTGTTTCACCTCTGCCTAATTCATTGTAATCATATAGCTCATAGTTTTTTCTATCTTTGAGTGCTCCGTCAGCATGAATTCCTGATTCATGAGCAAAGGCATTATCTCCTACTCCTGGCTGATTTATTGGAATTGGGACTCCAAATGCATGGGATGCGTATGTTGCGATTTTCCAGGCTTTAGATAAATCAATTCGGGGGTCAACCATACCGAGTTCCTCAATTTCAGCCCCATGTTTTAGTGCTAAGGTAGTTGAAACTAGATCAGCGTTGCCTGCTCGTTCACCCATACTATTCACAGTCGTGTTGATCAGGGCATCTTGTCCTTCTTCAAGAACACCCTTGGCACCCAAAATTGAATTGGCAACTGCCATTCCTAAATCATTATGACAATGTAGTTCCATGGGTAAGTCAACAGCTTTAGTTAGATCCTTCATCCGAAAATGAATCCGAAAAGGAGTTTCATATCCTAATGTATCGCAATATCGAATCCGATGTGCACCCGCTTTTTTGGCTGCTAATGAAAATTTAATTAGAAATTCTAATGATGTTCTACTTGCATCCTCAGCATTTACTCCGATGGTTTTAATCCCAAGATCCCGTGCTCTTTGGACAGATTTTACCATCATTTGAATAATATCATCACCATTAAATTTACCTCTGAATTTGCCATTAATCATTTGGGCTGAGGTTGAGATTGATAAATTTATATGCTTAAGGTGCGTAAGCTCTATTGCTTTCTCTACATCTGATTCAATAGCGCGCATCCACCCAGATAAGATGATAGGTTTAAGCACACCAATCTTAGCAAGCTCTAAATTGGCATTAATATAATTAGTTTCGTGAAGTGTTGTAGGAAAGCCAATTTCTGATTGAAAAACACCCATTCTGTTTAATAAGATATTTAAGACTGTTTTCTCGAGCTTAGCTAATCCTAATCGGCTTGTTTGTACCCCATCTCTATTGGTGACATCCAGAAGATAAATACGGTTATCCATTATTCAAACTTCGTAATGTGTAAGTTATTAATATTATTATCAATTGTACCTTAATAAACCCTTTGAAAGATTTTTAGATATTTTTGAGTTTTAATGCATAAATTTATGAGTTTACTCAATTAAGTTAAACAAGTCAGCCATTATATGATGGTTTTTCTGAATCTATTTCAGTTTTTAACTTACCAAATAACGAAATTATGAATTTTTATCAACACGAGAGGATTTTCAATTTAAATCGTGTATTTTATAAACTGATAAAAATTACCATACATACTGACTATTTTAGGTAAAAAATATGCGAACGTATGAACAGTATGTTAATGATCTCCGAAAAATGAAGCCGAATATCTATATTGGAGAAGAAAGAGTCGGAAGAGACGATCCACGATTACAAGGTGGAATGCATATTATTAAAGAAACGTTTGATTGTGCCTATGACCCTGATTATGAAGACTTATGTGTTACTACTTCTCATCTAACTGGAAAAAAAATAAATCGATTTTGTCATATCCACCAAAG
>JAEOTL010000236.1 GCA_016839845.1 Promethearchaeota archaeon
GCGAGGAGGGAGAAGTCGTAACAAGGTAGCCGTAGGGGAACCTGCGGCTGGATCACCTCCTATTTATTTTTAATACAGAAATAAATGTTTTCT
The DNA here is from genome assembly GCA_016839845.1 of Promethearchaeota archaeon. Next base: position 94 of record JAEOTL010000236.1, read on the forward strand.
GAGGTAAGTTCTTAATTAACTTTTACCTTATTTTTTAACAACATCTTAAGGCAAACTCAATTTCATTAATGAAATTAAGACAGTCCAAGTATTTACTTTAAAAAAGTAAAAGATTTTAATAATTAATGTTTTTAATACAAATAACAAATGTAGAAAAAACTGGGCCTGTAGATCAGTGGAAGATTGTTGGGTTCTGTTTAGTACCAACCTTCAACGCTTGACTTGCATTCAAGAGGTCACGGGTTCAATTCCCGTCAGGTCCATTATTTTTACTTTTAGGATTTGATATAGACAAAATTATTGATTTGTTAAAGTCATAATATTTTAGTTTTGTATAAACCTTTCACTATTAATAAAAACAAGAAATTTTTTAATTATTCAATAAATATCCAATATAAGTATGAAAATTTATGGAATATTGATACTAATCATTCTTTTTATGTTTCAGGTTATAACTGATAGTGTAGAAGTATATAAATTCATCTTAATCTTTTTTGGAGTAATTCTGTTAATAATCATTCTCGTTTATATTCTTTTAACTTCTAAACAAGATTAACAAGTTTTTACTTGCTCTTAGATGTCACAATTCTAATAATATCTTTATCTTTTAATTCATAATTTTCTCCTAACCTTTTCTTTGTCCTAGCATCAATACCAAACATAAAATTGTCAGCTAATTCGCTATGAATTTTTTCTCTTACAAAATCTCTTAATAATGTTCCTTTTTCAACCAGAAATGCGTCTGGTAAAACGTTATTCTTATTATCTGAAAATGAATTAATATCTGATACGGGATAAACACAAATTTGATTTGTTATGGTAAATGAAGCATAGTCTAATGAATTTTGAATTCCAGTACTCCCATATTTATTTAGAATTTTTTCCTGAATCTTTTTCAGCATTTCTAATTCTTCGGATTTCAATTTATTATCATCATTAATCTCAAAATTATCTGATCCTGGAATATACTTAATCGCTTTATCATCATGGTATTTCCTTAAAAAATGTTCTGCTAAAGCACTACAAGGAATTATCGGATCAGTGTAATTGTTCTTTAACTCTCTTAAATTATCTTCACCAATTTCCTTATCAATTTTATTTGCTAATATTAAAATGGGTTTAGATTTTCGTCTTAAAGTTTTTACGAACTCTAATAGTTCAGTTTCTGACCATTTGGATGGATTTTTACCTTCTAAATTTGTATCTTTTAATGAGAGGATTATTTGTTGTTTAGTTATTTTTACTCCTGAAAGCCTATCATATAAGGCCTCAACAACCTTTCTTCTCTCTGTTGTTATGGTTTTAGTAAATTTTGTCCAATCTTCTCTTTCAAGGATTTCTTTAAACCATAAGTTTATCTCTTCTTCAAGAAATAATATATCTTCATAGGGATCATTTTGCCCCATTGATACTAATTTTCCAGATTTATCAAGAGATCCTGTGATATCTACAATATGGAGTAGAACATCAGTTTTGATTAAATCATTTAAAAATCTATTCCCTAAACCCTTTCCCTTATGAGCATCTGGAACTAATCCTGCAACATCAATTAAATTAATTGGTATAAAACGAGTTCCATCAATACATATTGAATTTTGCGGATTATCAGTAACACCTAATTCTTTGCAAACACATTTGTTTTTTACATAAGCTACGCCTTTATTAGGCTCAATCGTAGTAAATGGTATTTCACTGACCTTCGCATGCGTTAAACATGCAGCATTCAAAAATGTTGTCTTCCCACTACTAGGTTTACCAATAATACCTATTGTGATTGTCATATGTTATATTGAATCACAATTTCTTAAAATTGTTCCTTTTTCTTATGCAACTTGTAAAGCTGATTAACATATGTTTCTAATTCACTAAAAGAATCTAGAGCAGAAATTGATTCTGGGGATATATCCTTTGCTTCTTCTTTATGTATTTTTGATGAGGATTTTTGAGAAGGAGTCTCTATGGATCCATTTACACTCTCAATTATACTTTCAGATTTATTTGATTGTTGGTTCTTATTTTTCACCCCCTCTTTTTGAAGCTTATCATCGGTAATTGTATTTTTTGATTTTGAATTAGAAGTAAGATCGTTTTTTTGCTTATTTAGCAATTTTCTATTATTTTTTCTTATTTCTGAAATAGATATTGAATTGTGTTTTATTAAAGGAATACTAAGAAGAAATGATTCTTTTATAGAGTTTATTCTTATAATACATTGACCTTCCTCTAAAATAGACAAATAGGTCCTGTTTTCAACATCAATATTTAACAATTCACACATAAAATCCTTTTCCATATGGTTTTTAAACGTTAATACTACTCCATTGTTTGCTAATATTTCTTTACTTATGTCTGGACGTGTGGCTAAAGTAATCAGGCATTCACCAGTTCCTCTGTGTAATAACGCAATATCTTCTAAATAAGTTGTTAACTTACTCTTTTTCATTAAGTCTTGTGGAGCAAAATATTGGGCATCCTCAATAATGGTAATGTGTTCGATTCCCTTGAATCCATATGAACCTTTTGTCAAATTTATGTCCCATAGATATTTTAAAATCATATTTAGAAAGAATAGAGCATCCTCCTTCTCTCCCCCTAAACGGATGATTGAGCTTAAATCCATAATAATATTCATTTTAAATAGATCATAAATATTAATTTCATTCGTGTTTTCAAATAAAGCCTTTAACGGTCCTACAGAAAACCTCCTGATTCGATTTTTAATACTCACTAAAGTTTGGGCCAACATAGGGATTTGATTTCTATTTTTTTTTAGATATTCTTGACAAAAATATTCAAATCCTTTCCAATTTCGGTACTTGGTACTTTCACAAACTTTTACCAGTATTTCAACTAAAACCTTCTCCATCTGCGGTGAGAACTCGGCATTTTCATCTAAGAACTTTCCGCTCTTCAAAATGTCGAATACTCTTTCAGCATGAATAATTGGATTTACTTTTTCTGGATTAAAAATGTTAATTGAAAAATTCTCTCCAGGCCATAAGATTAGGACGTCTTCAATATTCTTTTGAAGAAAATGATATTCTCCTTTAAATTCAACTAAGAAAAAAGGGATATCATACACTCTTTTAAAATTAATCAAGAAATTTTGCAAAAAGTTGCTTTTACCCGTTCCTGTTGCTCCACAAATAAACATGTGCTTCTCAAGATCTCTTGACGCTAAATAAAATTTTTGTTTTTTAGCCTTTCCCTTTAAAATTCTTCCAATCGATATATTCCCCTTTTTATTACTCAATTGAGTTGGGATTTCAAGTTCTATGATATTCTCATCGCTCTCTAAAAAACTAAGAAAAAATAGAATAACTGAAGTGGAATATAATATGTTAGCTAGATTGAATAAAATTGTTGGAATTAAAAGTCCTTGGTTTTTATCCATAAATGAATCAGAATTATTTATTATAAAAAAAGGTAGATTAATAATAAGAAATATAGTTGTAAAAATTATAATTCCTAAAATCAGCAATTTTATTCGATTTAAGTAATATTTCTTCGTTTTATATATATAGAATACAATATTTACACAGAATGATATTAAACTTAAGCTTAGAAATATTGAAATGGATAACATTAGTGAATAATTTATCTTTTAATTTCGATTCAATTTTAAAAACACCGCTAAATTTTTAAAGACCCAAAAAGAAGGCTTTTCATTATTTTTCGTAAACTTTTTTAATTTTATGACTTAGAGATCTATATAAATAAAAGTTTTATATTAACTATTAAAAGAGTGAATAAAAGATGGCACAATTATCTGGTGTTCCAATCCTTATATTAAGAGAAGGATCAGAAAGAAAACAAGGGAAGGATGCCCAAAAGAACAACATAGCTGCGGCTAAAGCTGTTTCTGAAGCAGTAAGAACAACATTGGGTCCAAAAGGTATGGATAAAATGCTTGTTGATTCGCTAGGAGATGTAACAATCACAAATGATGGAGCAACGATATTAGACACTATTGATGTTGAACATCCTGCTGCTAAAATGATAGTAGAGGTGGCTAAAACTCAAGACGATAAAGTGGGAGATGGAACAACTACAAGTGTTATTATTTCGGGAGAATTATTAAATCTTGCTGAAGAGTTAATGGAACAGGGAGTACACCCTACAATTATCTTCAGGGGTTATAGAAAAGCGTTATTAAAAAGTAAAGAGATTTTGAAAGAATTAGCAACAAAAATAGAGATTAGTGATATAGCTACTTTAAAGAAAGTTGCAGAAACTTCAATGAACAGTAAATTAATTACTGGTGTAAAAAGTCATTTTGCAGATATTGCTGTGAAAGCAGTTAGCCAAGTTAAAGAACAACGTGGAAGTCATGTTATGATTGATTTGGATCAAATTCAAATTATCAAAAAAGAAGGAAAGAGCCTATTAGATACTAATATCCTTGATGGGATTATCGTTGATAAAGAAGTGGTTCATCCCATGATGCCAAAATCAATCAAAAACGCAAAGATTGCGCTAATCAGCGCCTCTTTAGAAGTAGAAAAAACTGAATTTGATGCAGAAATAAGGGTTCAAACACCTGATCAAATCAATAAATTTCTTGAAGAAGAAGCAAATATGCTAAAAAACCGTGTAGCAAAACTAAAAGAAATTGGTGCTAACGTTGTCTTTTGCCAAAAAGGTGTTGATGACAAAGCACAAAACTATCTAGCAAGGGAAGATATTCTAGCTGTACGACGAGTAAAACGATCAGATATGGAAAAATTAGCGAGAGCAACCACTGCAAAAATTATTAACAATATCTTTGAAATCAGTGAAAATGATTTAGGAGAATCTGGAATAGTAGAAGAAAAGAAAATTGGTGACGACAACATGATTATTGTTTCTGAATGCGCAGATCCAAAAGCCGTGAGTATATTAATTAGAGCGGGAATTGAACACGTTGTGGATGAAGCAGAAAGAATGCTTCACGATGCTTTATCAGTCGTTAAGGCGGCAATAGAATTACCACTTATTTTACCTGGTGGTGGTGCTTCTGAAATAGAACTTGCAAAAAGGCTTAGAATGTATGCAAGATCAATCGGAGGACGGGAACAATTAGCAATTGAAGTATATGCAAACGCGTTAGAAATAATCCCAAAGACTTTAGTTGAAAATGCGGGATATAACCCAGTAGATCTAATAGTAGAGTTAAGATCACAACATGAAACTGAAGAAGGAAAGTCTAAAGGTATTAATATCGACACCGGAAAACCGGATGATATGGCAAGGTTGGGTGTATTAGAACCTTTATCTGTACTTACTCAAGCAGTTCAGTCTGCAACTGAAGTGTCTGCTATGATCCTTAAGATTGATGATGTAATAGCCGCTTCTGGTCTTTCAAAAGGTGGTCCTGAAGCCTAAATTGATTATTATTAATTTTTCTTATATTTTTTTTATAATTCGTTTAATTCTCTAAATTGATTACCCCAAGAAAATTTTGAGAGAATAATCTCACCATAATCAAAGAATTTTGTGATAAAAAGTGCTGCTGCTAATGCCTCTACCGAACTTAATTTTTCCCATTTACCATAATTTGTTGGATTAGCAGCAACTAACGGAGGTAATCGACGAGCATTTTTAAAAGTAGATTTCTTTAAATTCAAAATATTATTCCAGGAACAATCAATTACGATTAAACCATAACTAAGAATAATGTTTCTGTCAAGCTCAGAAAGTTCTTGTTTGGCAAATGGATTTAGAATAACTGCTTTATTCAGAGAGCCTTTAATCTTATTTATAAATGTTAAAAGATTAAGTCTTTTTAGTTTAGTCGCTGTACACTTCTTTGGGTCACATTCTCTATAGTTAAGACAAAATAATTTAGGTACTTCCTTTATTGAATTAGAGGTTGTCATTTTTAGATTGGCAAAAAAAATCAATGAATATCAATACAAATAACTTTCTCCCTTTTCTACTCATATTTAAAGCTTGTAAGAACATTTACAGATTTGATAAAGTTCGTAGTTGTTTGTTCTTCTCCTAATATTTGCATTATTGAACTTATTATGTTTCGTGATTCACAGATAACAGGAATTCCTCCATATGTTAATGCGAATAAACCGATAAAAGAAATATCCTCTATATTTAATATCTCATCCATTGTCGAGAATTTTATCTTAGCTGAGGGACATGTAATAAGCCCGTAGAAATTTTCGCTATTTTGACCAGAAATGGCAACATAACATAATAAATCTCCCATAGAACTCCCACCAGATTCTTCTTTCATCTTTTGATATGCAGCATTCGCATTTGCAGAAAATGCTTCAATGGTTATTGGTAAATTTTGGCCGCTTACATCTCTGGCATCTAAAGTTAAACCAGAAGGGTTAACTAAGGCATACCTTATAAAAACAGGATTCTGAATTGAATCTAAAACAGTACTTATTGAAGGTAATAGATTAGTTTGTTCCACACTATTAGGTTTATAAGAAGTAAAGGGAACTTCAGAACCCATTCCAAAAAGATAAATCGCACTACGCACTTTATCACAAAAAATTTCGACTTCTCTCTCAGGTTCATTTCCACTTCCAAAAAATTCGCCCAGTTTTTGTTTCAAATAATACATGGCTGTGGCTAGATTATCGGCATCCAATGGCCAGTCCTTATGGTAATCATGAACTATAGTAAGAAGTGTTTCATTAATTCTAATTGTTATTAAACACACTCTATCAAAATATGAAAATGAAATAACTTGGTCTTTAATATTTAAATCTTCCCAATTTTCTTCACTTACAGAAAAAGCAGCTGAAGCTAGGCTTGTGATTTGATTTGGATTTAAATCGATCTCACTCTTTCTCCCTATTTTTGCAATTGAAAGACCATTAAGATCACATAAAATGACTAAAAATGTACCTTCTGATGCTCGGAGAATAGA
>JAEOTL010000237.1 GCA_016839845.1 Promethearchaeota archaeon
TTCTGCAGATAAATTCCCATTTATATTCGATGAACCGGAAATCTTTATTACTTTGTCAGACGTAACAAAATGCCCCGCTTTAAAAGAACCGGATGCTGTTAATGATCCTTGAACTTTAATTACATTACCAACTTGTGTTGAGCCTGAGAATTCAGCTTCTTCGTCTCCGTAGAGAAAACCAGCAATACTAAACGTACCTGAGCTACTTATATCTCCATGAGCCGTTAAATTTCCTGATGCCTTCAAAGAACCCGATGAAGTAAGTCCATTGCATTCAAAATCCCCATTTATTCTGCCTGAACCCGAAACCCTTATGCTTTTATTAATTTTTCCTCCTGATATCTTTCCAGATCCCGAAATACTGATATGTTCATCGAATTCTACTAAATCACCTGAACTGCTTATTTGGGCTCTTTTCTCACTTTTACTTATCGAATCACTACTTTTTTTTTCCATAATATGTCACATCAAAAAAATTGAATTACATCTATATAAAATCAAATCTAATAAAATCTTTACTCATTTCCGTTTAATAAAAAGAAAACTACACTTTTAAGTAACCAGATTTAAATCAATAAATAATTATATTTTTAGTAGATTAAATATAAGATTACCAATCATATAAACATAGTATTAGGTAAGATGGCAGATTTCCACATTAAAACTTTTTACGGACAAAAAACTAGCTTATCCATCTCAAGCCCCGCGAAAAAGGTTTCGTATATCTTTTTAAGCTGTATGAACCGAAAAGAGGATGGGACATGGGAGAAATCTTCTCAAGGTGAGGGGAAAACTGTTAAAATCACAATCGAGGAAATTATTTGTATATTAGAGGTTCTTCACAAGAGAAGTGCAAACTGGAGAGGGTATCACGTATTTAAGGATCGTAAAACAGAGATTTACGTTGGGTGGGAAACCGATTTAAGACAGGTATTACAAGTCAAAATTGGAGACTACATAAAAAAGGTTCGCTTTCCGAATCTAAGCTTTTTGACTTTACTGCTTGAGCACATATTAGCAGAGAAAATTGAATTTGCAACAAGTGGATCATTTGAATCCGAAACGGAAGACAAACCCGAGATAGATGATGAAGCTGAATATAGTGTTTTCGCAGAATACATTACTGCTCGCGATGGATTACATATAGTCGAGACAACTGAATACGGGGCATCTAGAGACACAGTTGAAATTACCGCAAAAATAAAAGTAGAAAGCCCAAAAGCTTTACTAATTACGTTGCAATCCAATGAAGAATTCTGGATCCCGAAGAGTACTGTACATAATGAATATAATGTAAAGAATAAAGAATTCCAGAAATTTATTGTCGATAAATGGATAATTGAGAAACATAAAATCTTAAAATAAGAATGAATATGAAATCTTACCCTTGAAAAGTGTAAATTTATCAAGTTTACTCTTCTTTTAAGTTAAGAACAGTAAGATATGGATCCTTATGACGTTAAGTATTGATTTTTTAAAGCAACTCGTTTTGGATATTTATGACGTAGTTAATCCTCTTTTGGGTACAAAAAAGGCTGCTAAAAAATCCAGTAGGGGTGCTGGCGGAGATGTTTCAATGCACCTCGATATAATTGCAGAGAATGCAATTATTAAGTCACTTGAAAAGGCCCACCTGCCATTATTACTCATTAGCGAAGAAATCGGGGAAAAATATATCGGTAATATTGAGGAAGCTAAAAAAAACCAGATAAAATTAATCGTAGATCCTCTTGATGGTTCCAATAATGCTGTCAGGGGAGTTCCTTATTGTTCTGTGTCCATCGCCTATGCTGTTGGAAGTACGACAAATGATATCACTAAAGGCGTAGTCCTTAATTTATTCACAAAAGATTTATATTGGGCAGAAATGGGGAAAGGTGCGTATCTTAATAAGTCTAAAATTCGCGTGTCTGATTTAGGGATATCTGAAAAATGTTTTTTAGAGCTAAATCTTCCAATGAGAGATTTTATGAGTAATCTTCAAAAACTTCGTCCATTGATAAGAAGTTTTTATCGAATTAGAATCTTGGGTAGCAGTGCATTAACTCTCTGCCAAATAGCAAGTGGAGGCATGGAAGCTTTCATAAACATGAGAACTAGTAATCGATTAGTCGATGTAGCTGCGGGGATGCTTATTTTACGTGAAGCAGGGGGTAAGATTTTTTCTATAGGTGGAGCTAAAATTGAACAAGAACTGTCAATAGAGTCCAAATTTCCATTTATAGCATGTAATGCAAAATTAGAGTCATTTCTCAAGCAAGAATTAATATAATAATGGTGAGATATAAATAAGACATGTCAAGATGAATTCTAGAGATAGAGTAAACACAACACTAAATCATATCGAGACTGATCAAGTTCCCCTAGATTTTGGCGGTAATCAAACGGGGATACATATTAAGGCTTATAAGAATTTGATAGAATATCTTCAAATTGAGGATGACCTAATTCAAACATACGATTATATACAACAACTAGCAGCACCTTGCGATGAGATATTAGAGTTATTTAACATTGATACGAGGTATATAAGACCACTTGGCGGTATGGTAAAGATTGATGATTTTAAGCTTGAATATGAAGGGAAATATATAGGAGTATATGACCAATTTGGTTGTTTTTGGGGAAATAATGCAACAAAAGAAATTAATGAGATTCTTTATTATGATCCAGTTATTCATCCATTTGAGAATTTTACTTCTGTTCAAGCCATTCGGGATTTTGATTGGCCGGATGGAACAGATAAATTACCCTTCGAAGGATTAAAGGAATATGCTAGAAAATTACATGACAGCACCGATTACGCATTAGTATCTGCTCCTACAGGCTGCATTTATGAATATACTACTTTTCTCTTTGGATTTACGAAGACTTTAAGATATTTAAAGAAAAAGCCCGAATTAATTAAGGCTGCAATGGAAGGACTTTTAAAATACTGGGTAGACTATAACATCTCATTTTTAAGTGAAGTGGGGCAGTATTTAGATGTTCTGTGTATTAACGGAGATTTAGCAGAACAAGCTGGTCCAATAATGGATTTAAGGACCTATGAAAAACTAATTAAGCCCTATGAGATGATGCTCTCTGAGAAAGTCCACTCTTTAGCAGAACTTAAGATAAATTATCACTGCTGTGGCTCAATTCCACAATTTATTCCCCACTTTATCGATCTTAAGTACAGTGCTGTTAATCCAGTTCAAATCTCCGCATATGATATGGATCCTTGTACTTTAAAAGAACGCTTCGGGGAAAAAATTACTTTTTGGGGAGGGATGTGTAATACTCAATCTACTTTACCTTTTGGGTCCCCAAAACAAATAAAAAATGAAGTTAAACGAAATTTTGAGTGTTTCAAGCCCGGTGGTGGCTTTGTCGCAGCAAATATTCATAATATTACCGCTGAAGTTCCAGCAAAAAATATTGTGGCAATGTTTGATGCCGCAAATGAGGCAAGAAAGTATTAAAGATCATTCTGGTACGTTAATAGGGTAATTCCCATATTTTTTCCGAATATTTTGCATCGCCTCAAATCGATCTACAGTAACCGCAGGATTGATACTATGTCCCGATCCGAAAATATAGCCCCCATTTGGTGCAAGTTCACTTATTAACTTCTTTGCATATGATTCAATCTCAGATATCTCCCCCATTGCTAATAAGACTGGACTTAAATTTCCAGAAAATGTTATTTTGTCACCATACAGTTGGTTCAGTCTAAAAATGTCATAATCTGGATTTGCAGTCGTTGATTCAATTGGGTTTATTATATCAACCCCACACTCAATAATATCTTCAAAAATCTCTAATAAATCGCCATCAGAGTGTAATAATATTTTACAATCTCTTTTGTGGGCAGCCTTACATATCTGGTTCAACCATGGAAACACCAATTTCCTGTAATTGCGGGGACTCATAAATAAACCGTTCTTAAATCCAAAATCGTCCCATAGAAGAACTATTTGGGCATCGTCGTCAGCTAGAATCTTTACTAGCTCTAGCGTGAATTTCCCACGATCGTCAAATACCTTTTTAGCATTTTTTGGTTTACTTAACAGTCTAGAAAATGCTTCAATTCCAAAACCTTCCCAAGTACACTCCATAAGTGCTCCTGTGGCAGGAATAGAAAACACCTCATCATTCATTTCTTTTTGAGTTTTTCTTCCCGCTTCAAATTGATTTATTCGTGCTTCTAAATATGGATCTGGTTGTTCCCAACTTTCGTAGTCCTCAATTGACTTAAATTCTCCACCATGATAACCCATTATTCTTGTACCATCCTTGTAGGATTCAAATTTCATTTTTCTGCCATACTCATCAACAAACCCCCCCTTAAAAAACTTCCGAGGGAACAGCCCTACAAAACTTAGCACTAAATCTATACCAACCCTTCTAAAAAATTCATAGCTATTTTTGTACCCGCGACCACCGCTCTCCATACCATAATGCTTCATTATTGTATTATTTGTAAATGCACTTTCAAAAGCTGGAACTCTATCAGCCTCCTCATGATTTACAATTTTAAGTATTCTTTCCGGCGCTTTCATAATCCCCTAATCCTTAAGAAGTAGATAGGATTAATTTAAGTATTAACATTATGCTTGCTAAATAAATTATTCTTCTCATAAGTAAGAAAGGATTTTGACAAAGTATCAAAGATTAAACCGAGAATTCTTTAGTGGAGAAACTAAACAAGTAGCACCAGAATTATTAGGAACTTACTTAATAAGAGAAACAGAAAGAAGTCGAATTGTTGGAAGAATCATAGAAGTTGAGGCATATTTAGGTTCAAATGATAAAGCAAGTCATTCATATAATTTGAAGAAAACTGAGAGAACCAAGGTTATGTATCAAATTCCGGGCACTCTGTATGTGTATATTATTTATGGGTTGCATCACTGTTTGAATGTTATTACCGAGCCAGAAGGATTGCCCTGTGCTGTGTTAATAAGACAGTTATATCCTGTGGAAGGAATTGATAAAATGGTAAAAAACAGGGACGTAGCAATAAGAAAAAATTATAAGAACCTAGTGGATGGCCCCGGTAAGTTATGTCAAGCATTCAACATAACTAAAAATGAGTTTAATGGAAAAGATTCTTGTTCTTCTGGAGTTAAATTGTATTTTGCTCAAGGCTACCCTCTAGATTATGAAATAATTATCAAGAGTAAGAGGATAGGGATTGAATATGCTGAGGAAGATAAAGATTTATTGTTGAGATATACACTTGTAAACGATAAAAACAAATCTATTCACTAGTATAAAAATTTAAGACCCGAGTCTCGACCTCAATTCTACTGCGAAGACCAAATGTTACGCCTCTCCACACCCTTACTATAAAGCGTAAATACCTATAGTTACCGTTGCTCTATCCCTAGCCTGACGGGTTTTCTAATTATGAGCTTATATCTTTCCTTCAAAAGACACTGCTCTGATACCTACCATTATAGGGAGCGCTTCGACGAGAACCTAACGATGGCTTGCAATATTCATGAAACCTTAAAACGGGCAATTTCCGCTATGAGGATTTTACGGTCCGTCCAGCAATGGGACTTCAGACCACCCCAAAAGGTCCATACTATTAAAATGATCTTAAAAATAAAAAGATAATGTAATGAAAGAATGATATTCCCTTATTTTAACGCAAATTCTTTGTTTATTTTTCGTTTTAGAATCGAAATAAACTCTTTTGTATCAGGAAATACGTATACAACCTCTTCCCCATCATCTTCCACCACGATTTCTTTAGAAAACCTACCATCAACCTTTACTCGTAAATCATCCAATATCATAAGCGAAGAATGAGAAAAGAAACATCAAAAATTCATATAGCACGGTGATAACACTATGATATTTTTGAAGTTATATAAGGAATAAATGGCCAGATGCTACATTTTATTTCTGAATAATTAACAGCTGGTCCAGAAAGGTTTTCACTTGAAGGTCTGTAGTCCTACCGTTACTGAAAATCCCGCTAAAATATGCTTTTAAGAACATTTTAATTTCCGAATTAAGATCCCTGATATCAACATATTGATATCTGTTTCGAAACTCCTTCCCTTCAATCAATGGTTTTACGTGTTTTTCGATCAAGTTCAATATAAAACCTACCACCACTTCATTGATTCTAGCTCTATCTCCCTCATTCAGTTCATAGTCCCCGTTAATCGTTTTTTCTCTTAGTTCATTAATTTCTAGCAAAGATTGTTCTAGTTCTGGGGATAAGGTGAGTAATTTTATTTTCTTTTCCAAATCTTTATCTGTATCACCCTCAAATTGAGAATTACAATAGTTTTCTAAATTTGCATAAAATCTAACGAGTAGTTTAAATGTATCTTTAATTTCATGCATAGATTCAAAAGCGGATAAATTCAGATTAGTTAGAGAAGAATCAAGGTTATCCTTAACTTCTTGAACAACACTGGTAAGATGTTGTGAATAATCTTCGAATGGAAACCCAAAATAATAATTATTATATTTTTCTGCTGTATCTTTAACCAAAGTATTTTGGGTTTGGATCTTTTCTTTCTTCACAATTTCTTTTACGAATTTAAGGACATAATTACAATTAGGGCAATACGATATCCAGGAACTTAGGATCACTTCACTTGGTTTTACTCCAGTAGAACTTATATAACCATTAAATCCTGATAATTTTTTTCCATCTGAAGTTGAGAAAACAGCCTCTTCAGGATAAAATGTTCTTGGAATGAACTTAGTACTGCATATGGGACATTTTAACTTTTCCTTTTGCTTCATAAGGATATCCTTTGAGTAATTTAATTTATTAATAAATGGTATTACAGACTCAATATTACCATATTAGAAAGTATAATTTGATCTATAAATAGAGAAATAATATGTAGACCATATTTCTTTATAAATTGGATTAGTATTTTTTTTCCTAAATTTTGAAGAAGAAACAAGAAAGATTACCATTATAGCCCCAGATGGGATCGCAAAGTTATTTAATATGTCTTTTCTTATCTTTTTTTAACCTATAAACATGGAGTTATTAAAATGCCTGAAATTATTATTCATATTGACGCGAAAACTCTTCAGAGCTTTATGAGAGATGTTTTCATAGGGCTGGGAGTTCCAGTGGAGGATGCTACTATTATTGCTGAAGTACTAATAACATCTGATCTGAGGGGGATTGATTCTCATGGAATTCAAAGATGTAAAATGTATTATGATAGAATTAAAGCGGGAATTTATGAGGTTGAGACTAGAATTGATAACATTAAAGAAGGTCCCACAACTGCTCTACTAGATGGCAATTGTGGCATGGGTCATGTAATAGCTTATAAAGCAATGAAATTGGCAATTGAAAAGGCTAAAAAATATGGTCTTGGGGCAGTTGCAGTCAGAAATTCTACTCATTTTGGAATTGCAGGGTATTACTCTCTGATGGCAATCAAAGAAGGGATGATTGGATTGGCTGTTACAAATGCAAGACCCTCAATTCCTCCAACATTTGGCGTAGAACCAATGTTAGGGACTAATCCTCTTACAATAGGCGCACCAACTGATGACGAATTTCCTTTCCTTATTGATGCAGCAACTTCTATAATTCAACGTGGAAAAGTTGAATTGTACGAAAGGATTAATAAACCACTCCCCCAAAATACAGTTATTGATGAGAAGGGTAGTTTCATAACCGATGCTGGAGAAATATTGAACAAAATGTTAGAGAGGAAAGCAGCATTATTACCTTTAGGTGGAAAAGGAGAGACTACTGCCGGTTATAAGGGATATGGTTATGCAACGGTCGTTGAATTATTATCTTCTGCATTACAAAATGGAATTTTTTTACGGGACACTTTAGGCATTGAAGAAAATGGTCAAAAGCGATTAAAAGTAGGACACTTCTTTTTAGCGATAAACGTTGAGAGTTTTAGTGGGTTGGATTTATTTAAAAAAACTGCGGGAAATATTATGAGAGATCTCCGCAATTCTCCTAAAGAGCCAGGAGAAACTAAAATTTATACAGCCGGTGAAAAGGAGTATGAAGCGGAAATTAAAAGAAAAGAAACCGGGATAGCCTTAAATAAGAGTTTGCAGAAAGATATAAAAACTATGCAAAAAGAACTGAAATTGGATAAATACAATTTTCCATTCTAGCTGAGGTTTATCTATCTCAAAAAATAATACCATCAGTTCTTCCTTCCAATGGCTCAGAATGAATGAGGATAGAATCTAAATTATCAATTCCCAACTCATCTCGAATTAATTTCTCAATTTCCGTGATATAATTATGAGTTTGAGAAATGTTTAAAGAACCATCAAAA
>JAEOTL010000238.1 GCA_016839845.1 Promethearchaeota archaeon
TCTTGTTCGTCATTTTCGTTGAATAAAAATGTAGGATGTAAATTACCTTCCATATGACAAATAATTGCGACTAATAAATTTTTTGCGTTAATATCTTCAGGAATTTTTTCAATTCTTTTAATAACATCTGCGAAATTAGATATTTGAATGGTACAGTCTTCAACACAGGTTGTTGGTCTTATTCTGGATAAAGCTGGTAAGTTTGCTTTTCTCGCAAGGATTAACCTTTCCCTTTCCTCATCATTCTTGGCAATTTTATAAAAAAGAGGATTTTTTTGAATAATTATATCTAATAAGATTGAGAAATTTTCATCAACTACATTAATGTTGTCTCCGTCAATTTCAGCCAATAATACATACCCATTTGGAAAATCTAAAAATTCTCCTCCTAAATAATCAGTGACTGCTTTTAAAATGAGTTTATCCATGAATTCTAATAAATTTGGGACAATTCCTTTTTTCCTTAATTCTATTACAGCACTTTGTAAGTCTTCCACATTTTCGAAAATAAATAATCCTAATTTTCTTGTTTTTGGTAAAGGTATGATGCGAAGCCCGATTTTTGTGATCACTCCAAGAGTTCCTTCTGAGCCAATAAAAAGATCTTTCAAACTATAAGATGATACTGATTTTAAAACATCTGTCCCTAAATTCATTATTTTTCCATTAGGGAGGACTACTTCTAAATGTAAAACATAATTTTTAGTAACGCCATATTTAAACGCTTGAATACCACCAGCATTCGTAGCAACCATCCCCCCAACTGTCGCTACTGAGCTTGAACCAGGATCCGGAGGAAAGAAATAACCATGAGGTTTTAATTCTTCGTTTAAATCATCACAAATAACGCCAGCTTCGGTTTCTACAAGGTTGTTTTTAATATCGATTTTAATAATTTTATTCATCTTAGTTAGATCAAGACTTATACCTTTATAGGGTGTCATCGGACCACCGGATAGGCTGGTAGCACTTCCTCTTGGTGTTACTGGAATTTTATTATCGTTTGCTAACTTTAAAATTTGAGAAACTTGTTCAGCAGTTTGAGGCACTAAAATTAAATCGGGTATCCATTCTTTTTTAAAAATTGTACCACCAAACGCATACGTCCATCTAACTTCGAATTCTGAAAAAAAATAATCATCTCCTACAATTTCCTTAAATTTCTGAGAGAGAGTTTCTGAAATCTTGTTATATGTGGAACTCATAGCTAAAATTTCATTTTTAAGCGTTATTAAGATTTTAAACGATTGAATATTAAAAATTCTATTTGTTATAAAAAAAAGTTTTCATATAACTACTTCCATTGAGGTTAAACTACTTAAATAATTCATTCTGAATTATAATATAAGTTATTAATTCATATATAACAAATTCAAATTTAGGATATAAAATATGGAAAAACATATTGGTATAAAGCGATTGAGAGGATCTATTCCAAAAATTGGTATACGCCCCACAATAGATGGAAGAGAAATGGGTGTTCGGGATGCTCTCGAAGAACAAACTTTGGGAATGGCAAAAATGTGTGCCGATTTCCTCTCATCTAATTTAAAACATCCTAATGGTATGGATGTTAAATGCATAATCGCAGATTCTACAATTGGAGGTGTGGCTGAGGCCGTAGAATGTGCTCAGAAATTTAAGAGTGAAAATGTAGGTCTTTCTATAACGGTTACTCCCAGCTGGTGTTATGGTGCAGAAACTATGGATATGACTCCTTTCATTCCCAAAGCAATTTGGGGTTTTAATGGGACTGAGCGACCCGGGGCAGTATATCTTGCTGCAGTTTTAGCAGCTCATACTCAAAAGGGAATACCTGCCTTTGGGATATATGGGCAAGATGTTCAAGAGGCTAATGATAATACCATTCCAGATGATGTTAAAGAAAAGTTATTACGATTTGCCAAGGCGGGTTTAGCTGTTGCTTGGATGAGAGATAAGTCCTATCTTTCTGTAGGGTCGGTCTCAATGGGTATTGCAGGCTCAATTGTTATGGAGGAATACTTTCAAGAGTATTTAGGTATGCGTAATGAATATGTTGATATGTCCGAAGTGAGTAGGCGATTAAAAGAGGGTATTTATGATTCCGCTGAGTTTCAGAGGGCTCTTACTTGGGTAAAAGAAAATTGTAAAGAAGGAACAGATCATAATCCTCCTAAACAGCAAAAATCAAGGGAACAAAAAGATAAAGAGTGGGAAATTGTCGTTAAAAGTGCTATGATTGTTAGGGATCTCATGGTAGGGAATCCAAAGTTAAAAGATTTAGGATTTGGGGAAGAATCGCTTGGTCATAATGCCATTGTATCTGGATTTCAAGGGCAAAGACACTGGACTGATTGGATGCCAAATGGAGATTTCTTAGAAGCAATACTTAATTCTTCATTTGATTGGAATGGTATTCGTCAACCTTATTTGGTAGCTACTGAAAATGACGCATTAAATGGGATTGCTATGCTTTTTGGGCATCTTTTAACGGGAACAGCTCAAATATTTGCAGATGTTCGCACCTACTGGAGTCCTGCAGCAGTTAAAAAAGTAACAGGAAAAGTTTTAACGGGAAGAGCTGAAAATGGAATTTTGCATTTAATTAATTCGGGACCTGCAGCTTTAGATGGATGTGCTCAACAATTAATTGATGGAAAACCAGCAATTAAACCATTCTGGGATATAACCGAAGAGGATGTGAAAAAATGCTGTGATGCAACTACTTGGCACGCTGCTACAGTGGTCTACTTTAGAGGTGGAGGTTTTTCTACAAATTTTCTTACTTTAGGTGGTATGCCCTGTACTATGTCAAGAGTAAATATTGTTAAAGGTCTCGGACTTGTACTTCAATTAGCTGAAGGCTGGACGGTTGACCTTCCCGAAGATATTCATAAAATCCTTAATGAACGTACTGATCCTACTTGGCCTACAACTTGGTTTGCTCCACGATTAACAGGTAATGGTGCTTTTAGAACTGTCTATGATGTAATGAATAATTGGGGTGCAAATCATGGTTCAATCTCTTACGGTCATATAGGTTCTGATCTTATTACTCTTGCTTCGATACTCAGAATTCCAGTTTGTATGCATAATGTTCTAGATGAGAAAATATTCAGACCAAGTGCTTGGAATGTTTTTGGAACTAGAGATTTAGAGGGAGCAGATTATAGAGCATGTAATAATTATGGACCCTTATATAAATAACATAAGAAATAAAAGAATCATAATGGTTCTTTCTTAACACATCGTAACCCTGTAGTAACTAAGCTTGACAGGCACCCATTACAATATAGACAATCAACTTTAGAATCTCCAATTCCTTTTAGCCATCTATTTGGTAAGTCAGGTTCTCGAA
>JAEOTL010000032.1 GCA_016839845.1 Promethearchaeota archaeon
TATCGATTGCTTCATTTACCTTATTTTTTACACTTTTTTCTATCCCTTCTCCAAAAAATTCTTTTGGAACACCAATCTTCACATTTTCTATTGGTTTTTGAAGGAATTCAGTGTAATTATCAACTTTAATATTAACTGTCGTAGAATCTAAAGGGTCAACCCCCGCAATAATTTCTAATAATAATGCAGTATCGTAGACACACCTTGATAAGGGACCAATTTGATCTAACGAATTAGCATATGAAACTAAGCCATATCGAGAGACTCTCCCATAAGTAGGCTTTAAACCCACTACTCCACAATAGGATGCAGGACATCTAATACTTCCACCAGTATCACTACCTAAAGCAACAGGAGTTTGACCCGAAGCTACACATGCTCCTGATCCTCCACTTGAACCTCCTGGTACATAATTCAAATTCCATGGATTATAAGTTGGGCCATAACTACTATTTTCAGTAGAGGATCCCATCGCAAATTCATCCATATTTGTTCTCCCTACACATATTGCTCCTTCTTTCTCAATTAAATTCTCAATTACAGTAGCATTATATGGAGGATAATAATTTTGCAAAATCTTCGAACCACAAGTAGTGGGACTATCTTTTATGCAAATAAGATCTTTTACTCCTATAGGTAATCCATAGAGTTTTCCAATAGACCTACCATTTTTTATATTTTTATCTAATTGTTGTGCCTTATTTATCGCTTTTTCTTTTGATAAATGAACAAATGAATGTAGTTTATCATCAGTTGCTTCTATCCTTTCATAAACTCGGTGAATAACTTCTTCAATTGTAATTTCTCTTTTTTTTAATTTATCGATAAGTTCATATGCCATATATTCATAGAGCTTCATTTATCACAAACCACACTTTTAAATAATTAAGGAAAAGGATCTATTTAATAACTCTTATTTGCTTCCACTAGTTTATATTTAAGGAGCTTTACGCAACATAGTTCTTGGAAAGGGGATTGCATCCTTTATATTGTCTATACCACATATCCAAGATACTACTCTTTCTACACCTACACCATAACCAGAGTGGGGAACACTACCATAACGTCTCAGATCAAAATACCAAGAGTAAGTTTCTGGATCTTCTCCTTCTGCTTTTAATCTTTCTTTCATATTATCTACAAGCAAACTTCTTTCTGAACCCCCAATAATTTCGCAATATCCTTCTGGGGCTAACATATCAAAACACAGTGCCTCTTTAGGATTTTCATCACTGGGAGGTTTATAAAAACCCATTATCTCAGTAGGATAATGTGTAACAACAACAGGAACCTTAAAATGTTCTGCGATTTTTGCTTCTTCATTAGTTCTTAGATCTTTGCCCCAAGGTACATCCATATTGTATTCCTTATTTAGGATATCTAATGCTTCAGCATATTTAATTGTGGGGTATTCTGCCTTAGCATATTCTTCTAATAAACTGATATCTCTTTCCAAAGTTTCAAGTTCATTTCTATTATGCTTCAATACTTGTTGTATAATAAAACGTATCTCATCTTTAGCAACTTCTGTAACCTCATCAAGCTGCATAAATGCTGCTTCCATTTCTGCCATCCAGAATTCAGATAAATGCCTTGAAGTCTTTGATTTTTCGGCTCTGAATGTGGGACCCATATTGTAAATTTTCCCTAAGGAAAAGATTCCTGCTTCCGCATATAATTGCCAAGATTGGCTAAGATACACAACATCGTCAAAATATTTCACTTCAAATAAGGTAGATCCACCTTCTGACATGCTGGGTTGGAAAATTGGAGCATCAAATTCATAATATCCATTATTTCTAAAGAATTTATGAATCGCCCCCACAATTGTATGACGAATTTTTAAAATTGAATTTAGTTTCTGTGATCTTAACCATAGATGCCTATTATCATATAAAAGCTCAGGAGATTGATATTCTGTAATTGGAAAAGGTTCAGCAATTTGCATAATCTCTAAATCAGTCACAGATACTTCATATCCCGTAGGCGCTCTCTCATCCTTTTTTAGATCACCTGAAATTTTCACGGAAGATTCAATTGTTAGTTTTTCAGCTTTTTCAAATAGTTCTGGATTCTTGCTTTTTGGGATGACACATTGAATGATATCTGAACCATCCCTTAACACGATGAAAATAAATTTATTCGATTTTCGTTCTCTATAAACCCATCCTCTCAAATTCACTTGAGTAACATTCCCTTCCAGAGCTTGTTTAATCGTCAGATATTTTGATTCTTTCATTTTTTAAAGAGATTATTTTTTTGATTTAATTAGCGATATCTATAAAAATTAGAGATTTCTAAAAAATTTGATTGATTTTAACTTAATTTAATCCCCTTGATTAAATACATTTAAATAAAAATCTATAATGGTGGTTCCCTTAACATTGACCAGTTTGTTATCCCAATTACAGGGATTTGATATTTTTTAATTACTTTAAATCCGTAATGTTGGCATATCTTTACAGTTTTTTCATAATTGGTATCGAGATAACATGGTAAATTTTCTTTATCAATTCGAGCGAGTATAGGTTTAATCAACTTACTTGCATATCCTTTTCCTTGAAAGGTAGGATCTACACCAACTACGTAGAAATACCAGTGTTGGGTAGTTACAAGATTGTAGTGGGTTAATATGACATAATTATAGCTTAATATTTTTTTAGCTGCTTCTTTTCCAACTCCAAGAACAAGCTTAAAAACTAGGAAATCTTCATAAGTAGGATAAGGTTTATGTTGTGGTGTTTTTTGTGGATCAACCAGTTCCCATAGTGCTACTCCTTCAAAATTAGGTGATGTTGCATAAACTTCCCCCTTTTTCAGACAATACCGAA
>JAEOTL010000239.1 GCA_016839845.1 Promethearchaeota archaeon
AAATATCATATGGAGTTAACTTATCTTCTGTAATAGGGATCTCCAAGAAGTTATAACAAGCAAAATCATTTGAAGTTAAATGATCTCGGAGTTCCGTTAAATTTTCATTAATTTGACCCCTTGGTTTGTGAGCAACATCAAAAGCGATATGATATGACATGGTTAGTTATAAGACATTATTTTTTTTATATATAATCGTTAAAATCTTGATAATAATATTAACTAGTTTAACCTTTCTAAAATATATATTTCTCTATCTTAATTAGTTATTAATATACCTGATAAAATGATCATTGATAATTAGTTAGAAGCTGCTCTTATCACCTATTATTAGATGATCTTTGCTAATATTCTCAACTTGCACATCACTCCCTATAATTGAGTTCTTAGAAATTATTTTTTTTAGTTGCACCCTTTTCTCAATTACACTATTTTCTAGAATTGAGTCTTCTATATATGAATCCTCCCCTATTGAAACAAACGGTCCGATCACAGAATTTACAATCTTTGAATTTTTGCCAATAAATACAGGATTTTTAATAAATGACCGAACAGATGAAATATTTGAAATTGGGAATTCCTCCCGATTACTAGCATTCTGACCAAGAAGGTATTGATTACCCGTTAAGACTTCTGAAGGTCGACCGAAATCAAGGATCCCTTTTTTTATTTTAACAGCTTTAATTTTAAAACCTTTATCTACTAAATTTTGAAGGCTTTCTGTGAGATAGATCTCTTTACTATCCTCAGTTCTCTTATCTAGATACCCTTTAATGGATTCAAAAAGCGACAACATGGCAGTATGAGAAAAAGCATAGATCCCAGCTATTGCGAGATTTGAAATAAATTTCTTAGGCTTCTCAACTAGACTTTGAATGTTTAGCTCATTATCTAGTGTAACTATCCCATAAGAGCTTGCTTTATCTTTAGATACTTCCATAACAACCATCATTCCATCCACATCTGATTCGAAATAACGATACATATAATAGGAGTAATCATCGATAGGGATCATATCCCCAAGAAAAATTAATGAACCTTCTCGCTTGTCTTCCTCCTTAGATTTAAAACTCCGTTTTTTAAATCTAGTATGTGATAAGTAAATAGCTTCACCTAAACCCCAAAAATAAGGAATATCATTTGAATACCCTCTTGGGATTTGCTCAATAAATGTAAGTTTAAACAGATTTTCATACTTCTTTTTAATATAATCAATAATCTGCCGTTTTTTGTACCCGACGATGAAGATTAATTCTGTACTTGGATCGAATGTATCACTAAATTTGGCAAGAATATGATCTAGAACACTTTTACCAGCAACTTCTAGAAATGCTTTTGGTTTATTATAGGTAAATGGTCTTAATCTGGAGCCAATACCAGCAATGGGACCGATTATTTTCATGATACTACCTGCAGAATATTAATAGAATTTTGATTTATCAGAATCAAATACTCGTTGTAGATGACCAAATATTAAATCTAAGCCATTGTCTTCTTTTGTTGAACAAGGGATCAATTCACTTGTTGACCCCATTTGGATAAAAACTTCCGAGATTAACATTGACAGCTCTCTTATTAATCCTTTTTCTCGTTCGTTAGTAGAATCTGCTAGCGCCTGGAAATCTTGACTCCAATTTATGATCATCTCGATTTGATCTTCATCGAGAAGGTCAACTTTTGAGAGGACGTTGATCTGGGAAATATTCCTGAATCTGAACTGGACAGACGCAGCTAGAAGTAAAGTTGATATAAACCCGTTAGGTCTAAGAACAAAATTTGAATCAAAGAGGAAGCTTACAGATCTTTGAATATCACCGAACCCTAATGCACTCGCAATTAACGGCCCAGTTTCTCGGAATGCGAATAGTTCTAATTGACCCGCAGTATCCACAAATATCCAATCCGGATTGAAATCGTCAATTTCATCCTTAATATCATCCAGAAAATTAACCATTAAATCTGAAGCTAAAATCATTGCCCCATTTGGACCTAATCCATATTCATTCATGACCTCTTCCAAGACCACAAAATCTCTGATATCGATATCGGGGGCATAAGTCATAGATTTTACTCCTGGATCTAGATTTAATGTAATTGCTGAGATGCTAGGGTTTCTTTTTATAACATATGCTTTTAACTCCCCGGTGAGAGTACTCTTACCGCTACCAGCCGTACCTATGAAGTAATTTAATAATATTTTTAATAACCTCTATTGAATATTTAACCTCATTTTATAGCCAATATTTGCAAACAATTAAAGATTTGCCACTTTCGTAAAGGAATTACCTATTATAAATTTCAATTTAGTAATGTGTTAAATAGGCTCTCACAGCTATTTAGGTTTTGTTAAATTCTCTAATTTGATTTCCTTTTTTTGTTGGTTTTTTAATCTTTCGATTTGATTTTTAATAGCTTGTTCTTCTTTTTTCTTTAACACATCTTTATCGGGCATCATTTTTAATAATTCTTCTTCCGACATTGGCTTCAAAATCTCTTTAACATTGAAGATTGAGTTTTCTTCAATATTTTTGTTGAAGATTGTTTTCATTTCTTGAATAACCATTAATCTACCAGATGACATTTGGCTTTGAATTAATACTGGTTTTGATGGAACACGGATTCTTTCAATAGGAATATCAGATGCACTGTTTGGAAGATGAGGGGGAGTATTGTAAGAAAGATTCGTAGCAGGCATATTCAATAGAGTATTATTTAAATTCCTAAGATGTTTCTCTATATTTTTTAGTGTTTTATTACTCTCACTTATCATAGAAATGATAGACTCGTCTATCGAAATATTTTTGACGCTATTTTTCTCATAGATAACTGTACTTTCCCGTTTCTGGTGATTGAAATCTGTTTTAACTTCTTGAAACACTTTTTCTTGAATAAATGCGTTATGTTGATTTTTTCTTAATCCCAAATCAATATAGTCAAATCCTACATAACAATCTTCATTAACCCATACGTCTGATATATTGAATTTTTCTTTAAATTTATATTCAATACGTTGACCAGAAAACAAGAAAATAGTTAGTTTCAATATTCTAATCTGTAGATCATTACACCCAAAAATCTCGTCCAAATCAACTGTAAAACAGAGAAATTCATTTGAATAATAAATCTTTTTTATCGAAACAAGATAAGGAGGTTGATTGACAAGTTTTTGCTTAGTTGTCTTGGAGATATCAAATTTTAGGTTTAATCGCTTTATTTTTTCTGGGAGAAGAATTTGATTTTCCCTTTCATCTTTTTTGAATTCTAAAAATAGTCTTTTTCCGTCGTCCCAAAATACATGGAACAATTCCATATTCCAATTAAACCCTTAATTTCAATTTCCTATTTATAGTTCATTTCTAAGTATTGATCTTTTCTTAAATAAAAAATGAGTTTATGAAATTATTGATTTGTATGGGATGTTATTGTTTTTTTCTTAATTCGGACAAATAGTAGATTGGTTTCTTGTATTTTTTCTCAAAATTCTCAATTTCCTCCATAGAATGGTCACCGATATAACCATCTATATCTAACACTAATATAGCTTCTTGATCCTGTAATTTTCTTAGAGCAATTTCTTGTAGTTTCTCCCACTCATTGAAAGAAAACTTTTCTTTATTTAATAATCCATCAACTGAGCAAATATAGACTATTTTACCAAACAAAATTTGTAAAATTGATTCAATTTTGATAAAATAATCTTTAAAGCGACTGGAACCTACTAAAAATATTTTATTCTCGGCAATTTTAGAAAAATCATAATCCTTAAATTCATCCAAGAAATTCTTATTTAATCGTGCTTTAATCAAATTCATTATAATGGTATGAATTATTAATCCTATTTAACTATCAAATGAAAGTAAATACAGTT
>JAEOTL010000240.1 GCA_016839845.1 Promethearchaeota archaeon
ATTTCAGATATTAGTGCAGATGAGTTATACAAAAGATTGGATACTGAAGATGAACCCCCACTTTTACTTGATGTTCGAACACCTCAAGAATATTATGGAGGACATATTAAAAATTCGAGGCTAATTCCACTGGGGGAGCTTCTAAATGACCCAGAAGTAATAGATGATTATAAGGATAAAGAAATTATAACAATCTGCCATTCAGGTTCACGTTCTATGATGGCTGCTCAAATATTAGCTCGGGTAGGATTTAAAGATATCCGGAACTTAACTCGCGGAATGATGCTGTGGCATCGTAGTGGTTATCCTGTGAAAAGAGGTAAGAATTAAAGTTTCCAAACTCTTATTCGTTTTTGTTTTATTATCCTTTGTTATCTTTATTTTATAGGCACAAAAATTAAAATTTGGGTGAAATAATTTAAATCCAAAAACATTCATTTAAATCGCAATTTCCAATTAAAAAAGGAGGTTAAAAAAAAAACAATGAAAGATACACCTAAAAAATTATTTACCGCATATGTGGGAGAAAGTCAAGCTCGTAATCGCTATACTTTCTTTTCTAAGATCGCCAAAAAAGAAGGGTATGCCTTTATTTCTGAGATTTTTTTAGAAACAGCTAACCAAGAGAAAGAACATGGAAGCTGGTTTTATAAAATGCTTCAAAATTTCAAGAAGGAAGAAAATTTTGATGAAATGAAAGTGCTTCCTGATGCGGATTTTCCAACAACCTATGGGAACACAATTGAAAATTTAAAATCTGCTGTAGCAGGAGAGGATATGGAATGGCAAACACTGTATCCAGATATAGCTGAAACAGCAGAAAAAGAAGGTTATTCTGACATTACCGCAAGAGTACTGGCTATTATGGTTGCTGAAAAACATCATTCTGAGAGATATGGAAAGCTTTTAAAATTAGTTGACGATGATATCTTTTTCAAACGTGGGGAGAAAATAGTGTGGATATGCATGGAATGTGGTTATGAAGTAGAGATGGATGAATTGCCAGAAAATTTCACATGTCCATCGTGTGATCACCCCAGAGCATACTACAAAAAGAAATCTGAAGATTTCTAAACAAAATATATAATTTAAAATCAAAATTTTTAAAAATTAGAGTAAATGATTTAAAAAACAACAGAAATGGAATCTGTGAACTTAGTATGAAACAGAAAGAAATTTGGAAATGTAATATATGTGGAAAAGTAATTGAAATTCTACACCCTGCCGCTCCCGAAACCATATGCTGCGGACAACCAATGGTTTTAATGGAGGAAAAGACTGCAGATTGGAAAGGAGAAAAGCATGTACCTAAAATCACTATTGATGGTAATAAGGTTACTGTGGATGTTGGTATTTCTATGGGAACTCCCCATCCAATGACAGATGAGCATTATATCATGTGGATTGAATTAATCTGCAAGGATAATTGTTATAAAAGGCAGATGTTAAGTCCTGGTATGGAACCTAAAGCTATATTTACAGTATCGGATACTAATGGCTTAGTAGCGCGCGAATACTGCAACCTTCATGGGTTATGGAAAGGGACAGAATAAACTAAGTCTCCCACTTTTTTTTTATTATTTTTTAATATTGAATAACGAAATTTTAAGATGATTAAGAATTACAGATATTGAATTGATTTGAGATAAAATTATTGAGATAAAATTATCTAGCTAACCGAGACCATGAATATTCCCTTACAAATATTTGTAGTTGCTTGTTTTGGGGTTGTTATAATTGCTTTATTTCGGGAGAAAACAGATTTTTTAACCTACACTGTTGCTGCTATGTTAGCTGCCGCAGTTGCCACATTCCTGTTCTCTCCAACCCCATTTGATATTGATGAATTTATTCTTGCCATAGATTGGCCGATTATCTTTTTCTTAATATCACTCTTCACAATAGTGGTTATTTTGGAGGAACAACTAATCTTCCAGGAAGTAGCCCTGAGAATTACAAAAAAATTTAGTACTAACACTCGCAAATTTTTTTGGGTAATTTGTTTAATTTCTACCTTTAGTGCTGCCTTTATTGAGGATGTTTCAGTCGCTATTATATTTATCCCTATGATTATAAGTACAAGTGAAAAAATGAAAATTAATCCTACCCCTATACTTTTAGGAATGACGATCTGTATTAATCTAGCTTCAACTTTGACCCCTTTTGGATCGGCGCAGAGTATTTTAATAGCAAATAGGTTCAATCTCTCAACTAGTTGGTTTTTCACGAATTTAGTGATCTATTTCATTATTGGCACCTTTATCACTCTTTATCTCTTAGATAGATTTGTTCTTAAAAAGAATCTAAACGAAATTTGGATTCCTCATTGCGAAGAAAATGAGGAACCCTTAGAAACTCAACATCTAGAAGAACATGAATTAATAATCCTAGAAGATCCTATTAATCCTAAAGTATTTTACCGTAATCTAGTTGCATTAGGGATTTTTTTCATATTACTCATAACAATTCCAAATATTTTATTTGTTGGGCTTTTAGGAATGTTAGTATTCGTATTTATTAATCCCCGTCGCGAGAATGGGAGAAAGAAGCCGGATGTTTCATATTATTTTACCAAAGTTGATTTTAAATTGCCATTCTTCTTCATAAGTCTTTTTGTTCTTGTGTTCTGTTTCGAAAAAGTAGGACTCATCGAGATTTTGGGGGAGTTTGTTTTAAATATAGCTCCTACTGATCTATTCTTACTCTGCACAATTATCCTGGTATTAACCTCTATTCTCTCAGGATTCCTAGACAATGTCCCAGTGACCGTTCTTTTCATTCCTATTATACAAATTCTGATGACTTCAGGGTTTTCATCAGTCCCCTTATTGATTGCATTCATTCTTGGAATTAACTTAGGCGGGAATTTCTTACCTCAGGGTTCTGCTGCTGATATGATGACCCTCGATTTATCAAGGAAGTATTGCGTAGAAGGGATGAATTATAGGAAGTTGTTAAAGATTGGGGGATTATTTGCCTTATTACATATAATATTGGGAATAGGCTATCTGGCAGTTATAATTTTTATATTCTTTTAGAAAGGTAAGAAGGATCGAGAAAAAGGAGTAAAATAAATATATGAAGAAACGTAAGGCAATAATATTCGATCGAGATGGGACTTTAATTGAAGATAAGAATTATGCTTACAAAATTGAAGATCTAGAACTTCTTCCAGGGGTAATAGAAGGTTTAAAACTTCTTCAAAAAGAGTTCCTATTTTTTATTGTAACCAATCAATCGGGAATAGGCAGGGGGTATTATTCAGTTGAAGATTTTCATACATTCAACAATTATCTAATCATGATACTTAAAAACGAAAATATTGAAATACTTAAAACATACTTTTGTCCACATAAAAAGGAAGACGGATGCGATTGTAGAAAACCAAAAACAAAATTCATTGATAAGATCATAAGTGAATATGATGTTGACATCAAAGAATGTTGGATGATTGGCGATCATCCCTCTGATATCCAATTTGGGATTAAAGCGGGTTGCAAAACAGCTTTTCTTACTACTGGGCATGGTGAAAAACACACAAATGACTTGGAAATTCTTGCTATTAAACCCACAGTAATCTCTAATGATTTTTTATCAGTAGCTAAACAAATTTTGAATTTCTAATATTTTCCCTATGATGTTAAGCGATTATTTTAATAACATAATTATCTTTTAATCATTTAATAAAATAGGTATGAATATATTTTAGATTCTCATGTATTACAAGAAATTAAATAATGCAGCTATGTGGGACAAGATTCAAAAACTTAGAAAGCTTATCAGATTGGTGACTAATTTTAATGAAAGAACATGCTGGATATGTAAGAAAGAATTGAATATCTATGATTTTTTAAGCGATAATGTGGGATTAGAACCAGTATATATCTTAAAACTATGGCAAACACCTATTTTAGAATTCCATTGCTGTGAATGTTTTAAGGATCTTAAAATAGGTGAGCTCAAAAAAATAGAGCAGGAATTACCGACAAGAATATGTTTGAATTGTAATGCTTTAATGGATATATATAAGTTTAGTAAATTTCATAATTACTTGAAAATTCATGAGTTAAAACAATTGTGGTTAGATAATAAATTCAGAATCTTTTGTGATAATCTCTGTAAGCGGAAATATTACAAAACGTATTATGATTTTCTTAATAAAAAGAAAATGAAGAAGTATAAAGATTTAAACAAAAATCAATAATTTTAGGATTGCTGTCTTTCTTGGTATTCTTTTCTTCTTTGCTCATGCATTTTTTGAACTTCTTTTTTCATTTCTTCTACAACTTTTCCAGTTAATGGGTAATACTTTACCCATATA
Organism: Promethearchaeota archaeon; assembly: GCA_016839845.1. The sequence goes on from JAEOTL010000240.1 coordinate 4,322, forward strand.
ATCAAGCCAATTAAACATGCTATTCCCGGTACAAGAGTCATACTCATGTTAACACCCAAAAAAGCCATAGCAATTCCCTTCGTCGCATCTAATCTCCCTAAAGCATCTACATAAATTAAGCCAAAAGCAGTCATCAAGGCTGGAGGGACGGCTAAAGCTACACTAATCATCGGTTTACTTAGTAGTGGACCCACACCCGCATAAAGTCCTTCTCTCCGTTCTCCAGACACTTTCCAGTAATCATAATCTATTGTGTCTGCTCGCATTGGATTATGTTGAATAAAATCACCTGCAAAGCCGAGGAAAAAAATTGAAAATCCAATTGAAACAAAAATCCAATTATTTAAGAGTCCCGCAAAAAAACTAATAAAACTCCCTATAGTTAACATCCCAAGAAAATACGTTATTGAAGCTTTTGTTGATACCTTTGAAGCAATTCTCAGAATAAGTGGTATTGAAATTATTAAGCAGATTATAGGCCCAATCCAAAAAATGATTATATTAATTCCCTCCAGTTGATTAAGAACCCAAGTGAAGTAAAAGGGCAAGCTCACCATTACCATATTAATTAGAAATACAGAAATCCCGTCATAAATTACATAAACTCTAAAAGAAGGATTTTTAAATGCGAGTTTTATTGATTTGAGCAAAGGGGTTTTTTCATCAGGAATATGTTCACTGTACTCGCGAACATATTTTGATAAGATTAAATACGGAAAAATTCCAAAGATGGCTATGATTACTACTAAAATTTGAAATTGTGCTATCGATTCCGTGGTTGGATTTGCTAAGTATATAACAGGGATAATAAATCCTATAATTATTGCAGGTAACATAAAAATAGTACTTAACAATTGTATTTTTTCACGTTCCCGTTGATTTAGAGTCATTTGAGGGAGCAATGCAACATGAGCACAGAGAACTAGTGTAAATAATGTATCATATGCAAGCTGAGAAACAAGGTACCAGATAAAAAGCCAAATTTGAATTGAAAGCTCTGATGTTTGGCCTCTCCAGGCAGTTGGCGGAAAGAATACTAGTGCAAAACATAAACTAAAAAGAGGAGCACCAAATTTAATGTAGGGAATATATCTTTGAAATTCTCCCTTTTTCTTGTTATAGTATCGTGTATTGCCAATTTTATTCCCAAAAATTGGATCGTTTACTATATTCCAGATTGCATATATAATCTGGGCAATTGTTATCCATATGTTTAATAATCCCATCCAAGCAAAATAAAAAGATTGAATTACACCCATAACTCCGCCATAGAACGTACCTGGCATATTCCCAAAACCATATGCCAGTTTTTCCTTCAAAGGAACAATTTCAGAGAGATCATTTTCCAAAGGTTTTTTGTGTTTAGAGCTCATATAAAATTTCCTCTAATTCATGTAAATAAGTAAACTGTGGTAATTTCAAAAATAATAGAATACTACTAAATATTTTGAAAAAGGAAAAACCTAAAAAAAAAGAAGAAAATTACACTTGTACTTTTAAATTTTAGTGAATTTACTTTTTTCAGCCCCACAAACAGGACAGTGCCAATCTGATGGAAGATCTGTAAATGATGTTCCTGGAGCAATGCCACTATCAGGATCTCCTTTAACTGGATCATAGACAAAACCGCAGACTTGACATTTATATTTTCCCCCTAGCTCCTCACTTGATTTCAATACTTTTTCAATTACTTCCTTTTCATCAACTTGAATTTCTTCTCTAGGGAGTTCAAATAAGTTGGGCATCGCATGTTCGTATTGTTTTAATACAAATCGAGAAATCACAATTCTTTGAATTTCTGAAGTTCCTTCATAGATTTGGAATAATTTGGCATCTCTAAATAATTTCTCAACCGGAAAGGTTCTAATGTATCCATAGCCCCCAAAAATTTGAATTGCTTCAGTAGTCACTTGCATTGCAACATCAGAAGCAAAAGCTTTTGCAATCGATGAGGCAATATTATTATCTACTCCTTGATCACCTAACCAAGCGGCTTTATGCGTAAGTAATCTTGCCGCTTCAATATCTTTATACATATTGGCTATTTTGAACTGAATAGCTTGGTAGTTCGAGATGGGTCTTCCAAATGTTTTTCTTTTAAGAGCGTAATCAATAGAATACTCCATTGCTGATCTTGCAGTTCCTACTGCAAATGCAGCAACTGGGGGTCTAGTAGCTTGAAAAGTCTGCATAGCAACGAGAAAACCTCTTCCTGGTTTAGCGAGAACATTTTCCTTAGGGATCCTTACACCCTTTAAGACCACTGAGCATGTATTTGATGCCCTCTGTCCTAATTTAGGGATATGATGACCCCTTGACACACCTTCATAATCAGTCGGTACAATGAATCCAGCAATCCCACGATGCTTTTGTTCTGGATCCACTGTCGCGAACACAGAAATATAATCTGCATATCCTGCGTTGGTAATCCAGTATTTCGTCCCATTTAAAATAAATTCATCCCCATCTTCTTCTGCTCTACATTGCATTCCCGCTACATCAGAACCCATTCCAGGTTCCGAGGTAGCAAATGAGATCAATTTTTGGTTCTTCGTTATATCAGTTAATACCCTTTCTTTTTGCTCTTTATTTCCACCTATGACAATTGGAGCTGCCCCTAAATCATTATCAAATATCGAAGTGGCAATTCCTGGACAAGCAGCAGCTATTTCCTCTACGACAATGACAGATTCCATAATACCAAGTCCTTGCCCACCGTATTCTTTTGGAATAATTAAATTAGCGAGACCAGCCTTATGAGCTTTTTTTATGATGTCAATAGGCATTACTTCAGCTTCATCATAACTGGCAGCAAATGGTAAAATTTCTTCTACAGCAAATTTTCTTGCTTTCTGTTTTAATGCTTTTTGATCGTCTGTTAGTTCATAGTTCATATTTTTATCCTCTTTCATTCATTTTAGCTATTAGTTTGTCTACAATTTCTTTAAAATTCAATTCGTCTGGTTTCGGGAGATATTTAATCTTAATGAGCTCATCTAAAACATCTATTTTAGTCTCTTTCATCACTTTTGCAATTTCTGCTGCTGCTTGACCTGACCATCCATAAGATCCAAAAGCTAACCCAACTTTATTTATCGGTTTTAAACCCTTTTGGTATGATAAATACTCTGCCACAGTGGGATATAAACCATTATTCAATGTCGGACTGCCCATTAAAATAGCCCTAGCTTTCATTGCTTCAGTAATAACATCAGAATAATCTGCCGTAGTCAATTTAAACCTTTTCACAGTAATACCTCTATGACTAATTTCATTAGCTAAAGCTTTAGCAATCTTTTCTGTACTACCCCACATAGAATCATAAACAATAAGAACACTATTCCCCTCAATTTCTCCCGTACACCATTTTGTGTATTTTTCAACGATTTCAGGAATATGACTACGCCAACAAACTCCATGAGAAGTACAAACAACATCAATAGGTAATGCTCCAACTTTAGGTAATGTTTTTGCTATAAGTCCAGACAGATGAAGCAATATATTCGCATAATACTTTTCAGCTTCTTGCATTACTTCACATAAATCATTCTCATCATCCCAACGTTTTGAAGTTGCAAAGTGTTGACCAAATGCATCATTTGAAAATAATACATTTTTACCATTCTCATCTGTCATAAATGAAACCATTGAGTCGGGCCAATGAATCATTGGTATTGGAACAAAAGTAAACTTTTTTCCATTCCCAATATCTAGCGTATCTCCTTCCTTTACACCCCTTATCTTATTGAAAGTATCCTCTCCAAGCTCTTGATGATAATAGGCTTTAAGTGCCTCAACTCCCTTCTCTGAAGCGATCAATTCAGCATTGGGTAGATGGGGTAAAATAAGTGGAAACGAGCCAGAATGATCCGGTTCTACGTGGTTTACAATAAAATAATCAATTTCTGCGGGATCGCAGACAGCTTTTATATTTTTCAAAAAATATTCAAAATACGGTCGCTTCACTGCGTCTATTAACACAGTTTTATCCCCACTCTTCACTATATAAGCATTATAACTGCTTCCTCGATGAGTAGAATAACCATGGAAATTTCTCACTTCCCAGTCCACAAACCCAACATAAAATACATCTTTCATCATTTCTAAATGTGTTATTTCAAGTTCACCTTTTTTAAGGATTAATAAGCTATGTTTTAATAGTAATATAATTCAAGTTAAAAAGTTATATTCTATTGATTATAAAATTTGCTGGAGATTAAAAAATTAAAAAATAAAAATTTAAAATAAGATCTATATTGAGTCTACTCAATTTTTTCGAACATATCCTTACCTACTCCACATACGGGGCAAGTCCAGTTATCAGGTAAATCCTCAAATTTAGTGCCTTCAGCATCTTCATCGTAGATGTATCCACATGCACTACATTCCCATTTTCCCAAATTTAACACTTCCTTCTGATTTTAAGTTGAGTTAATTGATATTATGGATTGAAATTGAATGTATATTAAAAATATTAATTTAATATTTTATAAACTGTTCTAAAATGAAATTAGATTAGTTTTAAAAAGAAAAAAAAAGGTAGAAAATAAAATATTTATAAATTGAGCTCTAGGATTTTCTCTTGGTTAAGAACAACTTTATCTGGAGTTAAATCATAGAACCTCCAAAAGATAATAGTTGCTACAAGCATTGCCAGTGTGGGAATTAAACCGAAATGAACGTGAATCCCAAATATTGCTGAACTTGGTTGTGAAGATAATGGTTGTCCTTCTAAAAATCCCGTCGTTGTGTGTACTAAAGCAAAACTTAAGGCCTGTATTAAAATAGCCAAACGCCCAAAAAACTGCAAAAATCCATTAAAAATACCTTCTTGGCGTTTTTCGGTTTTAACTACTGATTCATCAATTATATCTCCTAAAACAGGGGCAAGCATTGTCCAAAAGCCCCCAAGTCCAAAACCCCAAAGGATAAGAATAATAAATGCTATTAATACGCTGTTTAGGAAAATGAAAGGGATAGTGAATACTGTCATAAGAGCGGCATTAATTAACATAATTTTCTTATTATTGTTTGTTTTTCGTGCGATAATAGCCCACAGTGGTGAGGAAATCAGTGCACCTACAAGAAAGCCAGCAGAAAGGAGTGTTTGAATACCTTCTTCTTCAGCTAAAATATATTCAACAAAAAAGGGGATGGAGGCTTGAAAAGATATAACCAGTGTTCTATATAGTAAATACGTAATTATGAAAAAAAGAAATGACTTCTGCTTTAATGACATCTTAAGTGTTTTAAAAAATGATTCTTCCTCTTCTCTACTGTGTTTTTCAAGATAACGATCAATAGTAACTTGGTCTTCTCTACAACCAGGAATAGAAAGCATTAATACGACTAATCCAACGACAACTACTAAGCCAGCGTTAATAATGTAAGTGACAGCTTGATCAGTAACTATTATCAGTGGTGGTAACAAGGCTCCTAATGCAACTCCAATAATTCCAATTGGTGTTTGTATTCCTGTTGCGGCTCTACGTTCATCTAATGACCGAAATTTATCAGGAAAAAGAGATGAGAAGTTAACAAAGAATATTGAATTGAAGGTATCAAAAATACAGGTGGTGGCAATAAACCAAATAAAGAATATCCACGCTCCTGAAACGGGATCTACATTCGGTGGGGTGAATATAAGCACATAGCTTAAAATATAGGCAACACCCCCAATCATGATCCAAGGAAATCGTCTCCCCCATTTTTTGGTAAATTTAAATGGTCTATTAGTCAAATACCCAACGAGTGGATCATTTACAGCATTCCAGATAGCATAAATAACGACAGCAATCCCTATTATTAGTGAATCAACACCAATTGTTCGCACATAGAAAAAATAGAGCCAAACAGTAAATGCCATTTCCATGAATTCTGTTAGGAACTTGCTGCAACCATACGAAGCCATGTTCAATTTCGAATGTTTTACTAAGATTTCTTCTCCCATAAAGAATCACAATTCTTTATTTTATTTTTAAATAAATTAGATAAAAATTAGTTGTTTCTGCTTTTATAGATAATGCTTTTTATATAGGAAAAAAAATAGTCTAGTTTTACGCAGGTTTCCCTTTTTCTATGAAGAATTTCTTTGAAGTTCGGCATTTAGGGCATTTCCACTCGATCCCGACTTCTTCAAATGGTTTTTCTTGCTCCTCGTCAATATAGAGATAATTACATCTTTTGCATCTGTAAATAGTTATTTTAATATCACCCTTATATTATCTAGTTTCTACTTTTTTCTTTTAAATCCCTTTTTAGGTCCTTTACATTTAGGGCATTTAAAGGATTTGGGAAGGTTTTTAAAGAGGGTGTCCATTACAGCCTCATCGTATTCCATCCCACAATTTTCACAAATATAAATATATATTTCAAGAAGTTCTCTAAGCTCGTATTTATTAACATCTTGTTCCATTTTGTTGTAAACAAAGGAAATTGCTTTTGTATCCCCAAATAATATTGCTCCCTTAAGTTTATTGTCTTTTAGAACTAATTTTTGGTAACAGCAATCTTTTTTATCAGCTTTTTTCAAAATCTCCCAACCTCCGGCTTCCTCCTTTGAAGGATCGATTACTCCTATAGAAGTAACCTCTAATCCTACTATTTTTAGAGTATTTTTAGGAGTAGTTCCATGGTAGTGCACTTTTTTTGTTCCTAGCACTGAAGCCGCCACTATTTTTGATTGCTCCATGCAAGCTGGAATAATACCCCATATTTGGTTATCGTATTCTATGCAATCTCCTACCGCATATATATTTTTTTCATTTGTTTCCAAAAATTGATTTACTATTATCCCTCTGTTAGTAACTATGTTTGCATTTTTTGCTAATTCAATATTAGGTCGTATCCCTGCTTGAATTAGCACTAAATCTGTTTCTATTTCATCTCCCCCTTTCAACTTTATACCTGTAACTAATTCTTTTCCTAAAATTTCTTCTGTAGCAGCATCTAAAACAACTTTTATCCCCCTACTTTCAATTTCATCTTTCAGCATACCACCGCATTCAGCATCTAACTGTCTTGGCAATAATCGAGGGAAGAATTCGACGACTGTAGTGTTTAAATTGCTATCATTAATTTGATTTGCCAGTTCTAAACCGAGTAATCCTCCTCCAATAACAATGGCTTTTTGTGTGTTTTTTTCTCTAATGAAATCCTTTATTTCCAATGCATCGTCAATACTTCGTAGTGTAAATACTCCCTTTTTACCATCCCTCATTTCAACAGCATTTTTGATTGGAGGAATATTTGGGGAACTTCCTAAAGCCAAGACAAGTTTATCATATGAAACGGGATCACTTCTTCCTTCAATTTCAATAATTTTATTAAGAGGGTCGATTCTATTCACGCGTGTATTGAGATTCAGATTAAGTTTTTTATCATTATACCACTCCTCTTTGAAAACGATTAAATCCTCAATCGTGACTTTTTCGGGGATAAGTTCGGGTAAATTCACCCTTGAATAATAGGGATATTTTTCTTGCGTAAAAATTTCGATTTCTGCGTCTTCATTAAGATTTCTAATATTTTGAGCTGTAAAGGTACCAGACACATTATTTCCAATTATTACAACCTTCATAGAATTATTACTTCTACCATTTTATTTTAAGATTTTTATTATGATTCCTAGATTTCATCGAAGGTTTTTAGCGAGAACATGTTCGAGAGTAACAATATATTTTCCTCTAATTTCATATTACATAAGAAACTAAAAGAGATAGAAAAAAATGACTGTATCTGAAGAAAAAAAAATAGTTACAAGAAAAATAATTAAAATTGATGAAGATCTTTGTACTGGTTGTGGAAATTGTGTGGTAACTTGTGCTGAAGCCGCCTTAGAAATCATAGATGGAAAAGCAAAAGTAGTAAATGATGTCTTTTGCGATGGGCTTGGTGCATGCTTGGGAGAATGCCCTGAGGGTGCGCTTGAAATTATTGAGAGAGAAGCTGTTGAATTTGATGAAGAAGAAGTTGAAAAAAGGCTTGAGATCTTAAAAAAAAATGAACAGGCAGGAACACACCAAGTGCAGCAAATTGTTGCTGAACATGCTCAACAATGTGGATGTCCTTCAGCTCAAACGAGGGTATTTAACGAACCAGAAGTACTATCTGAAGCCTCGGGCAAAGTTCCTTCAGCCCTTAGGCAATGGCCAATTCAAATGCATTTAATCAATCCTCGTGCTCCATATTATCAAGGAGCAGATGTCTTACTTTCAGCGGATTGTGTTAGTTTTTCTTATGGTGATTTCCATAGAGATCTGCTAAACAAAAAATCTATTGCTATTGCTTGTCCTAAACTCGACCAAGGGAAGGAACTTTACATCGAAAAAATCAAATCATTAATTGAAGATGCAAAAATCAACACTCTTACTGTTGCTATAATGGAGGTTCCTTGCTGCTCAGGTCTACTAGCTTTAGCTCAAGAAGGTGCAAAGCAAGCTAACCGAAAAGTCCCAATAAAGTACATTGTTGTCGGTATCCAAGGGAATATCTTAAAAGAAGAATGGGTATAATTTTTTTATTTTTTTTTAATTTTTATCTGACTATTTCTCAAATAAAACCTTTTTTTTAATTATCTTTCGAAGCATTACAGATAACGCAGATTTAGATTTCCCCAGCTGATTTGCTAATTCTTCCAAAGATATTTTTCGAGGGATTTCAAAAAAACCTAAAGAGATAGCTTTATCAAGAACATTCATTTCATCTAAATTCAACTTAGTTTTATCATCTTCAATCATATAAGGTGATTTACCAATTCTGAGTAAGGTAAAATTGATATTTTTCTCCTCGAAGAGGGTTAACAATTGATCTATTCGTTCTCTTGTGGATACTAGCCTCCAATAAGCAAAACCTTCCTCAACTCTCACTGGAAAGTCAATGAGGACTCCACATTTTATTATTGCATATAATAAATAAGGATCTTTAGTTTTTACATTAAATTTTACTTTGTTTTCTTCAGTTTCTATAACGTTAAACTCAAAAACTGAGGGATGACTGCTTACTAGTTCAATTATGGCTCCTAGATCGTAATGCATTATCTCGATTACTGAATTCCCAATTGATTTCTCAAGATCATAAGGAAGGAAATGGGATATTTCCATCTTTACATCAGGAAAATTTTTGAATATCTCTGAGATCCATAATTGCTCTGGAAATTTTATTTTAATCCTTGCTAAACTTGGTTTGGTTAAATCCATTAGTAATTAACTAGTATGTAAGAATTTATATTTTTTTTAAGAAAGTTATAATTATTAATTAATAACACAATGTAAATTGTTATAGTATGGAAGAAAATAAAAACTTATTATTGGGAATATGTGGTAGCCCTCGAAAGCAAGGTACAGAATTTGCAGTTCAATACGCATTAAAGTATGCTAATGAGAAATTTGGATTTGAAATAGAATTCTGGACAGTAAGAAAAAAGAATATAAATTTCTGTATTCATTGTGACTATTGTATTCGGGAGAAGAGTGGATGTGTAAACAAAGATGATATGGAGGAACTTTATCTTAAATTAGAAAAAGCTAAATTTATTCTTTTTGGAACCCCTATATTTCAAGGAAATTTATCAGGACAGTTAAAGACAGTCATGGATCGATGTCGTGCGTTAGTAGCGAAAAATCCCCGAGTATTTAATAATAAGATTGGAATAGCATTAGCAGTAGGGGGTGATCGATCTGGCGGTCAAGAAATTGCTATCAGAAGTGTCTTAGATTTTTACCAACAGAATCATATTATTCCTGTTTCGGGGGGTGCTTTTGGTGCTAACCTGGGGGCGAGTCTATGGACAAAGGATTTAGGAAAAGAAGGTGTTGAAGCGGATAAAGAAGGGTTAAGAACAATCCGTAAAGTTATAAAACGATTAGCAGAATTTAAATGAAAATAACTGCCGGTAAGAATAGATCTTTCCAGTCCATTATGAAGGGACTATAGAATATTAAAAATTCATTTAGAACCTGTTGAAAAAATAAAAAAAGAAATTTATTTAACATCAAACAACTTTTTTGCTTCCTTAATTCTAAGACCACTAATCCCCCATAGTTCCTTAAACCAATATTTTCCCTTATGTAAAACAGCGGGGGTGTTAACAATACATCCATCTGCATCACAGAATGTCCCTAAAAAGTTTTTGTCATGCAATAGTTCATGAACGAATTCCTCGTCGTCAATGTCTCTTTCAACAAAGTTAACCTCGTTTTCTTTGAGCCAGTCTTTGAGCTCATGACATCTTGAGCAATCTGTTTTTGTTATTATTATTGGTACTTGCATTTCTGACATAATATTTCACTTGGAAATTATACTTGTTAGTAATTTTATTATATAAATACAGAGTAAAAAAACTATTATCTCTAAATTATAAATAAATCTTAATCCTTTTCAACAAAATAATTGAGATTTTTCAGAATTATTTATAATTCTCTGGTCTTTTCCTTTGTAGACTGTTTTCATATGAGAGAAGCATTTGTTTAAATAAATCTGTACCTAAGGATAATCGATATCTTGTTTTCCAAGCTATTTCACCGGTCTTTTCATCAAAAACTTCCTTAGCGTTTACTTTTACATCATTGTTAATCTCAAAAATATCTTTAACATCTTCCAAAAAAAATTTCTTACTATTTAGTATGATAGCAGATAAGCCTCCACGATAACTACCGTCACCGTCAAAAAATCCAATAAGAAAGCTTAGGGCTAATCTACCTTCTCTTGTGTCACTAAATCGTGCATTAGTGGTCTTTTTTTTCGCTGTATTTATAAGTTCTCTAATGACTTGAGGGATTCTTCCGTTTTTTTTAAACTCAAATATTCCAAGTTTTTTTAAATCATGCCACATAGGTTTGCAGCCAAAAATTACTCTTGAACTATATGTTGGGGTAATATCTCCATTCTCATTTTCTGCTAAGTAAATTTCATCAAAAATCCTTTCTTGGTCATAACCTATTGCTTTGGCAAACCTTTCAACTATTATGCGATCTTCTCTTTTTAATTTAAGCTGTATTTGATAATGTTTATTACCTGTTTGAGAAACCCATCCATCAGAACATAACCAACCCAACCAGTACATTGCTTCCTTATTTTCATGAATATCACTGAAAAAATCTGGGTTAGTTATCATAAATTTTTGATTTGAGTAATCATGTAAATTTGGATTTTTTTTTATGTATTTTTCGCAAATCTTTAAAGAGTTATTAGCATGGTTTCCTAATATTAGCTTGATATTTCTTTTAATTAAACTTATTCTTTCCTTAGATAAAGTGAATTTTTCATGTTGACGCATATAAGTCATCATTCCGTATCCATAACCAAATATCAGAGCGAGATCCTCAAGAGTAGTATTTACTGATTTAGAAATTTTTCCTAACTCAACTTGAAGATTTTTTATAAGTGTATCAAATGAAATTTTTCCGCTACTATGTGAGTTTATTAACACATAACAATGGCATGCTTTATCTCCAAATTCTTCTTTTAGGTTTTTTTTAAGTTCCTTAAGGTTCTTATTAGGAAGTACAAAATTAGTATTGTTCTCATGATAAGATAATTTCTCTGAAATGTATCCATCATGGTGCCCCCAAATTTTTGAAATGTCTTTTAAAGTGCATCCAGAACGACCTCTTTTAACTCTATCAGGATTTAGGAGATACATTTCTTCAGGATATTTGTTTAATTCTTCCATAATTTCATCCAAGAAGTTTTTCACGGAATACCTTTTCTTATGATTTTTATTGTCTAATCCAATCATCTTGGGTGATGTAATGTCGTTTTGTATTTGATTTAAAGAATCTGATTTATAAAAGCTTGAAGACTCTTCTTGATTTTCAAATAAGTTTTGAATATCGATATCTTTTATTTCCGTACATAATCCTGAGACCAAAAATTCGAAATATGCTGAAAATAATTCGTATGCGGGAACAATTTTTACAAAATTATTAGTATTCTTTCCCATCAAGGTTAAACAAGTACCAGATTGAAGAACTGCATCATAGTGCTGTTTAGCCAATAGAAGTGAATTATTCAATTTTATAGGTCTTATAATCATTAACTGTTGATCTTTTAACCAAGCTTCGAGGAATTCAAGTGTAATATTGGAGAGAGGATGAAGATCATTAAGATCACAAAAATTTTTGGATTTGACTCGAAATTCCTTTAGAAAGTTAGCAAATTCAATTGAAATTTGATTTAGACCCTTGCGGAGCAATTTAAAACGATCATTTTTTTTATCAGGCTTATTTTTAAGTGATTTTTTTTGCTTCCTGCTCAATAATTTTATGTAAGCCTTAGACAAACTATCTAGATAATGAGAGACAAGTTGAGAGCCTCTTCCAATAGGGTTACAATGCATCCAAGCATTAACGAATGATTTTAAATCTTCTGGTGAAACAACCTTCAACACGTCTATTAGTTTTTCTGGGGGAAGACCTCCTTTATCATATAAACAAGCATTTACAGCTTTGATAAAATTTCCTATAAACTCATCAATGAAAACAAGTGGAAATCCATGTTTTGAGCATTTAGGGTACTTATGAAGTCCCAATAGACCAAATCTTAAGGGTTTTACTTTCTTAAGATAAGAACATCCAAAATGAGGACATACAGCAATTCGAAGTTCTCTTGTTGTCATTCTTTTTGCTTCTTGTGAACCATATATTGTCATTCCAGTATTTTCACCTTTAGTTGTCTACGATTTTCATCGTATTCTTTAATTCTATTAGATTGGAGTAAGTTAGATATCTCATATTCCAAATCTACATAGTTTTTTTCTAATTCCCTATAAAAGTCTGTAAAAGGGAAATAGAATGAACTTTCAGCATTACATAATAATTTTGCAGTCCTAATAATTATCTTTAATAATATCGAATTATATTGTTCACATTCAGAAAGAATATGGATTTTCTTCCAAATAAATCCACCCAGAAGTTTAATCCTTTTTAAGGTTTCAATTTTAGAATCATTTGCTTGAAATTTCACCTTCTCAATAATAATATGTAATTTTTTTGCTAAACAATCCTCATCTGCTCCGATTTTCTTTATTAAAAGTAAGTATTCGGACACTAACTTTGAAAAATCTTTACATTGTTCTGTATAGATCTCAGAAATAGTTTTATTATTATCTATTGACGATTTTGAGTATCGCTGACGAATTAAAACGAATTTAAAGTTTAGAAATGTACGTAATTGTCTTGATAACTCCTTTATCCTCTCAGAACCCTCCATTAAAATCCATTCAAGAAAAACAGAGTCATCTCCAATATTGAGTAGAGAAGATTCGTTTAAGGAATCGAAGAAATCGAACCAATCTTCATTCATAAGGAGATATTATTATATAAGTATTTAAAAAAAAAAGGATTAGTCAAAAAATTCAGTGATGCTTGGATTAAATACTAATAATTAATAAACTTCTCCCAAGTTCGTTTAGTTTCGATTTGTTGTTTTAAAGATTTTTAATAAATTATTAACATTAGATTATTATTAGGAAGGATTCTTACATTGATTAAGTATTAACAAGAAATTCTAATTTTACAATTATAGTAATAAAATTTATGAATAAAATGTCGGTTGAAGACCTAATTGAAGGCCTAGCAAAAGAAGTTGATGGAGAAAAAAACGATGAAGATGACATTCTCATTTTTACACTTTCCACCTGCATGTGGTGCAAAAAATGTAAGCGCTTTCTTGATGAACGTAAGATGAAATATAGATATGTAGATGTCGATAAAATTGATTTCAAGGATAAAAATAAAATTTTAGATTATTTACGATCCGAATATGAAGAAAGAATATCGTATCCTTATCTAATTTGCAAAAAAGGTCATGTAGTAGGATATAATCCAAATAAATATATGGAATTATTAGAGCAGTGAGGGATTTAAAGTGGATATGACAACAAAAGAGGGAATGGAGGAATATGTTAATCAAGTTGCCCAAAAAAATAAATGGATTTTAAACAAAGATGAGTTAACTTTTAATGACTTAATAGATGGATTAGTTGACAATAAAAATACTCATGGCTATCAATCTTGTCCTTGTAGACTTGCGAGCGGTAAGAGGGATTTAGACAGAGATCTTATTTGCCCATGCGATTATGCACCTCCTGATATAGAAGAATATGGTGCGTGTTATTGTAACCTGTATTTAAATCTGAACTTCTATGAGAGAAACGTGAATTTTATCGCAGTTCCGGAGAGGCGGCCCATAGAAAAGGAAAAACAAGCAGTAGAGTAGAATAAACTGACTCTATAATTTAAATTTTTATTAAACCTTTTTTTTAGCCTTCTTTTTACATAATAGATCAATAAATCATAATCTAAATTTTTAAATATTTCTCTTTCTCTTTGATAAATATGCCAGATAATGAAATGACTGATGATGAATTAGAAGCTGAACTCGATAAAGCTTTTAAAGAAAATGAGGCTAAGCAAGATAACTGTGGAGACGCATTACCTTCGAATAAAGAAGTTGGTATCCAGAGAACTGATGTCAAACTAAAAACTGACGAATAATACAGCCTTCAATCATTCATACTTTTTTTCTTTTTACTTTCATCGTACAACACAAAATTACTTTTATAACTGATTTTTTTGGGGAAATTTAATTTATTTCGAGGAATATCATTATTTGATTTGGATTTGGAATTAGCTAAAAATAATAAATCATTAAAAACCAAATATAAGAAATTCTCCATAAGAGAATTCGGTGGTGCCTTTGGGGATTGGGGAACATTGATTCCCTTTGTTATCGGGTATATCTCAATAGTTGGTTTAAATCCAGCGGGAATTTTTCTTACATTAGGGATTACGAATATTATTCTAGGAATCCGGTTTAATCTACCATTACCAGTACAGCCCCAAAAAACCATAGGAACTATAGCCTTATCAAAGGGATGGACTCCTAATATGGTTATATCTACTGGATTCGGAACTGGTATTATTTGGTTCTTCTTGGGGCTTTCGAAGAAACTAAATATTATCGTTCAAAAAGTTCCGATAATTAGTGTACGTGGGATCCAACTTGGATTAGCTTTTATTTTAGGTTGGGCAGGGATTGTTTTATTCTATGAAAATTTACTCCTTGGAGGTATCGCGCTCATAATAGTGTTAATTCTTATAAAAAACCGACCTATCCCTTCTGCGATAGTTCTCACTGTTATTGGCATATTAATTCTTATTATTTCAGGAAGCATTCAAATATCAGATATTAAATTTGGGTTTCCTTATTTTCATTTTCAATCGCCAACATGGAATAATCTTTTAATTGGAATGATATCTGCAGGGATCGCACAGCTGTTTCTTACTCTTACGAATGTTATGATAGCTACAGTTGTCCTAATTAAGGATTTATTCCCAGAGAAAGAAGATGTCATTGATGCAAATACTCTCTCAATCAATATGGGTGCTATGAATTTGATCAATCCCTTCTTAGGAGGGATGCCCTTGTGTCATGGTTCTGGGGGTTTAATGGCACAATACGCATTTGGGGCAAGAACTGGGGGATCCATGATTCTCGAAGGAATAATGGAATTAATCTTAGGATTATTTTTTTCTGAAACTCTCTTCTTACTCCTTTCCGAATTCCCCGGAGCAATATTAGGAGCAATGTTAGTGTATACAGGATACCTTTTAGGAAGAATCGCAGTTAAGGACTCTAGTAGAAGGAAAATTCCTGTAATCCTTATCTCAGCTATATTTTGTTTTGCCGTAAATATAACAGTAGGATTCTTTTTTGGTTTACTAATCTATATGATTTTTAAAAAATGGATCGAAAAGGATCACAATAAAAAGGATTTATCAATTTAAGTTCTAATAAAATTATTTAAAACGATTTTTGAAATATTAATATATTTCTGTTTGATTTATAAAAAATTGACTATGAATTTAGTTTATTTTACATTTAAAATGACAAATTATTTTAAGTTTTAATATAGATATTCATAATAGAAAGATGTAAGATGGTGATATGTTAGTGTTTTCTGATAATGAACTTAATAGTATAAAGCGTGAAATGAGCAAATTAAAAAAAAAAGTTGTTCTTAAACTATTCACAGATTTTAAGACTCAAGAAGATGGTAGTAAAGTTAGAAAGTGTATGGCTTGTGAGGGAGCATATGAATTGTTAAAGGTATTGGTGGATTATTCCAATGGCAAATTAGAAGTTGAAGAAATATCCACAGAAGAAAACGAGGATGAATCGGGGAAGTTCAATGTAGAGAGGATTCCAGCAATATTATTTGTCGATGAAAATGATAAAGAAATTATCCGATATTTAGCTCATCCAACTGGATCTGAATTTGTACCGTTTCTTAATAGCATTCAGTATTTTTCAGGGGTGAGGCCCTACTATGCAGATCAAATTATTACTCATCTTAAAAAAATAAAAAAATCGAATATGAAGATTTTCATTACACCAACATGCCCATATTGTCCTGCGACTGTGCCAGTTTTAACTCTCTTTTCCATAGTCTCAAAAGGGAAGATCACCTCAGAAATAATAGATGTAAATTTGAATCCTGACATTGGAATGAAATATGACGTTCAGGGAGTTCCTCATACTGTTATCAATGAGAAAGATCGTATAATCGGACAATTTACCCCTCAAGATTTGCTGGATAAATTAGTTGGATCAAGAGGAAGAGATTTCGGAGGGATGTATTCATAGTGTCTCAAGATGATAAATATAAAGAAATCATAAAGGCGGAAATGGCTAAATTAAGTAAGCCTGTTAAATTGAAGGTTTTTACATCACAAAAAGTACAAGCCGATGGAACCAAAATAAAAGCTTGCATGGATTGTGGACAGTTTATGGCACTATTAAGAGTTTATGAAGAAAACTCTAACGGTATGCTCACAATAGAAGAAATGTCTATTGATGATAATCCTGAGTTTGCTAAAAAATATGATATATCCCGTGTTCCTACAATTCTCTTTATTGATGATGGAGGAAGAGAAATAATAAGATACTTAGCAGCTCCAAAGGGTGGTGAAATTCAACCTTTTATTCAATCATTATTCACTTTCGCTGGAATGTCAAATTATTATGAAGCTACTATAAAACAAAATCTTTCTCGAATCGAACCCTCAACAATAAAGGTTATGATAACTGAAACTTGCCCGTACTGCCCCCAAGTTGTGCAGATTGTTAACAATTTTGCAAGTGCATCAGGGGGGAAAATCAGGTCAATAATTATCGATATTGCGGCAAACCCAGATATAGGTCAATATTACGATGCTTCAGGTGTTCCATATACGATTATAAACGATAAAAAAACTTTAGTTGGGATGGTTGGAGCTCCAGAAATTTTGAGAGCATTGATTGGAGGAAATATTCGTGTTCAATATTGATTTAGAAACCATTGATTTAGAAAAGACTTTTGATCTTATCGTTTTAGGGGGAGGTCCAACTGCTATAGGATGTGCCATCTATGCTGCTCGATTTGCTCTTGATGTTTTAGTTATTGGAAAAACCTTTGGAGGTCTGATAACAACAACGCATATTGTTGAAAACTATCCCGCAATAACGTCTATAAGCGGTCAAGGATTAATGGAAATGTTTAGGGATCATATGAACTCGTTAAATATCCCATATATCTCAGATGAGATAAGAAGTATAGACATGGTTGATGACTATTTTGAACTTAATTCCTTTTTCCAAAAATTCAAAGCAAAGTCAATTGTTATAGCAACTGGTTCAGAAAGGAAAAAATTAGGAATACCTGGTGAAGAAGATTTTGCTGGACGGGGCGTGTCTTATTGTGCTACATGTGATGGTCCTTTTTATAATGATAAAGTAGTGGCTGTAATTGGTGGAAGCGACTCAGCAGCGAAGGAAGCACTATTTCTTGCCCAAAGCGTAAAAAAAGTATATATAATTTATCGTGGTAAGGAAATAAGAGCAGAACCTATTAACAAGCAGAGAGTTTATTCCAATGAAAAAATTAAAATCATTTATAATACTGATATTAAAGAGATAAAAGGAGACAGTACCGTAAAATCGGTTATTTTTAATAATGGGGAAGAATTTGAGGTAGATGGGGTATTTATCGAAATTGGATCTATACCAAATTCGAATCTTGTCAAACGAGTAGGAGTGAAAACGAATGATAAAGGAGAAATCATCATTAACCGCAAATCCGAAACAAATATTCCCGGAATCTTTGCTGCCGGAGATGTTGCCGACGCCCCATTTAAACAAGCTATTACAGGTGTATCTGAAGGGGTTATTGCTGCCTACTCTGCTTTTGATTACGTGAAAGAAATGAATATTGAATATTAATAGGTTTTTCTATCAAATGTTTCAATTTAGGACTTTTTTAAGCAAACAAACTTGTCTCAAAAATAAAAATATAAAAAAAAATTTATTTATTCTATAGCTACATCAACACTCTTATATTCGGGCTCTTTAAAGGGTACTTCGATCTTTAGAAGACCTTGTTTATAGACTGCTTTTGCTTCATCTGGTTTTACTGGGCAACAAACAGCATAGGAACCAATATAAATAGTGTCTTCAGTTTCTCCTTTAATAAAAAAGCTATCATCGTGCATTTTAAGCTTAATTGAATCTTTCTCTACGCCGGGTAATTGTATTTCAATTTTGTAAGTCTCAGTTTCATCATCGGCCCATGAACATACTTCAGGTGATGTAAGATACTTATCTTCTTCTTTTACTTCTGTCATATTTCCACACTTCAATTTTTTTTTTTCGTGATTTCTTATTCATCCAATCCAATTAGCTGATTTAAAAGTTATATCTATGGAATATTATAGAAAGCAAAAAAAATCACTTGAAGTCTAAACCAAAAAGCAATTTTATTTTTAAAAAATAACAACCTTGGATTCTTTTACTGAGGATTTAGGAGAAAAGAACCTTTTGACAAAACTACTAAAATCATTTCCCAATAATCCTTGATTTGCCATTCTTGGTTAATCTTAATCTTCTCCGAAATTTCCTTTAATATTTCTTTGATTTTGAGAGAATCAAAATAGGTAATATTTGGCGCTATTACTGATAACATATATTGCTTTTCTCCATACCTTTCTTGCTTATCGGGATAGGAATCAAAAAAGAGATATCCCTTTTTCTCAATATTCTCAACATTCAACAGGATCCCTTCTGCTTTGGTGATTTTCTCATATCCATATATTGAGGTTGCGGCATGGAATAATTGCTTTCCTATCGTACTAATAGAAATTTTACAAGTACCCTCGGGAGGATAACTTGTTTTTAAGAGCGGTCCAGCAATATCATCCCAAAAAACAAGTAATAAACAAAAGGGGTATTCCTCGGATATAGATAAGGAAGGTTGTAACTCTTCGTCTACCGAAGAAAGTAATATTTTAATCTTATTATCAATTAATTTTGAATTTCTATTGCGTAAGATCTTCCCAGAAATGGAGGCTATTAAATCTTCAGCTTTAAATGGTTTTGTGATATAATCATCGACTCCTAACATTTTGCCAAAACGAATATCTTCTGGGGTTGATTTAGCGGTTAGAAATAAAAAGGGAATATGGTTCAATTTAAAATTCTTAGATACAGAAGTAAAAAATTCATAGCCATTCATTTTTGGCATCATGATGTCGCTTATAATTACTTCTGGCTCATTCGTTATGGTCAAAAGAATTTCCAATGCTTTTTTTCCACTTGAAGCAGTTATTACCTCAAAACCCTCTTTTTCAAGTAAAATATTTAAATTAAATAAAATATCTTCGTTATCATCTACAACCATTACCAGGGATTTTGTTTCTGCCATGATTGGATTCACGTTATTATTGATCTCAATATTTCTGAGCATTTAAGGATTTAAAAATTTTTCATTTTGTTTAATGTACGGAAGAAATAGATGAAAAGTTGTACCAATTCCTAATTCACTCTCAAGAGATATTTCTCCTTTATGAGCAATAACCAAATCTTTTACGATTGCCAATCCCAATCCTGTTCCTGCAATTTCAAAAACATTACTGGAACGAAAAAATCGTTCAAATATATGAGGGAGATCTTTGGGGGGTATTCCGCGTCCACTATCTTTAAACTTAATAAGAACTCCTGAAATCCCTTCTGGATTGTATCTTCCTTTATAATCATTAATAGCTGAAATCTCGACTTTTGAACCTTCCCTTGAATATTTAATTGAGTTATCAATAATATTCCGAAAGATTTGATCTATTCTCTTTATATCTCCCATTAACCGGATTTTACTGTCAATATCAACCTTAAAATCGATATTCTTCTCCTTTCCGATAGGCTCCAGAAGAAATAAAATCTCATTCACTATTTCAAGGGGACTATATTCTTCAAAGTTCAATTCTAATTTATGTTCGTCAATTTTTGAAACCAATAAGATATCTTCTGCAAGATCATTCAATAAGTGTATGTTTCTTGAAAGTCCTCCCATTAATTTCTCTTCTACATCTTTGCTAAGTGATTCTTTATGACCGGAGAGATACTCCATGGACATTAATAAAACAGTTATAGGCGTTCTTAATTCGTGAGAAACTGTTGAGATCAATTGCGACAACCTTTCTTCTGCTTTTTTGCGTTCAATAAATGTCCCGATCATTTCAGATATCCCATTTATTAAGTCTCTTTCTTCTTTAAAAAAAGGTCCCTCATTCATTATAGACCTTTCCTCTAGATACCCAACCTCCAGTCGACCGATGACATTTCGGAATTCAAGAATATCTCTCTTTAAAATCCAATTTGTCTCCTTAAAATTGGGTGTTTTGAACTCTCGTTCCTGATAAATTATTCTTGCACAGGTTATATCAGGATATTGCCATGCTTTTGGGATAAAATTTAATGTAGTTTCAAGAAATTCTTCAATTGGAAGTTCTAGTTGTTCAACTAATTTAGAAATACTGTAGAGACATGTAAGTTCTTTTACTCTTTCTTTTAAATCATATTCTCTCTTTTTTAAGGCTTCTTCTGCTTTCTTACTCGTAGTAATATCTGCTGCAACGCTGAGGAGGGATGAAGAACTCTCATCAGGGCTTTTTAAAGGTTGTTCTGTTATCCAGAAAGTCCTTCTCCCACTTGGTAAATTAAAAGTTCGTTGATAAGATCTACTAATTCCGTTTTGAATCAGTTCCCTGTTACTGTTGAAGTATTCTTCAGCCAGATCCTCTGGTAAAATTTCATAAAGAGATTTCCCAACAAAGTCTTCTGGATTCCCTCCCAAATCATTTGCCGCTTTTTCATTTATTAATAAATAATGTCCATTTTGATCCAGCATTGTTATGCCTGCACCAGAATGTTTAATGATATTTTTTAACTCTAATTCACTTCTTTTTATTTTTCTGAATAATAGATTGAAAGGATCTTCAATTCCTATTTGAATTATTGCCTTGTACAATAGAAAGAAGGCAATTATTTTAAAGAGGTGTCCAATGAGATTAGGAATATCCCTGACTCCAAAATAAAGTGTGAATAGTAATTCCGAAATTATAATTGAGATAATCGAGAGAATTATTAATGAAAGAACTCTTTTATCAAACTCAATTCGACTTTTTACAATATTATATAATGTGAAAATAAGGATTAGGTTGATAATATATTCACTTACTTTTTTAAATAGTGTTAAACCTTGCCCTACAATATAACAAGCCGGGAAAATTTCCAAGAAAATGAGAATGAATAACAATAGAGTAATAGCAAAATAGGCAATAAGTAATTTCAATGGTTTTATAGGCTTTTTTATAATAAATGATGCAAATAAGAAGGAACCTGCTTGGAGATACCTTGCAGCAATCCATAACGAAGTAGGAAGGTTATCATCAAACTCTATAAAAATCTGCATACCCGAATAAGAAAGAGTATGAATTAAATCTAAAGCGATTATAAAAAGAGAAGAGATTCCAAGAATCAAAAAGAAGGAGCCTTTCATATATTTTCGTGAACTCCAACCTACTAAAAATACTCCACCTGCTATAACTATACTAAATATCTCTGCAATGCTATGGAATAATAGATAATTATAGAGGCTTGTGATAATTACTAAAATTAAACCTAGAAAAAGGATTGAGAACTCTAATATCTCAGGATTTACCTTATGAGAAGAATCAGCCTTGCTTTCACTTGACATTTTTAAATATTAATATTCTATAAAAATCTTAAATTTACAATAAATTTAAAAATAGCTTATTTCTTTTTAAGATCCTTTAGATAATCATGGATTTTTCAAAGACTGCATATATTGATGTTTTATATAGCGAATAGACAAAATTTGGAGGTATAGCTTCTTTGATCTTTTTAATAAAATCATCTGTAATCTGTTCATTTAACTCTTGGTCAAATTTCAAATCAGGATCGAATTTATGAAGAAAAATCGAAAATTCTATTTCTTTCTGCTTTTCAATTGACCCTAAGACCTTTTCCATATACTCAAGTGCTATAGCATATCGTTTCACATCTTGAATATCAAAAACGTAAATAATTTTTTTTGTTCCCTTTAAGTAATCTTGGAAGTTATGAAGATACTCATTACGATATGTTTCTTGACCACCGAGATCCCAAATTGCGTAATCCGAATCAAAAACTTTAAAATTATCTACTTCAGCACCCCTTGTAGGTTGGGGTGAATTAAAAGCGGACAAATGCTTAATACCTTTCAAACATTTCAAGATTGAGGTTTTTCCACTATTATCTAAGCCTACTAGTAAAAATTTAATCGGATCTTTCTTATTTTTATTTGACGGTTTCATTTCTTACCTGAAAAAACTTGAAAGGATATTCAATTATTAAGTTCTAAGTTAAAGTATCGTAAACGTCAGCATCTTGGATATCTCTGAATTTTTCCTTGTTATTGTTCACGACGATGGAGTTAATACTTTTGAGTAAATCAAAAACATCTTTATTTTTAATATTATAGTACTTAATCTTATTTTTCTTTTGAAAGCTTATTAGGTTATTATCAATTAGGATACCCAAATGTTTTGAGACCGTTGATTGAGATCTCTCCAATTTTTGTTGGATTTCTAAAGAGCTTAATACCTCATTCTCTAAGATATATAAAATCTCTAATCTTGCTGGGTCTACTAACGCTTTTAAAAACTCAATAGTGTACTTTTTTATTTCACTCATAAAACTCCATAGATATGGTTTGTAAGATTCTGTTTTTATTGCTTTTTAAAGCTTTTTTTAATGGTTTATTAATGGTATTTTATTAA
>JAEOTL010000241.1 GCA_016839845.1 Promethearchaeota archaeon
CCAGACCTGACCCTGGATAGGGTGGTAAGAAATGATCTGAGAACCAGACACTGTGCCACGGCCCTGTTTCTACATACTTAGTTGTTGAAACCGTTTCTTCCCACGTAGCAAAATAATTTAGTAATAATGCTCCAAATTGCATACCAATTCTTCTTTTTTATCTAATTAGTTTTTGAAATTATAAAATTAAATGTAAAGTTGATTATTAAATTTCCTAATAAGATGTGGATACCCAACCTAGCTGTGATTAATTCTCTTTACTTTTTAGAAAAATATCATTCGGAATTATTGATTATCTAAAGAAAGAAAAAGAAAAGTACTTCAAAAAAATAAAATAGATTGAGAGAAATAAGTTAAGACTATTTTCGTAATTCTTCGAAACGAAGTGCTTGTGTAAATGTTCTTTTGCTTAAATTGAGTATCGATTTATCTGTCCATTCCTTAAGCCCTGGAACTATTTCTCCTCGAATAAAACGCTTTGCATATGATGGAATCAAATTCTGACCGAGATATGCTCCAATAATGGCTCCTGCATTTCCGGCGTTACAATCTGTATCAGCTCCACATAAAGTACTTATACGAACCGTCTGGATGAAATCCCCATCTCCATATAATAGACCCACTATAATTGCACCATTATTAAATAAAGTATGTACAGCTTTACTTTTATCAAAGCTCTTTATTCGTCTTTCAAGAATACTGGGAAAATCCTTAAATCTGGAAAGGGCATCTGTTGCCATATCTTGTTTAAAGAGCCACCATAACCCATCCAAATTTTTTGTCCAATCAGCTTTACTTTTCGCCCAGAAATTTGTTTCCCACGCTCTTGAATCTGGATTATTGAGGTAATTTTCGATAATAGGATCTATAAATTTATAATATAATTCTACGTCTTCTGTTGATATCGAATCTATTAAAGTAGCATACTCTAACAAGACTGCTTTAATACGCTTAATATCGCTTATAATTGTTTCAGAACAAATCCCTGTCTGGTCAATTTGCTGTGTAAATCCATCAAATTGCTCGTTTTCTTTCTTATCCCACCTAGAGATTTCAGACTTTGGGAAGTTTACCTCTTCCTTATATTCATATGGGTTGTGTGCTATTGCTACTGAAACCATAGCAGAGATAAATAATTCCCCTACGATTCCTACGTCTCTATGTGCAATCAACGCATCTTGAAGTGATAAATCCAAGCAAGGTTTTAATAATTCGAGATCATTTTTGGATTTTTCATACCAACCCCATGCTGGTAGCAACATTCCATATAATTCTCCCTTCATTTGTGCTCCAATCCAATCAGCATACTCATTCCCGAATAACTTACCCTCATGTTCATATACATAATCTCCCGCATGTTCCCATGGAACACCAGCTTTCGCGTTATCATAAGCTGCTTTTTCTGCTGTGAAAACATATTGAGGGAGTAAATACTTCAACCAAAATGATCCAAGATAGTCGGGTTCAAATATTGTTCCAGCTTTAAACCTACTCGCAAATTCTTCATCACTCAGTGCTTCTAATGCTAATATAGATATCAACTCATATTGCTCATCGTCATTAATAGATTGTTTATGATGCGTAGTCCATCCACTTAAAGGAGGGTGCATATTAGTAATGATCATGCGACCTCTTCCCTCAACTGGCATCCCATACGTGCCACCCGCAACTTTTCCTGTCCAACTTCCCCAAATTTTTTGGAGTAAAAAATCTTTATCTACCATAATAAACCCTCATTTTTTCAATATTTTTTGTTATATTAAATTAAATATGTAAATTAAACAAACTGCTTTTTCACGTCAGTTAATTCATTTATATTACTAAACAATTCAATTGAGTTATCAATTAACTGTTTTATCGTCCCAACAATTTATAAAATCGCGTTTTTTCTTCATCTGTCATCTTAGTAAGAATAGGTACGCCAAATTCAGTATGAGGAAAATCCTTAAGCTCAGGTGAATGCAAAAGGCGTCTAGCGGTAATATTATGAAGACCCTGACCATCAATGCCTACGAGTGCTTCTCCAATTCCAGGTGGCCATATTGGTTTACTCAAATACGGATTTGTTTTACTACCTTTTCCTGCCTTAGCTAAGTCATCATTCAAAATTTTTTCATCATTCCCCCGTTGTCTTTGACCCTTAAGATCATAGATAAAGGATGAGGCATGTGCTATTAATGCCCACTCGATGCGAACATGAAATCCAGGAAGTTCCCTACATTCCTCTGGTAATGATGCTCCTCCGCTGACTTTTCCATTTTTGATCATAAAATGATAACCTGCTTTTTCACGTCCAGCTAACAGACGTTTCGGTATGTGGGTATATTCTTCGCTAAAACCCCACTCATATTTATCGAGATCTAAATTAGCTTGGTTAATGAGCATTACACCTGTTTCA
>JAEOTL010000098.1 GCA_016839845.1 Promethearchaeota archaeon
CATAAGTTACCCCCATAGCTTTAAACACTCGAGGATCATATCCTGAAATACCTTGACCTTTTATATGGGGGATGCGTTTAAACCCGAGTTGATTACCCAAATGATAAACTCCATTACCATAAAGACTTCCAGTAGGAGAACCATCCCTGATCTCGCTTAAGATATCGAATACCCTTTGGGCATCTCCCCATTGGACTTCACCCGCATCCATTGCAACGCCCATGGTTACCCCAAATTCTATGGTATCTATCCCAATATCGTCACATAAATGGTCGATTTTTGCTATAGCATCGAGATTATCAATTAATAAATTAGAACCATTTGCAAAGATCGTTTCATATTCAAGGCTTGAAGTAACATGATTTCCCTCTTCATCAACAAAGATGTTTGAGCATTTAATGACACAAGTAGGACTGCATGAAACCCGTTTCTTGCCATTTCGCTCAGTTACAAGTTCATGAAGTCTTTCTCCTGAAATTTCTGGTGCTTTTTCAAATGATCCCCTTCTAAAATTTCTTGTAGGTAATCCCCCATATGTGCTCATTGGAACCACCATGTTTGGAGTCCCATATAATGAGAAGTTCTTTTTTGATTCTGCTAAGTTTTTAGCAAATGGTTTTGAAATCTCTCTGAATTGTTTGAGATCATGCATAAAAAATCGCGGGTGGCTGGTTGGAGAAATTACAATAGCTTTTACCTTTTTTGAACCCATAACAGCCCCTAAACCTCCTCGTGCCGCATGACGGCTCGGATATCCTTCTAAATCATTGGCTGCTACAGTTGCGGATTTCATAAACATCTCCCCGGCAGGACCTATTGAATAAATTCCGACCTTTTCTCCATAAATGTTCTTTAATTTTGAATGAAGCTCATAGTTTCCCATACCTTTGAATTCTTTAGCATCTTCAATCTGTATACCCTCATCATTGATTACAATTAGCTTTAAATCCGAAGATATTCCTTCTAAGATGATAGCTCTTATTCCATGAAACGCCAACATCATAGCAGGCCTTCCCCCTACATTTGCCTCCTTAATACCGTTAGTTAAAGGACTTTTTGCTCCTACAGAGGTTCGACCGGAATTCGGAAAAGGACTTCCTGCCAGTAATCCGTTAGTAATTATTAATTTGTTTTCTTCCCCTAAGGGATCACAAAGTGGAGGAACCTCCTTGTGGACTATTAGAGAGCTTAAACCCCTACCCCCAAGCAAGAAATAGGGCGAATCCATCTGGATATTTTCTAATGTTAATTTTTCATTATTCAGGTCAATTCTTACAATTCTCATTAGTTACCAATAATAAACGAGTTTATTTAAGAAATTCAATCTGCTACTATTTAATTAGATAAACATTTTAACAAATTTCTCCTTCTTTTCTGAAAATAATAAAGACCATTTAACTTTATGATCCGACAAAATGTAAAATATTTCAAAAAAATATAAAAAAATGAAAAATTTCATCCAAACATTTAAAAGCAAGACTTGGATCATATATTCTTATCTTAATAACAACTAATTTTTCAACTTAATTTTTCCATATGAATTTGTGTCATCTTCATTAAAATTGTAAATTAGGAGTCAATATGAATAGTAATTATCGTAATCTTATGAAAAATCAGGACCGCCCTCAAGAGAATTCTGCATCTCAATGTTGTAATAACCCATTCATCGAATCTCGAGATGGAAATGAAATCTGTATTAATTGTGGATTAATTATCGAGAGAACTTTTGTAGGAAATGAACGGAGAGCCTATACTGTGGAGGAAATACAAAGCCGCCGCAGAACTGAACCTCGATGGAGGGATTTTGGACCACGTACCATGCTTCCTTCAACTAAGACTGATAGTAAAGGAAAGTCAATTGGCGCGAAAGAGCAAGCTCTGTTTTCCCGTCTTTCAAAAATTCAGAATTCATTAATCTCAAGTATAGAACGAAATTTTTGGGAAGCTAAACCAAAACTTAAAATGCTCACAAGTAAGTTAAATGTTCCTGAATATATTTCAGAAACAGCTTGGAAAATTTATAGCATTGTAGCAAAAAAGAAATTAACCATGGGGAGATCAATTAACGGATTTATTGCGGGATCATTATATGCCGCTATTCGAGTTCATGATTTCCCTCGATTGTTAGATGAGGTATGTGAAGCTTCTCTTACTCCAAGAAGAACTGTACATCGAAGTTTAGCAATGATTATTAGAGAAGTTCTTCCCGAATTACGTCTCAGATATCAACCAATTACAGCAGAAAGCTTAGTTTTTCGATTTGGTAATGAATTAGAATTACCTATTAAAATTCAAAAAGAAGCTATAAACATGTTAAAAGATGCTTCTAAAAATGGTTTAAAACGAACCGGAAAAGATCCGAAAGGATTAGCGGCTGCATGTATTTATATTGCCGCTAAAAATGGGTCAATTCGCAAGACACAGTCAAAAGTGGCTGACGTGGCCAAGATTACAGAGGTCACGTTGCGTAGCCGTGCCAAACAGATAAAAAGTAAGCTTACATAGAATATCTTAAGCTGAGGGATAAATAATTTATTTTTTTTTTTGTTTTTCTTTTTACTATTGAAATAATTTTCTAAGTCATTATTATTGACCTCGATATTCCTAAAGATTTTAATTCCCATTTTTATTTAACTACTCATTATACTTTCCTTTTATCTGAGTAAAATAAGTTGCGACAACAAGAGATAGAAAAAAGTTCCGTCCTAAGCATAGAAGATTATTTTGATATAAGTTCAGAAATTAATCTTGAGAAGGATTCATTTGAGAAAGCTCGTTTAAAAGGGCCTCGATCTTGGATTTTATCACACCTATTTTATAAGAAGAACAAATACCTCCTTTTGCTTTATATTGTACTAAGTATTGTTGCTAATTTTATGATCTCTTTTACTATAGTGATAATTGGTTATGCAATTGAAGATATCATTCTCAGTATCGGTGGAGGCATTGCACCAAATATCCTTTATTGGACGATAGTATATCTTTCAGTTTCATTGGGAACTCAAATAATTGGGGTAGGACAGAGGGTATCGAGAATAATTTTAGCTCAATATCTTGAGGAAGAAGCACGAAAAGAGTTTTATATGAGTTTATTGGGGAAGAGTCAGTCTTTTCATGATAGACAAGCAATCGGAGATATTATGGCAAGAGCGACTAATGATGTTCGTTTTCTAAATTTCTTAATCAATCCGGGAATCTCAAATTTAGTAGTTGCATTAAATAATATAATCGTCCCAATAGCTACGATATTTATTGTTTTTCCAGATTTATCCCAGTTAGTTATTATACCCATAATTTTTGTTGGGGCATTTCTTTTTTCATTGAAAAGGTATGTTACAAAGTTGACACCTCTATTCAGATCCAGACATGCTGAATTCGGCAACATGAACGCGATTTTAAATGAATCACTTGATGGAATTGAAGTTATTAAAAGTATGGCGCAAGAAATCCAAAGTATAGAGAAATATAGATCCTCTGCCGTAATTTTTAGGGATATTTCTATCAAAGCTGGCTATATACAAGCCCGTTATTATCCAAGATTGCTAATTGCAGTTGCTATAACCTTAGGATTAACACACAGTTTTATCCTTAATTATTATGGTCTAATGTCCGTGGGAGAAATCATAATTTTTCTTGGTCTATTATCAGTTCTAAGAAACTCAATTGATTCAAGCCTATATAGTTTCTTCTATATAAAAGCCGCATCAATAGGAGCAGAAAGGTTAATTGAAACTATGCTTACTGAATCAGAAATTACGAATCCCTCGGAACCAATTGTAAAAAAGATAGAAGGGAAGATAGAATTTGAAAACGTTTCATTTAGTTATCCTGGAACGAGTAATTATGTATTAAAAAATATCAGTTTTACAGTATCTCCTGGTCAAACAGTTGCGATTGTTGGAACAACAGGTTCAGGAAAAACTACACTAACTAAATTGATCTCTCGTTTGTATAATGTGAATGAGGGCAGAATTACAATAGACAATATTAATATTCAAAATTTCTCTCTTAAATCATTAAGAGACCAAATTGCATATATTGAGCAAGATGTATTTTTATTCTCCAAATCCGCCTATGATAATATCTCATTCGGTCGAGACGAATTTTGTAAGGAAGAAATTATAGAAGTAGCCAAAGAAGCTCAAGCACACGATTTCATAAGTGAATTACCTGAGAAATATGAAACTTCAGTAGGAGAACGTGGTGTCCAGCTAAGTGGTGGCGAAAGACAAAGAATAGCAATTGCTAGAGCCTTTCTATCTGACCCGAGAATTTTAATTCTCGATGATGCCTCCTCCGCGATTGATGCAAAAACTGAGGAAAAGATACAGAATGCGATTTCGAAGATTCTTCATAATCGAACCACATTGTTAATTACTCATAGATTAAGTCAAATTCGATGGGCAGATTTGATAATCGTTTTAAAAAAAGGTGAAATAGTAGCAAAAGGTTCACACCGAGATTTATTAATTAATTCAGAAGAATATCGAAAGATTTTTATTAAAAGATTCGATAAAACATATTCAGAGTTAATAGGAGCTGAGGACTAATGGCTTTTTATGGGTTAGATGCAGAAGATTATGATAGAATTTACAGTGACAGAGCACTAGTTTCTCGAATTATTAGAATATTCAAACCTTACCGTAAATCTATGTTTATCATAATTTTATTAATGGTAATAAATTCCATAGCTTTTGGTGTACTTCCCGTATTAACTCGAACTATAATTGAACAAACTAATCAATCCAGTTATTCGTTCCCGTTAATAATTGTTACAATTCTCATTACGCTCGGATTAAATCTCCTATGGTTTATTATACATTTTATAATTCAGACAATTCTTTTTAGAATTGTCTCTCAAGTAAGTTTCGATCTAAGATTCAAATTGAACTATGCTGTTCTTTTACAAGATCTTTCATTTTTTGATAAGTTTCCTACAGGGAAGATAGTAAGTCGAGTTAATAACGATGGTGCTCGTTTTGGGGAAATGATTCATCAAAGTATTGGTGGATTGGCATCCTTGTTGATTTTAGCTGTAGTCATAGTACCCATGTTAACGATCAATATTATTATTTCTAGTATTGTTTTTATCGTCGTCCCATTTTTATTTGTACTTACTTTTTCCTTTAGAAAAATCGTAAGAAAAAGAACCCTATTGGGCCAAAGGTCTCTTGCATTAGTGAATGCCTTTGTTCAAGAGACGATGAGTGGAATCCAAATCGCCAAGACTTTCCGACAAGAAGACAAATTGTTCAAGGAATTTAATGTCATTAACAAGCAAAACAATAAAGTGAATAGAAGTAAGGAATATGCTATGAATATGTTATGGCCATTAATTAATTCAGTCATATACGTACTCTATGGAGTTTTATTATATTTTGGGGGAAGTTTGATTTATCAGGGAACGATTAGTGTGGGGGATTGGTATTTAATCTTTCAAAGTTTCGGGTTGCTGTTTAATCCTTTACTACAACTGGTAGTTTTTTGGCCACAATTTCAACAGGGCATGAGTGCTGCCGAGCGAATCTTCAGCCTTCAAGATGCTGAGGCAGATATTGAAGAAGGTGATTATATCTTTTCTGATATTAAAGGAAAATTAGAATTTAATAATCTCAATTTTAGTTATATCCCAGAGAAACCAATCTTTCAGAATTTTAATCTGAATATTGAACCAGGTGAATCTATAGCTATAGTAGGGCATACTGGGGCAGGAAAGACTACTTTAGCTAGAATCTTACTAAGATTATATGAGTTTCAATCCGAAAATGATTCAGTAAAGATTGATGGGATTAGTATCAGGGATCTGAAATTGAATGAATACCGTCGGCAAGTAGGATATATTGGTCAAGTTCCATTTTTATGGAATGATACAATTGAGAATAATATCAAATACGGGTTGCCAAATGCTTCTCATGAGGAAATTCTTTCTGTTTTGAAACAAGCTGGGGGTGTAGAATGGGTAGAGGAATTAGATAGTGGATTAAATACACAAATTATGGAAAGAGGAAAAGTTCTGTCAATGGGACAAAAACAATTACTTGTGTTTGCGAGAGTTTTGCTTCAAAATCCATCCATCCTCATTTTAGATGAAGCTACAGCATCTGTTGATCCATTTACAGAAACGAAAATTCAGGAAGCAATGGAAAAAGCGATGGAAGGTCGAACCACAATTGTCATTGCTCACAGGCTAGTAACTGTACGACATGTTGATAGGATTATTGTACTTGATGATGGAAAGATAATGGAAGAAGGAAATCATGAAGAACTAATGAAAAAAGGGGGTTATTATGCGAAGCTGTATGATACTTACTTTAAACATCAAAGTTATGAATTCCTTGAAGAATACCAACCATCTAGAATAAAGGATTCTGGAACTTAACCAATACAGCATAATGAAATCAGTCTTTTTAAGACTCTTTTGGTTTTTCTTGTCCCATTAATATTGTCCATTTTATACCTACTGCTGTTATTACTAATGCTGCAATTAGATAACTACAGTTTGCTGCAATAAAGTATAGCCAAAAAATCCCAGCACTGAGTGGACTAATATCAAAACGATACATTGCAGACTGAAATGATACTGGTCCGAGCAGCGTTGTTATTCTTGTTCTCCCCAATAACACTAAATAATTAAGTTTTAGCATTCCACCCATTAGAATAATCATTCCAGTAAGAACCATCAGTTTTGCTAATGAAGCACTTTGGATTTTACTATTTTTCCCAGTCCTCCTGAGGAAGAATCCTACAATAAAATAAACTGCGATTGTGATAATCAAAAAGAACCATAAGATTGTGGTTAAGTAGTGGATATAAGATGATCCATAAATAATTTCTGATAAAAAGATAGGGTCGCTAATAATATTATCAAACGGGGTGAAATTCAATGTAATAAAAAAGATAACCTCGAGGGCTGAAACTATCATGAATATAAATCCAATAATTTCAAGAAACTTTAGCACTTTCTTATGTTCCATATAAATTTTCACCTCTTTCGATAAATTAGTAAGATATATTTTTCATTTTAATATATTTTTACTTATTATTGTTTTGGAAATACATAAAAATTTTTAATGTTATTGTTTTTACGCATAATAAGAAATTTTGCACTTTAAGGATTTTTATTTAATATATCCCAAGGTGTTTGAGTTAGAAATATCCGATTGTCAGCATACTAACGTGAAACAAGAGGGCGGCGAAATAGTTTGCCAAGATTGTGGGCTAATCTTAGAAGAAAGATTAGTGTCTGAGTCTTTAAGCTCACATGGAGAGTATTTTTCAGAATCACAGCGAAATTATGAACGAAGAATTCGGATTGACGACTCAAAAGCACTGCAAGACCCAATAATCAAGGAAAAATATGAAAGAATAAGGACACTTGAGAAGTGGTTTCGTGACTATCAGTCAGATTTTTCTGAACAGAGGAAAACAATCGAGCTGTTAAAAGGCCATAATATCGGAATGAACATTGATAAGGTCCGATATCGGGAAATTAAAAATAGATATTTGCGATACAATAAATATCATAGGCATAATTATCAAAATATGGTTATTATATTTCTGGCAATAATATGGCTTGAGATTAAGGACACTACAAATGTTCGAATCGAAGAATTTATTGAAGCTTCTAAAGAGTTAGGTCATAAAATTAATAAAAAAATGCTTTCGAATGCCATGCTGAAGGTAAAACGAACAGAAAATATGCTAAAAGAAAAAAAAGATATTAATGAACTAGAAAAGGAAATCAAAAATAAAATAAAAATTGTATTTCAAAAAGATTTAAACAGCATACCCTTTGAGGAAGTTAAAGACTGTTTTGAAGATACTTCACAGTTTGAAAAAACAAAGATTGAGATGCAGCTAAAAACCGATAGAATCTTAACTCAAATTTCTTATAGCCAAATCCAGAATTTAAATTATAAAGCATTTGCAGCAGGTCTTATTTATTATATTGGACAATCTTTACCAGATAAGAAGATATTTACACAAAGTTTAGTCGAAAAATACAGCAAATTCTCAAGCACGACTATTAGGAAGAAGTTTCATATTCTAAAAGAAATTTTGGGAGATCCTCAAGATTTTAACCTATAAAGTTCTTGAAATTTGAGTTGAATATCCCAAAATTGTTAACAATTAAAAGTTCTAATAACTATTATATTTAATATTTAATCTAAACTTACAGCTTCGATTGCTTTCATTATGTCAATTAAAAATGACTCAAAAAAGAAATACTATCATCAGCCCGTAGATAAATTATTAAACTCTTTTAATTCCAATCCTGATCATGGGTTAACTTCTTCTGATCTGGAAAAGAAATATCAAGAGTTTGGGTATAATGAACTCCCAAAGATTAAGAAATCAATCTGGAAGATTTATCTTGCTCCAATTTTTAATTTTCTAATAATAATCCTCCTTGTAACGGGAGTCATTGTGGTAATTCTAGGATCCCCTGGTGAAACAGTCATTACATTCACGGTAGTAGTAATTAATTCAACTACTGTTATAGTTCAACAATTTCGGGCCCAAAAAGCATTAGAATCCTTAAAACAGATTTCTGCTTTGAAAGCCAATGTATTGAGAGATGGGGAACAACGAGAAATCCCCAATAGAGAATTGGTTCCCGGGGATATTGTAATTTTAGATCAAGGTGATAAAATACCCGCTGATGGGAGAATTATTGAACAAGTTAATTTAACTATAGATGAAGCACCACTGACAGGGGAAAGTGAACCTATAGAAAAATCTGATAAAATAATAGAAGATGATGAGCTTCCTCTTCAAAAGCAATCAAATATGGTATTCATGGGAACGTATGTGCACACTGGAAGAGCAAAAGCGTTAATAACAGGAACGGGAGTTTATACAGAGATTGGGAAGATCTCTCAGACATTAAATGAAATGGGAACGATTGAAGACATCCCATTAACTCGAAAGTTGAATAAATTAGGGTATATCCTTGGTACTATCGTAATTATCAACTTGATTATATTAATCTCATATAAATTTGCAATTTTAGTTAGTGAAGGGAATTTTATCCAATCAGAAATAAGTAGTGCATTAGTAAGTTCTATTTTACGGGCAACAAATATTCTACCTATCAATCTACCGTTATTAAGCACTCTTGTCCTCATAACCGGTGTACTTAGTATGGCACAGCATGGTGTAATTATCAAAAACTTATCTGCAATCGAATCTCTTGGTCGGGTGTCAGTAATTTGTACCGATAAAACTGGTACAATAACAAAAAATGAAATGACCGTTGAAAAGTTTTGGATCAATGAAAAAGAATATGATGTGAGTGGTTCTGGTTATGATTCAGAAGGAACAATCATGAATAATGGTGCTATTAAGAATAATCCAACTTTCCAGAAATTTATAGACTCAATCATACTAAATAACAATGCTCAACTTGTCTTTGAAGATGTAAAAGTTAGAGTGAAGGGTAGAAAGGAGATGGCAGTAAGACGTGCTCTTGGGTCACCTACCGAAGCTGCTTTGTTAGTTTTATCGGAAAAAGCGGGATACATTCCTTATGACATCAAAAAGAAATACGATCTGATAACAGAATTTTCATTCAGTTCAGAACTCAAACTTATGAGTTCAATTTTCAAGTTAAGGAATGGTGCCCCTACTACTTATGTATTCACAAAAGGAGCCCCTGAGAAGATAATAAATATTTCTTCTCAAATCGAAGTAGAC
This sequence comes from Promethearchaeota archaeon, assembly GCA_016839845.1. The sequence goes on from JAEOTL010000098.1 coordinate 9,697, forward strand.
GGGAATGTAAATACCTTTGAAAGTAAATTGAAAAATAATGTTCTAGAAGCAATAACAACACGTGCTAACCAAGGATATAGAACGTTAGCAATTGCGTATAAAACATTGAATGCAAAGAATATTCCAAGTAGAGATGAAACTGAAAAACAGTTAATTTTCTTGGGATTCGTTTCCATAATGGATCCCCCACGTAATGACGTGAAACGAGCCGTGAGTGAATGTCAATCTGGTGCTGTTAAAGTTGTCATGATCACTGGTGATCATCCAGACACGGCAAAAACAATTGCCGAACAGATGGGTATATATAATGAAGGAGATGTTGTTGCAGAAGGAAAACATTTAAAGAATTTTAACGATGAAGAAATTGGAAAAGTTTCCGTATTTGCACGCGTAGAACCTTCCGATAAAGAAATAATCGTAAAAAGCTACCAGGATACGGATCATGTAGTGGCCATGACAGGAGATGGAATTAATGATTCTCTTGCTTTGAAATTGGCAAATGCAGGGATTGCAATGGGGATAACTGGAACTGATGTTGCGAAAGAAACGGCCGATATGGTCATTTCTGATGATAATTTCTCTTCGATTGAGAAAGGAGTTAAAATTGGTCGCGGACTTTTTTCAAAAATCCGTGTGATAATCTACTTTTTTATCTGTTTAAATATTATGGAAGCGATTATATTCTTTACATATGAATTTATCCCCACATTTGATTTATTTAGCTCTGAATGGCAGCATATTTATATTTTTGGAATTGCTCACTCCCTTCCTTCTTTAGCGTTAGTTATTGACACACATCCAAAAGACATAATGCTAGAACCTCCTCGAGATGAAGAAGAAATTTTAAATAAGAACATGTGGATAATGTTATTAATTCAGGCCTTTTTTATGGGTGTGGGGTTAGTTCTTGCTTTACAATTTACTCTAGGAGGGTTAGTCCCATTAAATGAATGGAA
>JAEOTL010000242.1 GCA_016839845.1 Promethearchaeota archaeon
GCAGCTAAAAATGGTGTTCCAATATTTGTACCTGCGTTTTCTGACTCAGAATTCGCATTGAAGCTTTTAAAATATGAATACTATAACGGTTACGATTTCCAATTTGATATATTGGAGGATGTAAAGATCTATGCTGATATTATAAGAAAGTCAAAAGAATATGGAACTCTAATTATTGGTGGAGGTGTCCCGAGAAATTGGGCACAACAAATTTTTCCTATGTTGGATGAATTTGATAATATTGATCGATTAGGTTATAATTATTCAGTTCGAATACACACAGCCATGGAGTATGATGGGGGCCTTTCAGGAAGTACATTTTCCGAGGCTAAATCGTGGGGTAAATATGACCTAGAATCAAAACATGTGAGTGTTTGGTGTGATGCAACCATTGCACTTCCATTTTTAATTACTGGTCTATTGCAAAGGTTAAAAATTATCTAAGATAAGCTATACTTTTTCAAGATAAATTACGTTGTTCAAATATTTAAATGCTTCTTCTCTTTTCTTTTCATCAAGAGAGCATTCAGTGATTTTCCAAAATCTATATTCATGGTTTAGATATGCAGGACATTTGTCTCTAATCTTTTTCGGGCAATCAGTAATTTGCCAGCACTGAAAAGTTGGTTGTTTAAAGAATTGGTGAAACTCTTTTGGGAGATTATCATAATCGGTACCTCGGTCTTTAATGAAACTCTCTAACTCATTTGAATTATAAGTGTTCCAAAACAGAACATTTTTATATTTATTCTCCTCTTTTTTAAGGAAATCTAGCAATCCCGCCAAGGTCTTTCCCGTATACGTTGTATCGAACTTAAACCCTTTGTCTTTTCCCTCTAAATCATACAGTAAATCGACCGCATCTTGACTACTTCTTGTTTTTATTCCATATCCCGAACCGAGGTAACCCTCAAAAAACTCAAAGTCATCTTCAGTTACCTTAATTTTAGGTATTGTTTTATCTCGTTTACAGAGAAATTTAATAGCTTTATTTGCATTTCTCTTTACAGCAGAAGGATTAGCAAGAAAATCCTCATATACTGCCACTACATGAACTCTAGTTTTCAATCCAAAGAGTTTACATCCCGCAACTAAACCCGCACTCGTCCCTGTCGATCCCCCAGGGATATAAATAATTTCTGGTTCAGGGATAACACCTATATCAATTTGTTCCTTTAATTCTAATATAGCGTTTATAAATCCTAAAGTTCCCAATGAGGTACCAAACCCGAAAAGAGGTGACCCTCCAGGAAACATAAAATAATATTTTGGATGAAAAAGTCGGAATAAAATCGCTCGAATAAAGGCAGATACATCACCTTTACTAAGGTGAAGTTTTGATCCAAAATAATCAAATAATAATAATGATCGTTGCACATGCCAAGTAAGCGGTTGAGGAAATAAATAAAGTTTGCATTCAATCGGTGGTTGTAAACCCATACATAAAATGGCACAAGCTGCTCCGTGATTTGTCCCAATACCCCCTACAGTGACTATACCTTTTTTCTTTTTCTTAAAGGCTTTCCCAAAGATAAACTCGAATTTCCGGAGCTTGTTCCCACCATATATGTGATGATTTTTATCATCACGTTTAATATACAATTCTCCTCCTTTATAATTAAGATGCTTTTCAAGTTCAGTGAGTCGGTCAATATTAGTTGGAGTATTTGTAAGTAAGGGAAACCAGGGAACCTTTTTCTTTAAATTAGGGAATTTTTTAAACAAAAGCGGTTCATTTCTTTCCTTCAAACCTAACTACCTTTAGCTTCTCTAATTAATTTAAAATAAATCCATCTTCTTTAGGGGTGATAAGGTCTTGAGACAAATATTTATCAAAATGCTTCTCAATCATTACTAATTCTGAAATTACTTCAAAATTATAGGAATATCTTCGATATATTAAGTTCTTATCTTTGAGATCTATTGGACGAATTGGTTGGTTTTCAGATAAATTCGATAAGATTCTTTCATCTCTTTTATATATTACGGACTTAAACTTATCTAATTCTTCTTTGATCACATTTTTTCCTATAACAATCTCTCTATGTCCTAAAACAGCTATATTAATATCAAAGACTTTAAGCTGTTCAATGGATTTCTCAAGTTCCATCAAATTTGAGTCAATTGTTGCATAATATGGAAATCGCGTTAAGTCAATATCCCCAAAAAATGCGATTTTCGAATTCATTTCAATAAACGCACAGTGTCCTGCTGTATGCCCCGGAGTAAATATTACCTTCACCCCCAGATCATCACCAACATCAATTATTTCATCGTCTTCAAAAGTCTTATAGATTTTTGTGTTTTTCATACCCATCATTCCAATCAACGCCCTAAAATCGTCTCCCGCTGGAGTATTTTCAACTCTGTATAAGGTATACATCATTTCAATATCTTCAATGGGATCTTTGTCTTTTGCATGGCACATAAATTTCGAGTTTTCTAATAAATGATTACCAGGGATATGATCTTCATGCCAATGACTTAGAAGGACGGAGTTAATTGGAAATTCCTTTATTAGTTTGTTCATATATCTTGTTGAAATTCCCGTGTCTATTAAACAATCATCAATCAATAGAGAGTTTGAATAAGGATAGTTTCCTTTTCTCTCTCCTTCAATGAAATAGATGTTCTTAAAATCATCAGAAAGAGGTCGAATAAAATCATTCATAGCTGTTTATACCATTAGAAATTTGAGAAAATTAAAGGATATAATTGTCTTAAAGTTTTTGATTAATTAGACACTTAATATCTCTTCAAATAAGTGAATGACTTTTAACCCTAAAGAAGATTTTAATATAACAAAAACCTAATTATCTTCTACTGGTGTTTAAATGACTGAAGTAGAAAAAAAATTTAAAATAGAACGTCAAACAAATATTAAATTTGCTTTAGGCGGTATTGGTTTTAATTTAAGCGCGGGAATGTTTGCTGCGTGGTTAATGAATTTCTATATTAAAGTTATTAGAATTAATCCTCTTTTATGGGGCTTAGCGTGGATTTTCTATATAGTTTGGAATGCAATAAATGATCCATTGATTGGATATTTAGGAGACCGTACAAGAACCAAATTAGGAAGAAGAGCACCCTGGCTGATTATTGCTACTCCTGGGATCAGCATTGCATTTTTTTTCCTGTTCTTCCCGCCAAGTTTAGATCCCACCCTAACTAGTTCCCAATGGATATTTTTTTTCTGGTTATTATTTACTCTACTTATATATGACACATTTTATACAATAATCGGGATAATGCAACAAGCCTTAGTAGCTGAGCTCACAATCCTTTCAGAAGAAAGAGCAAAAACAGGATTTTTCTGGGCGGTGGGAACGTTATTAGGGCAAGTAATTACTTTCATTTTGCCCTTTTTTCTAATAGTCAATGAAGCCCCCTATTCTCAGAATCTCCCTGTTTTTAAATTTCTAGTAATCATTTTTGCTATAGTAGGGTTCTTCACATTAGCTATTATGTCATTTTGGATAAAGGAAAAAAAAGAATTTATGTATCAAGAAACAGAACGGATAGGGTTACTAGATTCAGTTAAATATACTCTGAAAAATAAAGGATTTATCATATTCACTGCTTTTACATTCATGTTAGTTTATATTAGTTCTGCAATATATTCTCAAGTAAGCTTTTTTGTACAGGATGTGCTAAAAATTTCAAGTGGGAATATTCTATCCTCTCTCCCAATTTTTGTATTCATTTTTGCTAGCTTAATTGGATACCCAATAGGAATGATATTCAACAAGAAGTATGGAGGAAAAAAAGCAATCATTTACCTATCCTTTATAGCAATTTTCGGCTTAACAATACTTACGTTTGTATCAGATTTTACCACGTCAAATATCCTATTGTTTTTAATTGGGATTGGGTATGCTGCAGTACTACTTTTAGCACCGATATTAATGGCAGACCTTATAGATGAAGACGAGCTTAAAACTAATCTAAGGAGAGAGGGCGCATATTTTGGCTCTTCTGCTCTTTTCACTAAACCTGCACAATCTATAGCGGCAGCATTGACTGGATTCATATTAGTTCTAACAGGATATGATCAAAATGCAATAACTCAAGCACCCTTGGCCTTATTTGGCATAAAATTGAACATTGGATTAATTCCTGCCTTATTTTTTGTGGTAGGAACGTTGATAATAACGAAATTCCCAATTGATGGTTCAACAGTGGCATACAAGGAAATGAAGAAGGTGTTAGAAAAACTTCATGATGAAAAATTAGATTCCTTTTTGAAAACCAGTGAAACTAAACAAAATTGAATTGTTACTTAGTAGCTTTTGGCGATATATACAGTACAACTAGCAGGTTTTCCACATATTAAACATGTTGCGAACTCATTTTTTTCCTCATCAATCCTTTTTCCTTTAACTTCTCCCCCAATGTCTTTTTCAACTACCTCAGCACAAGCATACGCATCCATATCAATTGAGCAGAAACCACAACAAACTATTTTACCATTGTTGATTGCTTCAATTGCCGCATCTTTCTCATAGACACACTCGACCTGAGATTCAAAGTCGATTAAAGATTTCTCCTTTATTTCTTTAGTGTAATTAGCTGCAATATTTTCAATGGAGGAAGTTATATCCTTGAATTTTATAGTGATTTTTTCACCATTATGACGTTTTACTGCAATTAGCTGGTCTTTTTCGATATCTTTTGGGCCAATTTCAATTCGTATTGGCACTCCTTTTAATTCCCAAAAATAAAACTTATTCCCAACTGATTCATCAGATTCATCTAACTTGACAATGTATTTATCTTTAAGAATATTTTCTATTTCTTTTGCTTTCTTCAAAACGATATCTTCTTTCCCTTTAAAGATTATAGGAATAATTACTATTTGGACGGGGGCAAGATCAAAAGGTAACACTAATCCCTTGTCATCCCCGAGATATGCTATCATAGCACCATAATTCCTACTTTGAGCAGGTCCGTAGCAAGTCTGATACCCAAATTTTTCTTCTCCATCTGTATCTACAAATTTAACATTAAATGGTTTTGAAAAAATCTGGCCCAATAAATGTGTTGAAGGCAACTGTAGAACTTTACCAGATCCCATTAAGGCGTCAGCAGCATATGTATGAACTGCTCCTGGAAATTTATCCCATTCTGGTCTCTGAAAAAAGATAATAGGAATGCAACATTCGTCTTGAAGAATCTGATAAGTTGATTCCATATCCTCTTTAACTTGATCCATTGCTTCTTCCATTGTGGCAAACACGTTATGTGATTCAATCCAGTGGAACTCTCTTCCTCTAAGAAAGGGTCTTGTCATTTTCCCTTCATATCTCCAAACTTGACAGGATAAATATCTTTTAAATGGAAGATCCTTATAACTCCTAATCCATAAAGAATACATTTTATATAACGCTGTCTCACTAGTTGGTCGAAGTGCTAGACGTTCTGATAATTTACCAGAACTTCCTGCTTCAGTTACCCAAAATACCTCAGGTGTAAATCCTTCCACATGTTCAGCTTCTAATAGGAAATTTGATTCTGGGATTAGAGAAGGCATTGTAAGAGGTAGATGACCTTTTTTATCTAATAGATCCTCAGTTTTTTTATACATTTTACGAATTGTCATCGTAGCCCATTCTCGATATACGACAAAACCTTTAATATTATACCTGATATCCGCTAATTCTGCTTTATTAATTAGTTCTGTATACCAACCAGAAAAATCTTCTTCTTTCGAGACTGTTATTCCCGTAATTGGGGCTTCCTTTTTCTTTTTGGCCATTCTCAGTCATTACAAATAATTCAGTAGAGATTAAATATTTTATTAGAACAACTTAATTCTATTAAAAAAAAAATAATAAATAAAAAAAAAAGAGGATTTGTTATAAAATCATCTAAAGACATGTACAAAAAGGGTTTGTTCTTGGACATAATCTGCGGTAGAATCTCCCATGAAAGATACAGATACCGTGTGTTGTCCCGCAGCAATGGTAGAGTTAAAATGTTGTAGAACTACAGAGATTCTCCTACCATCAGCATCACCACCATCATCATTATATCTCCAAATGTGAACATAAGGAGAATACAAGCGAATACCATCAACCACGAAACGAAAATACATACCTGAGGTAGGTGCAGAACTATCGTCAATACCAGCAATTGCTACATAAGAAAAATAAACTGTTTCTCCCGCATTTACAGTAAAATCGACTAATAAACCAGAATTGGGATCCCAAGCACTTCCAGAAGGCACATAATTTGTACTTGCATAGTAATCATAGTACTGGCGTGAACTTGGCGGAACTTGAACAAAGAATTGATCATAGGATAACCATCCGAGTGCAGCTATCCCTATAATTATCCCAATTATACCTATTGCTTTTCCATTACTCATAATTAAACATCACATCTAGTTTTAACATTATTCGAGATTTAAAATACAATATTAAAGTAAAGTCTATTAATTTAAATCCATCTTTCCATGGCTGTTTTCTTTTGATAAACATGGGTTAAGTTCTTTAACTACGGATTTTTTTAAAATAAATAATATTACTGTTTATTATGTGAATTATCATGAACTCAAGAGAACGCGTCCGAGCTGCTCTTCATTTTAAGAATCCTGATAAAGTGCCTGTATTCAATTTAGCTTTCGGGGATATAGGTCCCATTCCCCTTATTTATTCTCAAACATGGAAACCTGGGTGGAATAAGGGAGAAGAAGGATTGTTTCCTCATGTGAGGGGATCATATAACTGGGATAGACCTGAATGGGCAAAAGATAATCCCAATTACGAAGGGAACAAATGGAGAAGCATTCCCCATGAGGAAATTGATGAATGGGGATGCATATGGACCATGAAAGGAAATGACCAAAATATGGGGCATCCTGGACGTCCTTCTCTGTTAGATTGGAACGATCATCCCGCTTATAAAGAGAAATATACACCCTCGGCAGAAGATAGAAGCAGATTTGAATTCGCCCAGGAGATAACGACCAAATTTCCCGAAGATAGTTACCGCCTACTTTTATTCCCTACTTTCGGGCCGTCGCAAGTAGTAGCTGCCATGAGGGGATTTAATATCTATTTAATGGATCATCGAAAATTCCCTCGAGAACTTGAGACAGCATTAGATCTTGTGGCAGATTATCATATTAAACTGATGAGAAATAGCGTTAAGTATGGATTGAAACCGGATGGAATATGGATAGTCGATGATCTCGGGGAACAAAAAGGCCCATTTTTCAACCCTAAGATGTTTAAAAAACATTATGAAGCTTCTTATACATCTATTATCGATGAAGCCCATGATCTTGGGATGGATGCACATTTACACTGTTGTGGTAAAATAGATCGCTTGATCCCTGTTTTTATAGAATGGGGTTTGGATGCTATTGAACTTGATAGTCCTCGAATGAGTGGATATCCCGATCTAAGTCCCTATCGTGGTAAAATAATGTTTTGGGGGTGTGTAAATATTCAATCTATCTACACCCAAGGCACCCCTAGGGAAGTTGAGAGAGAAGTATGGCATATGGTGAGAAATCTTGGTACGAAGGATGGTGGTTTCGGAGCGTATTTCTACCCTACCCCAAAAGATTTGAAAACACCGCGAATAAACATTAAAGCTTTTCAAAAAGGGCTTGATAAATATGGAACCTATTCAAACATCCCATCAACATGGTGGGATTATCCCACTCCAGAAAAATGGAACGATTTTGAGGTTCCTCCTCTCCCTCAATAGAATAAATCTTAAATATTAATCTGGTAGGAGTTTTGCGTTTGTTATAAGGGTCCCATTTTTGACAGAACATTCATAACTTTTGGATTCTAAGAAATTTCTTATTTCCTCTCCTATTTTGGTTAATGTAGTGAAATCTTGGTTGTCATTAATATCGAAGATAATAATTGACTGGGCATTCGCTAATACTTCCTTGCTTAATTTATCGGCTACAGATATAACAACTGAGCTTGCTCCAGTTATCATTGCTCTCTTTTTGATCTCTTCCTCCAAGCTTCCAAATGTAAAGTATTGTCTACTTTTTCTTTCTATCTTTTCTATTAGCACTCTTTCTAAATTATCTCTGGAGCTTTTATCATAAAAAGCGGTTAGTTCTTGAGCACAAATATCTTTATATTTCCCATTGATCAAAATCTCTTTCTCATCGATAAATTCCATAAGTCTGTCATAATACTCTTGATCAATTCTCTGAAAATTCTCAACATTCCTTACCAAATCCGTCAATTTAAAGATTAAATCAAAATAAAATTTCAGGATAGACTTAATCTCTAATTTATCATTCATATCTTTGATTTCGGGATAATATCTTTTAAGGATAATGTTTATGTTATGGTTGAATTCCGCACAGAGCTTAGCAATTTCCGTGACATTCTTTACAGATTTTTTATTTAATTGGTCGAATAAGGAACTGTCTAAAGTTGAGAGAGTTTGAAAGATCTCCCGAATCTTCAGATTATACTTCTTCTCAATATAACTCATACCGATATAAATTAGAAGAAAATCCAGTTATTTATTCTTAATTCATAGTAAAAATTTATAATTAAATGATCTATAAAGGGACTACGGGCCATCTTTATATATTTTATAATCCGAAGAATACTGCTACTGCCATAATGGTTCCGCTAATAATTGGAACTGTAAAGTTATCGTTCATTCCTAATGGAAGAATCTCAATAAAAGGGGCTGCCACAGCACCCACGATAAGTACAGGTAAAGGTATATCTAGGGAAGTGAAAAGAATATAGCAACACATAATAATTACTCCAATATAGGCTAATGTTCCCTCAAGAGATTTGTCTAAAAATTTGTGTCGTCCATAGGCTAATCCAAATATTTTCGCAAACATATCCCCAAATACAAGAAACACCAGCGTGGTTACCGCTATTTCTACACTACTTAACATTTGTCCAAACACAAAAATCATGATAAAGGTTGAGAAGAGGAAGATGGTCATCGAAGAGAGTTTTTTTTCTTCCCCTTTTCGGAATATTGATTTTACTTTAACAGTTAATAATTCTTGGGACTGTTTTGATACGAATCTTGATAAATCTAGAAATAAGAAGCATAAGGCAACGATTCCTATAAGAGATATCCCTATTACGGGTCCAAAAACAAAGTAAAAGACCAGAAACAAAAGAGTAGCAGGTCTGATTGCAACTCTCCACCATGAAGATAAAAAGACTTCATCCGTAATTACCAACTTTTTCTCAGTAATTACCTTAAACATTCCTATAGTTGCGATATGAATAAGAATAATTACAAAAAAAAGGTTGTACCCGCTGGTTGGAAATATCGCAAATACAGAGTACCCAAGCATAGGGAATAAGATTGGAGATAACAAGCTCCCGCTTTTCGAGATATATAAGAAAATCGACATAACGATAATTAACAAAACTAATACAATCAGTAATTGCAAAGAAGTAGCTAAACTGACACTCAAATATGCAACAAAGTAATAGAGGAGCATTCCTGCTGCTGTTGCGACTCCTTGACCTCCTCGAAATTTAAGATAAAATGGGAACAGATGGCCCAAGATGGCAGCGATACCACTAAATTGTATGAAAATAAAATGCGCATTCAGACTATATGCAATTAGCATTGCCAATAATCCCTTTAACGTATCATAAATTGCTGTGGGAATTGCTAACTTAAGCCCTAGAACTTTAAATGCATTTGTTGTTCCTGGATTTTTGGTTCCTTCTTCTCTAATGTCAATTCCTTTTACCCTGCCGATGAGATATGCAGGTAAGATTGCCCCAAGGCCATAGCCTATTAATATACTCCCAATCCCAATGATTATTTCAACAAAATTCATATTTATACACTTTAGTTAATACTATTCTATACTTGATTAGAATTAATATAAATTAATATGTAAAAATAGAATATAAAAGAAAACAGAATAATGTCACGACATTGCTTATTTAAATATTCGAGACAAAAAATATAAAAAAAAAAAAGAGAAAAATAATAAAAAAATATTGTTTGGTTCTTTACTAACTCTTATTTAATCCGCTAGATTAGCGAAGCTTACTCTTTATTTGTTTGGAACGACTTCTGAGAGTCACTTCTGTCACCTTGGCAACATCAGAAACCTCAGCTTGAGTCTTACGATGGTTTCCTGCTTTAGCAGCCATGTAAATTACGCTTGCTGCTAATCCTTTTGGATCTTTTCCAGTGCGTAATAATCCATTTTTGGATGCTTCTACAAGCATATTGATTGCTTTTTTCTGGGTTTCCATAGGTAATCCAAGATCATTCCCGAACCGAAATACTAATTGTTCTGCCGTAATCGGCTTATACTTAAGATTCAATTCAGGTAATACTTCTTTAACAACCATACCTAAAGAACGGTGTACTGTTCGTCTTGGGGTCATTGAAGCTTCGCATACTTCTTCTAATAATCGTGGGAATTCATGTACTCGAATTGCAGCATATAAAGAAGCTGCAATAAATCCATCAATTGATCTTCCCATGGTTAATTTTTTCTTAGCAACGACACTATAAATCTTCCAGGCAGTTTCTTTAACATAATCTGGAATATTCATTTTGGAAGTTAGCATTTTCAATTTTGGCTTAGCTTCCCAGAAGTTTCGTTCTATACTTGATATTAGAGAATTTTGAATTTTGGATAATCTTGAGAATAATGTTTTACCTCGAGCATTAATTAATCTTCCTTTCGAATCAATCTTGGAGTTAGGAAGCATAGTTCTGGGACCGAACTCTCTCCAGCGAGGTTCAGTACGTCTTCTCTTATTTACTTCCTCGACTGTATATGCTCGCCTTTCATTTCCTACAAGATTACGCCCGAAGCTCATTCCACAGTTAATGCAGATTAAATCTCCATCTTTTGATTCAACACAGGGATTACTGCAACAGTTAGCATCTGAACTACAGCTTACTTCTTCTGTTCCTACTTTTGTTGAGCGTAGCCTATCTTTATAATTGCTCATTTTCTTTCACGTGTAGATCTTACTACTTTGATATTTCCGAATTTTTAATTTTTCGATTGTAAGTACGGCAATGCAATGTTAGTTTTATTACATTATCTTTTGTACTTTGATCTTTATGATCGGTTAAGTATTTAATTTTTACAATTCTAAAATATAATTTTTTATGATTTGTTCAATTGAATACTTTTGAGTTAAGATATTTTAAGTATATCGTGTATATATAAGTTTTATTGTACGAATTTGTTATCTGTTATAGAACGGACGAAGAACGGGGATTCTAGTGGGATTTATAAAAAATAAGCAAC
>JAEOTL010000033.1 GCA_016839845.1 Promethearchaeota archaeon
AACAGAGAGATAATAACGCTTTTATAAGTATTTCAGATTATAGAAAAAAGATCCTTGGCGATAGATTATCAGAAATGAAATTTGAAAAAGATTATGCTGTGACCTTGGAACTTTCTGCTTGCCAATACTTTCCATTCCTTATTGACCTTGCGAAAGCTGCGATAAATGATCAGAATTTAGTTCCTGGAAGAATAATTCGTGTAAGAAAAATGAAAGAGCAAGAAGACGATGGTGATTTACTAGGGATGGCTGCTGCTATGCAAGTTATAGGAGCAACATATGTTGAAACGCTGGATACAAAGGGAACTGCTCCTGGTCCGGATGGAATGCCAGTAAATATCCATTTAGGGGGACCTGAAACTATAACCGGATATTTTGGTGGAGTAGGGCAGCCTAATAATTTCGCTTTGAAATGGATTGATGAATTTCTGTATTATTATACAAATTATGGAATTAAACAAGTTCTCAATATTAATCCTGGAACTGTACTTCTTGGGTATTTTATTCACAAATTAGGAATAGATAATGAATTCAAAATTTCAGTCTATATGGGTAACGATAATCCCTTTTCATGCCTTTGGACCTTAATGACTGCAAAATTATTTGCCAGAGAAGATGGTACAAGTCCATTAATAGGATTTAATCTCTCGAATGCAGTAAATAATGAAACACTTGAATTATCTGCTTATATTAGAGAAGCATTTGATTTTGAAGATGTTGTCAGGCTAGAACATCACATAGTTGAAACATGGAAGAGTATTGTAAGACAACCATATGATCGAAGAGATGAATTGATTGAAGTTGCTAAAAAGGTGAAAAATATCAGCGCTAAACATGAAGGTGGTAATATTGATGTTGAAAAAACTCGAGAACATCCAACAGACATTCTAGACTATTTTAGAGATAAAAAGGAAATTATTGATTCAGGAGAATGGGAATTTATGCGACAAGGTCTTCTTGATAGATATGTATCTGTAAATACTACAGCTAAAGCACTTACTGAAAATGGTATTGATATAATTGCAGCTCAAAACTTACATAAATGAAAGTTAATTTAAAAGAGGTTAAAAAATTGGGAAAATTTGATTTTCGACCGACGGGAGTTATGCCAGCTATGGTCACTCCCTTTAATAAGGACGAAACAATAAATGAAGAGAACCTACGGAACCTTGTTAATCATCTAATTGATCAGGGGGTTACTGGGTTAGTACCTGTAGGGACAACTGGAGAATTTGTTAATATGACAATTGAAGAACGATTGAAGGTAATTGAGATTGTAGTAGATGAAACTAATGGTAGAGTTCCAGTTATAGCAGGAACAGGAGATACTGGAACAAGATTAGTCGTAGATAATACAAAAGCGGCAACTGATATTGGTGCTGATGCTGTATTAATTGTTACTCCGTATTTTTTAAAACCAAAAGCAAAGGGATTGTATGATCATTATTTTACTATAGCAGAAAAAACAGACATCCCAATAATATTATATAATATTCCTGTTTGTACAGGAGTAGAGCTACCTTGGACAGTAGTAGAAGATCTTGTAGATAGCGAAAATATTGTTGGTATAAAAGATTCAAGTGGAGATTATAAATATTTTTCAGCTTTATTAGAAAAAGTCAGTGATAAAATCTCAGTTTTGATTGGATGGGATGAAAATGTATTAGGCGCCCTAGCTGGAGGCGCAGCAGGGTGTATTTTAGGATCTGCAAATGTAATGCCCAAAATCTGGCTCGAAATCTATAATCATGTAAAAAATAATCAATTACAAGAAGCCCAAACACTTCAGAAGAAAGTTCAAAAATTAGCTAGACTTTTGATAGGTTCAGGAGCTTTAGGAGCAAAAACTTGTTTAAACTTGATGAAAATACCAGTTGGGAAGACTCGTCAACCTATTATTGTGGGTGATACACTTTCATATGAAATAAAAGATGAATTACGCGTTGAGCTAGAAAAGTTAGGATTAATTGAAAAAACAGAAATCCAATTTGAAATCGGAGATAAACCAATCACGAGCCGTTTTTATGCGGTGGGAATTACACCCAAGAAAATAACTGATTTTGGATTAAAGGTGGGGGAATCTCTTGTTGGGAATCGTGCTGAACTTGCACATATTGATCTTTTAATAGGTAATAAGGATGGACCTGTTGGAAATGCTTATGCTCAAGCATTAACTAATCCAGAAGAAGGTCGTGAGGGGCTTCAAGTGATACTTGAACCAAATATGCAAATAAAACCACCTACAATTATGATACCAACAGTTCGGCCAACATCTCTTCGTCATGCTAGTTTAACTTATGGACCTGCACAAGCTGCTATCGCTAAAGCAGTAATGCAATGCGTTGAAGATGGAATTCTCCCAAAGGAATTAGCTGATGATATTGTATTAATTGTTAATGTATTTGTTCATCCAAGTGCTAGTGCAAGAAAAAGAGTTTTTATCAATAATTATAAAGCGACTCGAAATGCGATTAGAAAAGCAATGGAAGGTTTACCAACCGTAGATGATGCAATAGAGAATGCAGAAAATGCACGTCATCCTTTTCGTAATGATCCTTAAAACCCGCTTAAACTAATTTTTAATTTTTTATATTTTATTAATAGAAATAATCCTAGATTTTGTATTAGTAAATCAATTGTTTAGATATTTAATACATTATAAAGCGAATATTGATAATCTCAATCCAATATCTATAATTAATTATAAAATCAAATTCAAAATACTACTAATTAATAATAAAATTGAACTAAATCATGTCAGAACAGATATTAGAACTGAATGTTGGAACAGAAGCACCTAAATTTTGCCTTCCTGACAAAGATAATCAAAATGTATGCTTAGAGGATTTTAAAGGTAAATATGTAATACTATATTTTTATCCTAAAGATAATACACCAGGATGCACAACTGAAGCTATTGGTTTTACAGGAATCTTACCCGAACTCCAGAAATTAGATGCTGTGGTTATTGGTATAAGCCCTGATTCTCCCGAATCTCATGCTAAATTCATTGAGAAGAAAGAGTTGAAAGTTATACTATTGAGCGATCTAGATAAAGAAGTATTAAAAGCTTATGGTAAATGGGGAAAGAAAAAATTTAGAGGGAAAGAATATATTGGTGTGACTCGGAGCACATTCTTAATAGGTCCAGGAGGAAAAATTTTACATATTTGGCCTAAAGTTTCTGTAAAAGGACATCCTGAAGAAGTAAAGCAAATTTTAGAAAATTTAAAGATTTAAAAACTATTTTTTTATTTTAAATTGCATTATTGACTTAGGTACTTTAATAATCAATTGTAACCTTTAACTTGCTAGATTCTAATACATTTTTGAACTCTTTTAATTGCTCATCATCTATAAAAAAAGCATCTCTTAAAGGATATACTCTATCTAAATATTTATATTTATGTTTTCCCCATTCATGATATTGCAATAAAGAAACTTTTTCAATTGGTTTCTCTGATAAAAATTTAGCTAATTTACTCATATACTGTTTAGAGTCATTAAAATCAGGGATGATTGGTACTCTTATCCAAACACTTAATCCCTTTTCGAGAATTTTGTCTAAATTATTTAGTATTATCTCATTTTTTGCACCAGTTCCTTTTTGATGTATTTCTTGGTTTAAATGTTTAATATCAAAAAGTACTAAATCTACATAATCCAAAATTCTTTCTAATTCTTCAAATTTAGCATATCCAGTGGTATCTATAGTAGTATGTAATGATCTTTTTTTGAATTCTTTTAATAGATTGACTGTGAAATCTATTTGATAAAGGGGTTCTCCTCCTGAAATAGTTACTCCCCCTCCTGAATTATTATAGAATAATTCATCTCTCATAACCTCCCTAACTACTTCATTCACAGTTACTTTTTGCCCAGTATGATTTATAGCACTAAATGAGCATATTTCCTCACATTTCATGCATAAATTACATTTACTTCTATTTATTTGAATAGAATTATCAAAAAAAGTTATAGCTTGTAGTTTACAAACATCTACACACATCTCACATTGATTACATTTCTCTATTCTAAAAAAAATCTCGGGATGAGGGTTAATCGACTCTGGATTTGAACACCATTTACACTTGAGTGGACAACCCTTAAGAAATACCGTTGTTCTTATTCCAGGACCATCGTGAATGCTGTATCTTTGAATGTTAAATATTATTCCAGTTTGGCTTCCATTCAAAGGATCTGCCTCTTGACTTTTTTCTAAAAACACTGTGGTGTTCGAGCTATTATTGAATCTTGTAAATCTTTACTTAAATCTACGAAAAAAGCAGAATATCCCGCAACTCTCACCATAAGATTTAGATATTTTTCCGGATTCTTTTGAGCTTCTTCCAGTATCTCCTTTCCTACAGCATTAAATTGGATATGATGAATTCCTAAATCTGCCCATGTTTTCAAATATTGAGTAAAAACTTCTGCGTTATGACCCTGTAAATATTGGGGCATAAAACTCTGATTTAGAAGATGATTCCAGCTACTTACAGGATCTACTTTTGATACTGATTTCAGAACAGCGGTAGGTCCTTTTTGATCTCTACCTTGTACAGGTGATATACTTCCATCGTGAAGGGTTTCTCTTGCCTTTCTCCCATCTGGCGTTGCTTCGCAACCTTTCCCTAAGAACCAGAAGGCAGATGCAACAGTACCATCTGGAATACAAGGAG
>JAEOTL010000243.1 GCA_016839845.1 Promethearchaeota archaeon
GAGAAAATTAAAATTATAGCTCTTGAGTGTTTAGGTCTAATAAAATAATAATCGGACATTTTTTTTTATAATTTTTAGAATCGAGTTTCATTCTTAAAATTGATTTCTCTCTTCCCAAAGACTAATTAAATTTCCTTCAGTATCCTTAATTTGAGCCAAATAAGCAAAATCTGCTATTGGAACTTTAGTAAGAACTATTTTTCCCCCATTGGTTTCAACTTTCTCAAGTGTACTGTCAATTGATTTTACTTTAATAAATATACTTGTCATCTGTTGTTCATAGGCACCCCGCTGAAGTAATCCTCCATTTATTCCACCAGGCTCAGTTGGTTGACCCATTTCATCAGTTGGTACTGTAGTAGCAAAATGATGATCCCCGTCCATACCCGTAGTCATAAAAGTCCAAGCAAATGTCTTACTAAAGAATTCTTTGGCTCGGGACATATCATCTACGGGGAGATTAAAAAGATTTACACCGTCCATTTTTTTTGCATCCCATTCATTAAGTATAGTACTATTTATATATATCGATATTAAAAATGTTCTCATAATATAATATAAAAAGCCTACAGCTCAGCTTTATTCTTTGATTAAAGTTTCCTTAACCCGCAAAAAAAGTGGAATAGATGCGAAGAAAAAGATCGGTGCTAGCCAGAATAACCACGGAATTCCAAAAATAGTTGCTATGATACCTCCTGCTAAAGATCCAATGATTTGAGACACAGTTTCAACAATGTTAAGTATTCCTGTAAACTTTCCGCGTTTTGTTTCAGGCAATAAGTCTTGAGCCCATGCACTAAGGGGTGTTATTAAAGCTAATAAACCAATTAATACAAATGGGAAGAAAATTAATAACAATATTATATTTGTCGATGATCCGACCACAGTGAATGGCATCGGTAAAAATCCAAGCCCTATAATTCCTATTATTAAGGGAAGATATTTTTTTCTACCATGTTTATCAACGATTTTACCTAGGTAAAGTGTTAGTATGAAAACTATGGGGAAAGCGATTCCGATTATCAGTAATAATTCTAGGGTTGATGCCCCAATATCAAATATAAAGATAAAAAGAAAAGACATCACCGATCCCGTCCCAGTTTGAAAGACAACATAAGCTAGAGTCATTTTATAGAATTCTTTTTGAGTTTTCAATTCTTTCCAATTAAATGTTTGCTTAAGCTCTTGAAAAAATTTCTTTTTCTCAGGGAGTTGGTATTCGGATGATTCTTTTATTAATAAGAACCCTATGATGCTAACGATTATAAAAATGATCCCCCCAATAGATAGCAAGAAGAAATGTCCCCCTTGAGGAATAATGGTCCCCGTAGCACCCGGACGTGGATCGGGAATTCCGAATAATTCATTCCCAAGTAATAAAAAGACTACTCCTGATAATAATCCTATATAACTTACCATGTTAATAATTCCATTTGCTCTTCCCCTCTTTTCTACCTCTACGGTGTCCGGGATAAGTGATCTTTCCGCAACTAAATACGCATTTGAAGCAATTCCGATAATGACAATGTCTAATATTAAACATAAATAATAGTTTTGTGATAAACCAAAAAGTGTCATTCCGATTCCTGCAATGATTCCCAAAAGTAAATACAAACGCCTTCTACCGTACTTTGACCTTGTGTTATCACTGATTATCCCCCATACAAACATCATGATTAGACCCATTGTTGCAGATAGGGAAACCATTACCGAAATGTATATTTCTGGCAAAAATAACACATGATCTAAATATGTGTTAAAATAGTTTTGCTCAAAAAAGAAGAATATTCTATCTCCAACAAAGAGCATCCCGATGAGTATTACTTGTCGTAGAAGGATTTTATTAAATGTCTTTTCTTTCATTATAATAACACTTTTTCGAATCTGTATTATAATATCCTGCGAAATTTATTTAAAATTAGGTAAATATTGTTTTTGTACTTCCATCATCTCATTATATACTGCTTCAGCCATTTCAAAACTTCCACAATTCACATCAACCGCCAAACAATCGATTGCTAATTGTTTTGATTCTTGTAAAATAGCCTCAACACATAAGTCTTGAATAGACGCTTCTATCCGTAAGAGTGCGGTAACATTCTTAGGGATATGCCCCAATTTTACTCCATGAATACCTTCTTTATTAACCGTTCCAGAGCACTCGATCACTAAATCTTGAGGCAAATTTTCAATAATCCCTTCATTCAGAATATTTACAGCAATTTCATATGAATTACTATCCTGTAATATGGCTTCAATAATGGGAATTGCTCTCTCTCCTGACTGTCCTCGCGAAACTAAACCTTTTTCAGGATAACTTCCTTCCTTCAATAGGTTATAATATTTCTTTAAACGTTTATTCGTATTGATTTTTTGTTGTTCCATCATTGTAATCCAGTCAGTTAAATCTTGCTCTGTTGTATATTGAGAACCTATCTGTAAATATTCGCAAATATGGTTATCACCAACATAAGCAAACCATCCAAACTTTTTATATAACTCCAATGTTAGATCCCCAAACATAAATCTATGTTTTTTGGGTGTAAAATACTCAAGACATTTTGAATTAAATTCGGGCATTAAATCTGCTCCCGAGTTTAATTCTTTTAACCTAAACAAAAATGCAAAATGATTAAGTCCTCCAGTAATGAGCTGCATCTCTTTCAAATCCCTATTCATCATCGCTGGTAAGTGATACGCAGTTAAGAGCGCAATTTGGTGACAGAGACCAACTACTTTCAATTTTGGAAGTGCCCTTTTTAAGGCTAGACAGATACGAGAAACGGGATTTGAATAATTTATGAAAACAGCATCCGGGCAAATTCTTTGAACATCTTTGGCTATCTTAAGAATGTCAGGAATTTGACGGGCACTATGGAAGAATCCTCCAGGACCACCATTCTCGGCCATCCTCTCAGTAGTTCCATATTTTTTTGGGATTGTGTTATCTTGCCAGCGCAACTCAAATCGATCCCCATGTTCAGTAGCATTTATTATAAAATCTGCTCCTTGTAGAGCTTTTTCTCTATTTGATGAACATTCAATATTAAATTTATTACCAATTTTTCTATTGTCTTCTGAGACAACCTCAAAGACCATCTGTAATTTTTCTTTATCAATATCATGAAGTGTAATAGTAGATCCAGCCAAAATTTCACTTCGATTTAAGTCATTAAATGTTGGTGGACCAAAAGCAGCACTCCCAGCCCCAATTAGAACGATTTTTGTATCCATTATACATCATCAAATGAGAATAAAAACATAAACTTCATTAATTTCAATCTGGAAAAAATCTAGAATATTATCGAGTATTTATTACTCTCTGATAATTCTATTCCTTCACTAGAGGTAATATAAAAAGAAAAATAAAATAGTTATTATAGAAATTACCCAATTTCTAATTCTTTAATCATGTTTCTTGAATTTCTTATATTTAATAGCGTAGAACAATTTTTAATACTCAAGATTTCAGACCACATATTTAGCTGTTGAGAATTATAGTCTGAGAGTTTTTTAGAATCTTTTAAATCCTTATAATAAGTTTCCATTCTATCTACATGGATTTTATTAAATGCTCCCTTATTCCTCAATGACTTATAATCGTTGAAATCAATACCCCATTTATCTTTTATATCATTAATATTATCTTCTATTGAATTCTCTATAAGATAATTATTCCATAACTTATTATCAATAGGAGGAACGACTAAGATTGACATATTTCTATGTAATTTTCCATGAAGATTATCTTTTAAATAATCTCCGATTGAAATTTCAAAACCAAATAGTGATAAAAAAATAATTTGTGGAATTATCTTTGAATATTGTTTAAGTTCTTTATGTAGTAATTGTGTATATTTTTCTACTTCATCTGTTAACTTTAGCAGCTGAATTAACTTTAACGGTCGTAGCTTTTTATTGGTAAAAACAAACGTAACTTTAAGATTAAAATTTTCTTTTTCTATGGTATCAGAATAATTATTTTCGGTTTTTCCCCTTGGTTTATTTAAATTATTTCTTAGGCTTTTTGAACCGGGGTTAGAATTCTGTTCTTCAGGTTCACTAGTAACAATTAAATCGGCAATTCTTTGTTTGAATTCATCCTTAAAAGCAAAATTATGATTTCTAAACGTGGTAATAGAATCATCTTTTAACGTATTTATATTGTTCTCGATTAATTCTATATACGGATTATAAATTTTCTCCCACAGATCTGATGAACCGTCTATATCTAATAATGAGAAAGGGTAATTTCTTAAAATTTTAGTTTTACTTTCTGTTTGTATTGTCATTGATTTTAGACCTTTTTTCTATTTTAGGTTAAGTAAATAGAGAAAATCTGGTTAGTTTTTAGAAAAATCCCTCTATTTCCTTGATAATTTATTGTTGTTTGAGCGACTATCCCTTACTAATCTCATAAAATCATTAAGAACGATAAAGCTACATGAGATGTAGTTTAAAAACAAATCTAAAATTTTAAGATTTTAAGGTTCTCAAATTATTTTAGGTGTCTGTATTAATAGAGGTAAAAATGATATTTATATTTATCTTTAAATAAATGCAAATCCTTAAAACTCAGCAGAATTAATATTTTCTCCTTTTTTAAATTAATTGCTGAAATTCTTTTTAATTTAACCTCTTAATATCTGCATTTCTGAGCAAAAGATCTAGATTTTTAAAAAGATTTATAATCTGGATTAATTATTAAAAGAAAGAGTTCCCAAAATTCTGTTTTTTGACTTTTAATAGGATAAGGAATTTTTTCCTTAATACTTCTTCTTAACTATATAATCGAGAATACAAGTACGTCCGGTATTGAAATATTTACCTTTAAGAATAATTCTTTTCTCTTTGTAAAGAATCTCAAAATTAGTGAAAAATTCATCGGGTTCTTCATCCTCATAATAACTGTGAACATACTCTCTTTCTCCATGTTTATCAATAATTTCTCCTGGATTAGTTTCTTTGGTTTTATCAAAATGCTCATCGTCTTTTGAAAGAAAGTTCAGATAACATATACCTCCTTTCATTAGAACACGGTACATTTCATTAATGGCAATTCTGGTTTCAGTCTTGCTCAAATGTACCAAAGAAAGATAAGAATAGACATAGCCAAAAAAATTTGATTCAAAAGGGATTTCTTTCATATCGGCTTTAATGATATTTAATTTGATTTTGTTCTTCTTGCAATATTCTTCAGCTTCTTTAATTTGGTCATCAGAAATATCAATTCCGTATGATTCAAAACCGTTCGCATGAAACAAGGCAAGTTTAGGATCAGAGCCACCCGCACCACAATCCAATATTCTCTTTCTTACAGGATTCGATTCAGTGAACCTGAGAAAATTATACAATGAAGATGGATAAAATCTTTTTATCATTTCTTGTATTCTTGGGTTTTTGTATACTAATTAAATGAAATAAAAAAAATAAATATAGAATTTAAACAAATTATTTTATTGATAACCTTTCCACTTTTCTTCAAGATTGGGATCTTGTAGGGTTTCCATTATGTACTTCGCAAATTCTTCTCCCGTAGCTCCAGTATCTCTGCCAGTTAACACAATTTTCTTTTCATATTGAGAACAGATATCCAGTGCCATCTCGAGCTTCTGAGATTTTTCTGTGTATCCTATATGGTTCATAAGTAGTGCAGCAGCTTTTATGATACTTGATGGGTCCGCATATTGGGCTCTCCCCTCATCCACCATCCGAGGAGCAGAGCCATGAATTGCTTCAAACATTGCATATTGTTTACCGATATTTGCACTTCCCGCTGTTCCCACACCGCCTTGAAGTTGAGCCGCTTCATCGGTTATGATATCACCATAAAGATTTGGTGCGACAAAGACTTTAAAATCCTTTTGGCGTGCTGGGTCAACAAGTTTAGCCGTTGCAATGTCAATATACCAATCATCCCATTTTACCTGTGGATATTCTTTTGCGATCTCCCCTGCTATTGCAAGAAATTTCCCATCTGTTGCTTTTACGACATTAGCTTTAGTTACAACTGAAACACGATTAATATTATTTTTCGCAGCATAATCGAATGCTAAACGTATGATTCTGTTAGATCCCTGAGTAGTAATAACTTTGAAATCAATAGAAAGATCATCTGTGACATTAATTCCTTTAGATCCTAATATATATGCCCCTTCGGTGTTCTCCCGGAAAAAAATCCAATCTATTCCTAATTCAGGAACTTTCACAGGTCGAACATTTGCAAATAAATCTAATTCTCTCCTCATTGTTACATTTGCGCTTTCAATATTAGGCCACTTATCACCTTTACGGGGTGTTGTTGTCGGACCTTTTAAAATGACGTGGCATTTCTTAAGTTCTACTAAAACATCGTCAGGGATTGCTTTCATCACTTTGGCCCGATTTTCTATGGTTAAACCCTCAATTACCTTAAACTCTATTGCCCCACTTTCAGCTTCTTTTTTTAATAAAAATTCTATGATTGATTGTGCATGTTTCGTAATATAGGGGCCAATTCCATCCCCCCCACAGAGCCCAATGATAATTGGTTTCAAAGTAGAATAATCCGTCCAATCCCCCGCTTTTTTCATTCGTTCCACGCGTTCTAATTGTTCAGTAACAAGCTTTTCAAAATGGTTTTTCGCATTCTCCACAATATCATTCATCTTAATTTCCCTCTAAATTTTGAAATTAGTTTTTTATTTAGATTGCTATATCTTGGCATTCATAACTTCGTTTTTAAAATTAATTCTTGAAAATATAATTTTCACAAATATAATAAGGTTGTTAATTATCCATAATAGCCATTCTTTTCCCAGATTTTTCCCCCCAAAAATCTTTAATGAAAATATAAATACAAAATAATGTAATCATAATGCAATCAGATATTTTGTTTACATATATAATGTAGGTTAGAGCATGTTTGTCTATATTTTCATAACTATGATTTGTATTTTTGGGGTAACAATGGGCGGGATATATATAGTTAAGTATGGAAAGCTTCCTATTACAGTCTGGAAGCCAGAAGCTGCATGGATACGGGCGTCAATTTATTTTTCCTTTTGTAATATTATTATTGGGGTCTCAGGAACTTTAGAACAACTTTTGATTAGGCCATTTTTCACTTTAGACCAAATTTCAGATACATTTTGGGTGACTTACGCGATTCTTTGCTTTATCTATGTTGTTTTCGCTTATGTCTTTTTATGGCCTCGAAATACATTAACTTTCGACCGAAAATATTATCTTGGTCCAGAAATTGCATTTGGAATAATTTGGGGATTCAGTACCGGAGGTCTTCTTCTTTCAATTTATCATCTCTGGAGTTTAACAGGAATTCCCCTTTGGATTAATTTAATTTTAGGAATTATCTGCGGTGGTGCATGGCAGTATATCATCCAATCATATTTCTGGGATATCTATGTGAGTCCAGAACATGATACACCTAAATCGCTTATTATTAAAACTACAGCCTGTCACATCCCCAATATGTTAATTAGTATGGGATTCCTTACTATCTGGGGTAATTATGCGATTTTTATTATTATCTATATTATCGCCTTAACTTCGTCTACAATAGCCCAAAAATTCCCTGCCCCGTGGGCTAAAGGAGCGTTTCATGCACCTATGGTCAAATCTGGGATTCTTGGATTACCTTACGGTTCAGGATATATAGAAAAAGAAGAATCTGAGTAAGTTACAAATTTCACTAAACTATCTCTACATAGTTTCTAAAATTCTCATCCAAAACTTTTTGTGGTAAAGAGGGTAGTTTTAAACCCTCATGAAGAAGAAGTAGACTTAATAGTATGAGAAAAAGAAAAAAACTTGGCCACAATATAAAATAGATAGCTCCAAAAGACCCTAAACCATAGGAGATAGTTATTCCTAATTGAGGATTTGTTCCATCCATAAGTCCTAGAAATCCAACAGACTGGAATAAGAGAATTGCGAATACCATTTCTAATGGGATATATTTTATTATTATTTTTGCTATATCAAGGAAATTCTTTCCCCGCTTTATCGCGTTGGTGATTAAACGAGTAAAAATGGGAATAATTAACACCCCAATTCCAATCGTGAAGAATTTAGCACTGAAACCAAAAAACGGAGCTATTAATAAAAATAGTCCAATTGCAGGGATTATAAAAAATATGATCATAGAGCCTATGATGGCGTTATATACATTTCGATGGAACTTTCCGGCGATAAAACCAAAAATAGATCCTCCAGCTAATCCTATTAGAACTACTACCAATCCAAATATGAAAGCACCTTGAGTGCCGTACAACACACGGGCAAGTAAATCGTAACCATATCTTGTTGTACCTAACGGATGATTTAAAGTAGGTGGAGAAAAAGGTGTGTCTGGAGGAAAGAATGGGGGAGTTATCTCTTGTAAACTGTAAGGAGTAATAAGTTGAGGGAATGCAGATATACTGACCAAAAATGTAACTAATCCTAATCCAACTATTATAAACGGATTTTTTAGTGTCGCTATTAAATAGCTTTTTAACTCAGTTTTAAGGCTGGAGCTAGATTTTACTTCGATCTTCCCTTCTGAATCAGATTTTGGTGTTGAAGTTTTTTTCCTTAATTTTAATTTTGTCTTTAATTTTTCCCGAATCGGGTTGATTTTATTGGTAACCTTTTCTTTCAAAAAATCGGATCTGGCTATTTTTTCTCGCATAAATTTATATGTAATAGGAATTACATTAGAGAAAGTCACAAGAAACGAAGAGATAATTACCAAAACAAGAATGCACCCATTAATTAAGAATATGTCCCCAAAAATAGAAGACATCCAAAAATAATAGCCCAAACCAGTCCGATTGCAAGATATTTCTAGCAAGAGAACAAAAGTAAATAAAATTCCAAATAGCTTTGTGGCTGTATATGAATTTGTAATAAAGGAAGTTTCTTTTGAATTCCGTTCAATGTTAGTTTGAGTTTGCTTAATGATAATGGGTAATAGCACGATAATTATAATAATTGTGGGAAGAACACCATGAAGCAGAATACTTTCAGCATATACCCAATTTCCACTAACAACTGAATCGAAGAAAGGAAATCCTGTAATAAAGGGTGGGGGCGTAAGTACAGGATCAACATAATATATAACCGGAATATCTATTACACCTCTCGTAAAATCTCGAAGTGTGATAGCAAAAAAAAGCTGCATCCCTGGGATTAAGAAAATTATCGGTATTGCAAGACCAATTACAGCAAATATCCGTATAATATACCCCGGTACTTTATTTCTTTTTTGTACAGAGATTCTCCCAAGTTTAATTCCCAATAATCCTATTATAATCGGTACTAACATAGCTTCAATAGTTTTCGGAACTATTCTACTCAATAGTTCGATTATTGGTGTACCTTCACTGACTAAAAAGGATGAGCCCCAATCTCCCGTAAAGAATCGGCCAAAATATCTACCAAATTGCATAAACCATGGATCCATAACACCAAGTCTTAGTAGTTCTGCATCAAAAGCTGCAGGATCCAATATAAATCCCCGCATCTGATTCAAAAGAGGGCCTCTTATTCCTAAATAATAAAAAAAGAAGCTAATTATTAAACCGATAAACAAAACCAGTATCCCATAAATAAATGAGAGGAAAATAGATATCAGTTTTTTTTTTTGAGGATCTCTCAAATTTTAAACGCCC
>JAEOTL010000244.1 GCA_016839845.1 Promethearchaeota archaeon
TAGTACTAGACATCTTTATCGATTGAAGTATTTAAAGTCTTAGGGAAAATTAATTTATGGGATTATGGTCTATACTAGAATGCCCTATTCCTTAATTTCTTTCTATAAATCATCCATAACTTTCTCTGTCATTTTTTCCTTTTCTATGTCTTCTTTGAGTTAAGGTAATTGTTGACAAGTAAGCTCATCTTTGGCGAAAATACGTCTCTTTTGCATTTAATCAAAAATTGGACTACTGTCATCTTATAGTGATTCTTCTGGATAATTGTAATAAAAATTTAATCAAAAGAAAAAAACGAGGTTATAAACTTATGAGAGCAAAAAAAATTACAAAAGGATTGATCTGTGGTTTAGTAATAATTTTCATATTTGGTTCTTTTATCTCACCCATATCTGCTTATTCTGTCGGCGAAGCAACGTTCAACGGTGGATCGTATGGTTTGAAGGATAAGACTTTTGATGAAGGAACAAAGCATTGGTCACTTTCTAGCGGTTCAGGTGTAAAAGTGAGTTCTGGTAGGGTAGGTAATTGTTTAAAGATACGAAGTTCCTCTTCTTCAACTACAATGAGTCAAGTTTTATCCCCACAAGAATTAAAATTTTCAAGGGGAAGAACTCTAGCATTCTATATCTACTTTAAAGGAACTCAGGAGGGAGATATTGCAAGGGCAAGAATTAGATGTAAGTATCAATTTTGGTATTGGACTTGGACGCATATAGAATATGGAGATTTAATATCAAAATCCGATGAAAATTCTGAGCAATGGGTATTTGTAGCGGTGAAAGGATATATATCAACTTATACCGTTGAAATAAAAGTTGAGCTCGAAATAAAAAATAAATATGGTAGAAGTATTGAAGCCTATGCTGATGATGCTGAAATTGCGATTTACTCTTATGCTGTCAAGGAGGAAGATTTAAGCTATTATTCCTATAGTCAAAATAAAGAACAATCTATGGACATAAACTATGGTCTATCAGCATCTATTTATGAACAAGAAGTTTTAGCGGGTGATCATTCAAGAAATCAAATGACTCTTGGGTTAGGCGCCTTTGGTACGAGTGAAAATGGCTGTTTAGAAAAAGTGAACTTAAGAATCGAGATGAGACCTAAAAAATTCCATGAAGGCATTCCTATTTGGCCTTTTGATGATTATCACTATACTACCCAGGATGGAGATATTAACGTTTTAAAATTGACAAGTTTTGATAATAATCCATTCTCATCTAGTAGCGCTGTACATGATTTAGCTTTTCTTTCCTTCGCATTTTCATTTCGAGTTTTGGGTGCATCTCTTGCAGGTCTCTTGATTACAACGGGTAATCCTGTTGTAGGAGTAGCAACTGGATATACTATAGGATTTATAAGCGATACCGCTTCAAATATTGTAACTGACTATTTATACGGAGAAGAAAAACCAGTAACCAGTAAATTGGATGCTAATGGAGGAAGAGATTATTACACAGAAACAATGTGGAACTTAAAAACATCTTTTTATTATAATAATAAAAGAGTTGATATGGTTCCTTCAATGGCTCATGTAGAAAATTATTTACAGTGGACATACAAAAACAATCAGGATTATTCACTTCATATAACTGCTACCTTTTATTGGGGACATTACGATTTAACAAGCAACTATGAAACATTCTATGTATCTAATGGAAAAACCACAATTTCTATGGATTTAGAAGTATAAAATTTAATTCACCTTTTTTTTTTATAAATTGTATTTTAGTAAATCTGATTAATTAAAGACAATTGCATCTTAAAAATTTGCAATTAATGGACTCCTACTCTTTAATCAATTATCTTTGAATTTAATATATTAGTTTACTACAATTTAAAATTTGAAAATAAAAATGTCAAATATAAGTGTTAGAAAAGAATTCCGTGATTTTGGAAAATACGTTCAAGTTGCTGCAATTTTAACGATTGTTAGCATTACCACAGGGGTCGCTGGGTTTGTTGCAATGATTTTTATTTTTATTGCAATGAAAAGCCTTAAACAGGCAAATAATCTCTTAAATAACTCGTGGTTACATGAATTTCGCTCAAAATACATCAGAGGTTTCATATTACGAATATGTGGTACCGTCGTTTTGATTATCGGAGGAGTGAACCTTGGTTTATTCTTCTTTTTCGCAACCCCGTTCCCTGTCTATATCTCTCTCTCTGTACCTATAGTCCTTATGATATCGGGCATAGTACTGTTATACATGGGTGTAGCAGCTGAAATTAAAGCGTGGAGAAATCTGAAACTATTTTTTGCGAATAATGCTAAGATGTTTCCAGCAAAAATCTCAGAAGAGGCAATGGAGGGGTGTGAGAAGCTAAAAACAGGTACCCTCTTATCTTCATTAGGATTTTTAATCATTCCGGCAATTATCGGATTTATCTATCAAATTAAAGGATATTTTGCGCTCGCAACATTAAACAAACTCTCAACTACTGATGCCTTAGAATCTTCAGAACTGAAAGTAGGCTTACCGAAACCTGAACTTGTAAGCAGCATTGAACGAAAAATTAATTTTTGTCCAGATTGTGGAGCTAAATTATCTGGTCTAGGAAATTTTTGTGCTTATTGTGGAACAGAAATTTCCTAATTTTTTTTTATTCATTAAATCTTATATCAATTCAAATTTCAGAGAAAAAGAATAATATTAAAAAAATATTTAAAAAGCTACCTACTTGCTTTCCCTGTTTCTTTAACTGTATGGAGAAAATCGAGTAATTCTGCAATAGTCCGTTCTGGATCCTCAATTGCTGTCATGTGACCTATTCCTTTCATAACTACATGTCGTACATCGGGAATTTCTCTGGCCATTATCTCACTCGGTTCTAAGAAGGCAAGATCGAATTCACCTATTAAGACTAATGTAGGGCATTTTACCTGCCTTAGCATATCAATATGAGGATCGGGATCAGTATAAAAATTCATTCTAAAATTCACATTCTGCCTGGGAACTTGACGTCTTATAAATCCCTCATAGATTTTAAACATCGCATCACTATCTGGATGTTCGGCCATCTTGAACAGGAAAACTCCAGGTTCGTTACGTACTCCTGCCATCCACTCTTCTGTAGTTATTTTTTCTTCTGCCGCAATCCTAGCCTCCTTCATTTGTTCCCTTTGTTCTTCTGAAGCTTTTTCCCACATCTCTCTCCCCATTGCTCGCTGCGCTCTCTCTTCTTCTGTAAACTCCCGATATTCCGGTTCTACTATCTGCGTGTAAGAACTAGTATCTGTAAGCATCAAGCTTATAAGGCGCTCGGATCTTGTCATACCGTACCAAGCACCCACCATTCCTCCAGTGGCATGGGTTAGTAGATGAAATTTATCAATCCCTAGATGATCTGCTAGATCATCAAAATCCTGTGCCATGGTTTCTACATCAAAACCATAAGGAGGTCCATCAACAAGAGTTCGAGCGTGGCCTCTCATATCGATAGAAATTACGCGATAATTTTCAGCTAATTTTGCTGTAACCCCAGTTTCACTCCAATAGGTCCCATCTTCTAATAAACCATGATTTGCTATAATCGGTTCTCCTTTTCCGACATCGTCATAATACAATCGTAATTTATCTTTCTCAAAATATGGCATTTTAATTCTAATAATTTTCAATTAGTTGATTGAAAATGAAAATATTTGGTTATTATTATTACTATTTATTGGATTCTTCACTTTTTTAATAATAAGATAAAACTAAAGATCAATGTGAAAACCGTGAAGCAAGATAATCCATTATTTGATAATGTTATTGATCGTTCAGGAACCCAATCTGCCAAATGGAATCAATATGATGAGGATGTATTACCTTTATGGGTAGCTGACATGGATTTTCAATCTCCTCAGCCAATCATTGATGCCATAATTGATCGTACTAAACACGGAATTTTCGGATATTCATTTTATTATGCGGAATATTTTACAGCAATAATCAACTGGTTTAAACGGCAGTATAATTGGAAAATAAGTGAAGATTGGTTAGCTTTCACACCTGGAGTGATCCCTGCCATCAATATAGCCATTCAAGCATTCACTAACCCCGGGGACAAAATAATAGTTCAAAATCCCGTATATTATCCATTCTTCGGCACAATAGAAAATAACGGAAGACAAATCCATTTAAATCCATTAAAATTGCAAAATAGAAGGTATGAGACGGATTTGGAGGACCTCAATGAAAAAATTAAGGATCCGAGGGTAACCTTACTTATCTTGTGTAATCCACATAATCCTGTTGGGAGAGTGTGGAGTAGAGATGAATTGATTGAAATAGGAGAAATTTGTGTTGAAAATAAAGTATTGGTTATTTCCGATGAAATCCATTGTGATTTGATATACTCTGGATATAAGCATACAAATTTTGCTTCGATTTCAGACGATTTCGCAATGAATTCAGTGACATGCACGTCTCTGAGCAAAACATTCAATCTTGCTGGACTTCAACTTTCAACTATACTAATCCCTAATCAAGAGTTACACAAACATTATTCAAATACTATTGAAAGAGTGTTCCTGCCAGAAGAGTATGGTTATCTCCCCAACTCTTTATCTTTGGCAGCCTATACTGCGGGATACGATAGATGTGACGATTGGCTGAACTCTCTCCTGTCTTATCTTGCTAGTAATCTGGAATATCTGAAATCATTCATAAAAGACAATATTCCTCAAATAGACGTTATTGAACCAGAAGGGACTTATCTTGTGTGGCTGGATTTTAAGAAGCTTGGGATTCCTAATGATGAATTGGAGAATTTCTTACTTCAGAAAGCAAAAATAGCTCTTGATGATGGAGCGAAATTTGGAAAAGGCGGAGAAGGATTCCAGCGGATGAATATTGCGTGCCCAAGATCAACTTTGAATGAAGCACTTAAAAGAATTGAGAAAGCAGTAAAGATTTAAGATAAATAGGGGCAAAAACTTTATCTTTTGGTACAGCTTTATAATTCTAATTAATTTAACTTAATTACTCAAAGATATCTTGATAAAAAACATAATTTTCGATTTAGGAAATGTTCTACTCAATTTTAAATCCGTCCAATTTTTAGAACGTTTCACCACAGACGAGAACAGGATAAAACAGTTTAATTCAAAGATACTTGAAAACAAATTATGGTTAGATTTAGATAGGGGAATTTTTTCAATTAAATCAGCTCGAGAGAAATATTTAGCAAAGTATCCAGAAGAAGAACAATTAATAAACATGTTTTTCTCCCATTGGATGGACATGTTAAGTCCAATCCCTAAGAATGTAGAAGTTTTCAAGGAATTGAAAAAAAACAATTACAAGTTATATATCTTATCCAATTTTATTAGGGAAGCATGGAAGTATGTGAAAAGTCAATACGATTTTTTAAAGCTATTTGATGGGGAAGTATTGTCATTTGAAATCAATTTTATAAAACCAGAAATACAAATGTTTGACCATCTCCTTGAAAAATATAATTTAATCCCTGAAAACTGCGTCTTTATCGATGATGTTGAAGATAATACCTCCCAAGCACAAAAAATGAATATGCTGGCAATTCATTATTCAAAGGATACTGATCTGAAGGAAGAATTAAAAAAATTGGGAGTGCATTTTTTAGAGCATTAAAACTAAAACATGTACATAACCTTAAATGGGACGTATCTCAAAGTTTCTTCGATCTTTTTCTTGAACTCATCTGAAACAATTTTATATCCATCTAGAGTATAATTACTAACAGAATAATGATCAGGCATCGCTTTTAACAAAAAATCTTTCATTTTTTCTACAGTTTTCATATTATCGTTGACGCCATTCAAAAATAGGGTATAAATCCCAAGTTCCCCATCAAAATTTCTTCTAAATTCTATGATTCCGTCAAGTATATCCAGAGGATTCACATTTCGAGGACATTTATTGATTTTGGCAAAATTATAGAAGTCCACACTATTCAAATTAATAGCCACTACATCGCATTGATAGAAATGAGCTCTTGTTTCTTCATCCTCAAATAGAGCACAGTTTAGATACATTCCAACTTTTTGATTTGGATAGTTCTTCTTTATAGTTGCGATTATCTCTTTAGTATTTGCATTTTTGATAGAATCCCCCACACCTTTTAACCAGATTAAATCCGGTATACCTCTATTTTTGACACTATCTTTTATTTCGTTAAAAACTTCTTCAGTTAGATTGAATAAGTCAGTTTCCTCACAGCAAGAGCTAAAATCAATTGAAAGTAGGGTTCCAAAATTAAAATTGAATTCAAAGGTCTTTACAAATCTGTAATCCATGAAGACCACATTTCTTAGGTCGATTCACCATTTTTACTTGATTTTCCTATTAAATTTTGAACTTCAGTTAGGAACGCTTCTATTTTATGTTGAGAAATTTCTCTCTCTGTAGGAAGCAATTTTTCTGTTAATAATTTTGCTTTTTCAGCATATTCAAGTGCTTTTTCAAAATTCCCTAGTTCTTTATGACATTTACTCATTTTCATGCACGTTTCATATGCGAACCATCCCGTAGGCTCTAGACTTAAGGCTTCTTCTAATTTTTGAAGTGCTTTATTATATTCGCCAAATGTCATTAAGACTTCTCCGTATGTATCATAGGAATTTCCATTGCTGGGATTAAGAGATATTAAATAATTGGCAGTTTCAATAGTTTCCTCTTTCCTTCCCAAGTATCCTAAGAGGATAGTTTTGTTATTTACTAGGGCTACATCTTTGGGATATTTATCAAGTGCTACATTAACAGTATTTAAACCTTTCTCGAACTCTTCTAGTTTACAATATAGAAAGGTTTTTTGTTTGTAAAGGGAATTATCTAGTTGCGGATAGTTTGCAATATATTCGTCTATTAATTGAAGGGCTTCAGAATCTTTATTAGATGAGATTAAGAAATATGTCTTAAGACCATAAAGTAAATTTTGATTGGGGAGTAATTCAATTGCAGTATCAATAGATTCAATAGCCTCATCATATTTCCCCGTCCCATGCAGAACATACCCTTGAAATTGAAGGTATCTTGTAATATTATACTTATGCTTATCAAGTTCCATAGATTTCTTAATTAAATTCAGAAAATTATCGATATCCGGTTCTTGGAATCGGAATTTGTAGATGAGGTTATATCCTAATACTAAGGCTTTCGTAAGGTGAGATATAGGATGATTTGGATAGAGTTCAATCATCTGGTTTGCAATGTCTAATGACTTTTCGAATTTACCTCGAGCAATATAAGTAAATGTTAATATGAAATAGAGTGATGTGTGAATCCTTGGATCCTTTTTCAGGATGTTTAATTCAACCTCTTTTATCAAGAATCTCTTAGCTTCTTTATATTTATTCACCATACAGAAATATAAACTCTTCAAAATTAGAAATTCCTGATTATTTGGATCTCCTGCGATAAGCGAATTTATGGTATCTAAAGGTGTGCTAAAATCTGACACGCAGCACTGCCAATGAGTCACATAACTTAAGTACTTTAATCTTAACAAGGTCACATCGTGTGGAAATTGTTGTAAGAGTTCCTCAATGAACTCTAATAACTGTTCCCCTTTATGAGTTTTAATCTTTATTTGAGTTTTTTGGCCATATAATAAGGCATTTGGCGCGACTTCCAATCCCCTATCAACCACTTTTAGAGATTTCTCATAATCATCCATCAGAAAATAAGTGATAGATTGAAGTAAATATCCAATACACTCGTTTGGAAATTGAGTTATGATCTTATCAGTAAGAGTTAGAGAATCTTCTAAATTAACTTCTGCTGTAAGAATTAAATCTTCAAGAATTAAATAAGCTAAAGTGTCTTTATCTTCATCGCTCCCTTCCAGTAATTCTCGAGCTTTATTTGTTTTATATTTGTAGATTGCATTGCCTATCTTTTCAAATAATTCAATATTTTTCAAATTATAAGCTTCCTGAACTTCAACAGTCTTCAAGAAGTCTAGCTTAGACAGAAAAGCAATGTCCATTACATCAAAGACTTGTTTCTCCATGGAATAATATATCTCATCCTCCTGACCTGTCCCTATTGGAAGGATTGATGGTTCAAAAGTCTGAAATTCCTCGAAAATATTCTGCCAAACGAATCCCTCCAATTTCGCTTCACTATCAACTAACTTTTTCTCAGTTTCAATCTTGTAAGCTAAATACTTAATGTAGTCTGGTAAAAGTCTTCTTAACGGGATCTTAAGTCTTTCGTCAAAAATACTGCCACATACATTTTCAAGAATTTTATCAAGCAGCAATCCTAAATCTATGTCCGGATTCTCTTGAAAATTATTTAGATAAGTATATTTAGT
This sequence comes from Promethearchaeota archaeon, assembly GCA_016839845.1. The sequence goes on from JAEOTL010000244.1 coordinate 8,294, forward strand.
AATATGTTTTTCTACAATGGCATTGAGGACCTTTTCGATTGATTCTCCTTGTTGAAAGTAATAAATTCCACTTTCAGCATCCTCCAATTTAAAAAACTTGATCTGGAAAAATTGATTTTCAATAATTTCCCTTATATAATAATTTAGGGTCGTCATATCAATATTATATTGTAAAGAAAACTCCTCAGGAGAAATATAATTAGGGTATTGATCAGGATGATTCATCGAAAGGTACAATAATATTTTATTAAAATCATCCTCGCTTCTTAGCATTGTTTCAACTTTAGAATAAGGTAGCTTTAAAAAATGATCAAGATATCGGAATTTTAACTCGTCATCATCAATTTTGAATTGTTTGAATAAAGCACTTGCTTTTTCCGTGATCTCTTCTATTCTTTTACTCTCTTGTTCTAAGATAGATTGACGATCTAAATCATAGAGTTTGATAATATTGAAATACTCGATCTTGCCATTTGGGGATACTACATACTCTTTATTCTCTCTTTCAATAAACCCATTCTCAATTAGTGAATTTAAGTTAGTGGAAAGAGAGGATTGGTTAATTGAGAGGGGTTCTTGCTTAAAATCAGACCACTTGCAGGAAGGATTATTATACACCATCCATAAGATCCAGTGATCATAGTTTCTTCTCTTAAGGATTGCTTTAGGAGGATAGTTTAATCGTCTTTTTCCTGATTTCTTATCACTACTTAATTCACTATACCTCTCTCTACCTGACGATGTGATTATATATTTTCCCTTCTCGGGTTTTTCGATAAAACCTTTAAATATAAGCTTTTTTAGGTGACCAGATAAAGTTGATTCGCTTATTTCTGAAGTGAAATCCGACCACTCACATATCTCGTTGTTATTTAACATCCATAGAATAATAAACTCATAATCAACCTTCCCCACAATTGGATTCAAAATATTTCCAGGAGGAAAGACTATTTCTTCTGATCTACTCATGCTGCATAAAACACTCTTTTAAGCTTTATATATACATAATTCGTTCAACTATATAAACTTTATACTTCGGACTAAAGTATGAACTTCACGTGAAGTACGAAGTCCGAACCTATATATTAAAGTTTAATTTAACTATTCTTAAGAAAAAAAAATAAAAAAATAAAAAAAAAGTGGTAATAAAAAATGGTTCAAATATACGACAAACTTGAACGGAAAGAACTGGAACGAGTGAAAGAGTATTTTATAGTACTTCCTGAAGTTGAAGAAAAAACTGAAGAAAAAATTAAAACCAAGGAAGGAGACACAAAACAGAAAGAAAAGCTTTTGAAACTCGCAAAGCGTCATCAAGGTAAAGTTAATATTGTGAAAATGAAAAACAAAATCGACGCATCTATATATCGAGGGGGAATGTATCCCCGCTAAATTAAAAATCTGAGGTAAACAAGATGAAAAAAATAAAAATTATCTGTATGAACTGTGGTAAGGAAATGAAATTGAATTTTATGGATTCCAGAGCACTCTGTAAGAGCTGTACCAGGCACCTTTAATTTTAACATTTTTTTTCTAAATTAAACTAAAACAAACAATAACAAAAAAGGAGGATAAGAAAAATGAGAAAGAAAAAATTGGAAAATAAAGAACGTATGATGCTCAAGAATATGGACTACAGGCTTCGGGTCTAGAGTCTAATCAAATAATTATTTTTTTAAAAATTCGTAATATTCAAATCTAAAAAAATCATGGGTATCTTTTTATCAACTCATATCTTTTCCATTTCCGTAAGAAAAGTATACCGCACTATTTCAAGACCCATAATCCCAAGAGCCTGGGCGAGGCTCTAACTCGCCCCCAATTTTCATGAAAAATTGTTTTATTTTTTTATCAGTCAGTTTGGGAAGAATTTGAAAGAATAGAGTACATCAACTGCAGTTTCCTATAGAAAAAAAAATTTATGACCATTGAAGACATAACGATTGCTCCTTGATTGTACCTTGTCCTACGGTCACTTTTGACAGATGTGTACAAGAATTGTTGAGATGAAACCATTTACTACATTGATCAAAATTTTCAGGAGAGGAGTAAACATGGTAGAACATGACGATTTTGATGTTGAGCAGATTGAGGAAAAGCCAGAGTGGTGTCAATTTTCCATTTTTTTATGGTGCAAAAAAATAGTTTAAAAATTAGGTTACACATTACTAAAGATAATCCCATATTGGTTTAAAAAGGAATCCCATTAAAATGTCTTTTACTCTTTTTTTTGATGATGGTGGTGTGTTAAACGATAATGCCATACGTGGTCCCCAATGGAGGGCATTTTTTGGAGAGTTTTTTCATTCGAAGTTTGGTGGAGATCCTGAAATGTGGGCTGAAGCCAACCTAAAAGTGATGACCTCACTATCAGATCCAAACGATGCTATTTGGGATGTTTTGAACGAGAATATTAACGATTACTTAACATTTAATACGACCTTTAAGAGTGAGTGGGTAAAACGGATATTTGAAGCCGCCGGAAGGTCTGTGCCACCTAAAAATGACCATGAAAGAATTTCCGATGATACGGGGGAATATGTGTGGCCAAAAGTCCACTCAGCAATTCCCGGAATTATTGAAAGCATCAAGATACTCGATTCAAGAGGGTTTACCCTTTATACTTCTACTGCATTGCACTCAACAGAAATTAAAATGGTCCTTGAAGCAATGGGTGTTAAACAATTTTTTAAAGGTTTTTATGGGCCAGATCTTATAAATACTCCGAAACATAGACCTGAATTCTTTAAGGAAATCTTAAATGACGTGAGCGTAAACCCAAGAAGAGCGATTTTCATTGAAGATCGGCCCAGATTTATTGAAAATGCACTTAAAACTGGAGCTCACATAATTCAAGCATGCGTAACGGGTGATTTCCCTCCTCAATATCCTTTTTACGTTGAAAATATGAATGAGCTTCCTCATGTTATTGATAATCTTATAAGAACTCTTAATGTATAGAACTTCTAGAAAAAATTATGAGCATATCTCAAAGGAAGGCACTCAAAGAAATCGTTAAGTTTGCGAAACGGGAATTTCGCGAAAAGAAGCCACTTAACCTAAGAGTTTTGCGGGTAAAGGATGAGAGAATCGCTTCAAGAGGGGGGCCACTTCCTAATCTTATTCAAACAAGGACTCATATTCCCTATTATCATGTGGTTCTGGACTACGGGGAGGAATATCGAGTGTACAACTTTTCAAAACAAGGAGTGTTGATCAATGGGAAAACATTTCTACATGGATCAAAGGAAATGAATGATATCGAAAAAACAACTAAGGTGGAATATAAACTAGAATAGGTAAGGAATCTTTATCAAAAACAGAGACTAAAACCTAAAACTCACGGATGAGAGGTTTAAATAAAATAAAAAAAAAAAGAGAAAAACCGACTTAAAAACCAATCGGCTAGAGATAGGCTAGTTCACAAGTTCCTTCAAATGTTTTACCATCACTTAACTTTCCTGAGAAACTCACCTCATCAAGCTCTTCTAATACCAATAAGCTGATAACTGAACTTCGATCAAATTTAACCATTAATTCAAGAAGACCGTTATTATTAAAATCACTTATTTGAGTCGGTTTTTCTTCAGCATAGATATTATTGAATTGTACCGATTCAGGATAAATGTCCTCAACGCTATACTCTGGCATAAATTCAATGAAAACTGTGATCCACTTTCCTTTACTTTTTAAATTTAAAACATGAGGATTAATTGTAATATATGCTTTTATGACATCTTTGTCATCTTTATTATCATCTTTGTCATCATCGCCTTTATCGTCTTTGTTTGGGTCTGGTGGATCTTTTGGTGGGGGATTATCCGTTATATTTTCAAGAATATCATCATCTTGATTTTGTGTTTCGGTTATGTAAATACCCAGACCTGAACTAAATACCAGCCCAAAACCAACAAATGCGACCAAAAACCCTGTTATTTTATTTTTCATAAATGTCACGATCAATTAGGATAGAGCAAGAAAAAGATAAAAATATTCATATTTAAATGTATGCCAAAAAACAGCCCTTTTTTCTCCTTTTTTTCACGGTAATTAATGGAAAACTATATTTCGGAGAAATATATGGATTTTAATTCCTTTTTTTCCCATGAATTATAGGAAAAAAAAAGTGATCTTTGTCATGCCTAATAATAGAAAAAATGAAGGTAACAAGGGCTGTAACTAAGTCTACCACTTATCTGGAAATTTAGGCTCTCTTTTTTCAAAAAAAGCTTTCACTGCTTCTTGAGGATCTAAAGATTGGGAACATAAGTTTTGTGTCCTATTTTCAAGCTCAATTGCAGATTCTAATGAAGAAGCATCGATATTGATGTTTAAAGCTTCTTTAGTTAGGCGAAGTCCTAAAATACTTTTCGATAATAAATTCTTTGCCAATTTTAAAGCTTCTTCACCAACCTCATCATCGGGAACAACTCTAGAGACAAGTCCAATTCTAGCAGCTTCTTTTGCATCAACATCCTTTCCAGTATAAATTATCTCTGCTGCGTTAGAAAAGCCGATAAGTCTCGGAAGCCAATATGAACTTCCGCAATCTGCTCCGGAGACACCAATTTTAATGAATGCATTACAAAAAACGGCGCTTTCCCCGGCAACCCGAATATCGGAAGCCATTGACAAAGCAAAACCTCCTCCATATGCAGATCCCTTAACAGCAGCGATCACAGGTTGCGGAATCCTCCTCAATTTAATCATCATTTGAGAAACCTTTCGTTGCAACATAAAACCTCGCTTAATTGGATCTTTTGTTGCCATGTATCTGTAGTTTTTGTCTTGCTTATACTTCTTCATGGATTCTTCTGAATTCCACTCTATTAAATCTAAACCAGCACAGAAAGCTCTTCCTTCTCCCTGCAAAATAACAACATGAATGTCAAAATTATTTTCCAAATTATTCATATAATCGAGAAATTCTTCCATTAATTCAAGATTAAGCGCGTTCAATCTGTTAGGTCTGTTTAAGGTAATAATTGAAATACCATCTTGACGTTCCTCAATATTAATTGTTTTGTACTCTTTCATAATAGCCACCAAAATTCTTCATTAACAAGTTAGTGTAATTATTAGATGATTGAAAAATTTTAAGATTTTCTTCATTTTTAAAACCCAAAAATCCCATCTTTGGATTTGTTTATGATATACTTTTTATTATCGGTACGGCATCAGAAATTTGACTTATTTCATAATCAGGTTCTATATCGGTCGTGTTGATCTCATTTGAATCATTTAACCAAATCGATAGCATATCAAAATCATTTGCCCCTTTTACATCAGTTTCTATCATGTCCCCAATATGTATCGCATTAGTAGCTTTACAATTTAATTCGTTTAATGGGATTTCGAACATCTTTTGATGCGGCTTAAATAATCCCGTTTCGTCTGAATATATAGTTACATCAAAATATTGAAGTATTCCATAATTCTCTAGTACTTGACTAATAATAGGCCCCGGTGTCACGCCAGTATTGGAAATTAAGCCTAATTGGTAATCTGGAGCTAATTCTTCTAATGTGTCTGTTACACCCTTTTTTAGTAGGGGAGGATTGTCAATCATAAGAGATTCAAATTCTAGTCTAAGTTTTTCAATTTCTTTTTCTTCAATCTTGAGCTCTAGCTCTTTAAAAACTCTAGTTATTCGTTCCTTAGTATAGATATGGTGAAAATTAATATCTTCAAACGTCACTTCATGAAAATGAAATTTGGAATGATAAGCATTTTCAACAGTATTAGAGGAAATGGGGATGCCTTGCTTCTCTAAGAAGTTATATAATGAGGTTAGTCTGATTTCTGAATATGATTTCTTTGAAAATAGCGTATTCCAGAGGTCAAACGTAACTACACTGATCATAA
>JAEOTL010000245.1 GCA_016839845.1 Promethearchaeota archaeon
GTTTTATCTATACGTACAAAAACCTCAGTAGAACAATTACCTCAACTATTGGGAGAATCCTACATGAAAATCATGCAATACCTGCAGGAGCAAGGAGAATTACCTGCAGGTGCTCCCTTTGCGGGATATTTTAACCTCGATATGCAAAATATGGATGTGGAGATTGGTATTCCTGTATCCAGAAAACTACCTGAAAAAGAAAATATAAAAACGAGTGAAATACCTGCTGGAGAATATGCGAGTTGCATTTATACTGGTCCGTATGACAAAATTGAACCCGCATATAACGCTCTTACCGAATGGGCTGCAAAAAAGGGGTATACACCGTCTGGGATTGCTTATGAATTATATATTGATGATCCTGGCGTCATTCCTCCTGAAGAACTGAGAACTCAAATTCTCTTCTTACTTTAATAAAAATTTCATCCGTTTCCTTTTCTTTTTTTTTAAGATCCTAAGTTCGATACGATGAGAAAATCATAAATTTTTAATGCCAAATATTATAATAAAATTAGAAACTAATTTTTTACATTTTTAAATAAACCTCGAGCTGACATTAACTAAATGGAGAATGTAAATCAAGAACAAAGGGAAAAAGAGAGACTTGAAAAGGAAAAATTGGAAAAAGAACGGTTAGAAAAGGAACGTCTTGAAAAAGAACGACTTGAAAAAGAGAGAATTGAAAAACAGAAAATGGAAAATAAACTATATCCAAGCAATCTACTATTTATGATCCCTAGTTGGGGTGAATTATTAGGGTATCCTACACAAGGTAAGTATGCTCACCATGAGGTATCAAGAATAATTACAGATACAGTTATCTTTTTCGCGGGTTACGACTATTCCATTGAGATTGAGAGAGGAACACTTCATTACCTCTTTGGTTTAGGATATTATTTTTTAAAATTTGAATTAGAATCTGGGAAGTATATTACGGACAATAGAATTTTAACGGGATTAATATTATCTGATTTCGCTTATGACAAAATGGCTACATCCGCAAACGTTACCTTAGACGATGATCAAGAAGTTATAATTGCGGAAAAAGTTATTAAAGTTCCAATTGACTTATCTTATGAATCAGAGAACCATAAAACTTTCATAAAGGGAGCTTTAATGAGGAATGTATTCATACCCCATAAGGATATATTTTTAGAGATGATGGAAACAATCCGCAATAGCGATTCCTATCAAATCGTTAAAGATGGTCATATGCTATTGAGTACTCATTGGAATTTCTACAATCAAATTTTAGTTTCTGATAAAATAAAGGAAAAATCTGATGTTTCCTATTTAGATTCAGCAGCAGGATTAAATGGAATTGTGTTTGCAGCCGACCAACATTTAGAAGAAACATTATCTCCAGAAAATCTTATAATTATTGAAAGCAAGATTAACTCTCTCAAAAGTATTTACTCTAATTTGGAGTTTGATCCAATGTATCTATTCTCAATATTAGAAAACGCTTCAAACTTAATAAGTTCCGACATCACCCAAATATCCCCCGAACAAAGAGACTTAACTAGGAAAAAGTCATCTAAACATTCTATTTTTACTTCTGCAGAAGACCGTCTGTATGCATTTGCCAGCTGGCCAATACAATTTAAGAGAAAAGCAAAAACGGAACCTATTGTTCCCCGCGAAATAGTACAACATCACAATTATCTTAAACAAAATGACACTCAAGTTCCTGATGTCAAAATTACTACGGTCGTCGAAGATGAACAAGATAAATTTGAGATTGATACATTAAAAACTGAAAAAGTTGAATTTAAACTATTACCTGATCCACCCTCAGCAGATATTAAACAGATTCTACAATATTTAAAAACGGTTATTGATGGAGATTTTGAGATGCAATCGACTGGAAAGGCTTTTGAAATTGCTAGAGAGAGTATGAGACAGTTAGGAGTTAGCGCAACAACAACTCATCAGACAAAGATATGGGAAATGAGCAAATATGCTAATATCTATATTAAAAAAGAATCTGGTTTTGGATTACCATTAAAAGATAAACAGGAATTAGTCCAAAAAGTAGGCTCATGGCTTTTTGAAATTGAAGAAGAAGAACGAAAAGAAAGAGAGAGAATAGAGAAAATTCGCTTGGAAAAAGAAAGAAGAGAAAGGGAAGAAAAGGAGAGACAGGAAAGGGAAAGAAGAGAAAGGTTAAGACAAGAAAAAGAACGTCAGGAAAGAGAAAGAAAGGAAAGAGAAAGGTTAGCACAAGAAAAGGCAGAGAGAGAGCGGTTAGAAAATATTGAAAGAGCGAAACAGGAAGAGATTAGGCTAGAAAGAGAAAGAATAGAGAAAGAGAGAGCAGAAATAGAAGCCATTGAAAAAGAAAAATTGGATCTTGAAAGGTTAAAACAAGAAAGGAAGTTAAAAGAAAAAGAAGCAAAACAAGAAGCAAAAAAACGAAAAAAGCTAGAAAAGCAGAAGAAAAAATTAGAAAAAAAGAAACAAAAGGAACAAGAAAGATTAGAAAACCTCTAATTCATATAATTAGAAAAATCCCAAACTAAAAAAAAAGAATCTGTAAGGATTTGAAACTCAAATACCACTAAAAAATTATAGATTTCCTCGATTAACAGAATTACTATTAAGAAATTTTATGAGTTAATTATGTTTAAGAATTGTGCTTTAAAAAAAATGTTTAGGAGATGAAAATTATGAAAAAAAATAAATTTAGAAAAAAAATGAAAACGGACGAATGGAATGAGACCAATAGGGATCGTGAAGAAAAGAAAACAAAAGAAGAGGACAATGATTGGAATGAAAAAGACGATGAAGATGAGGAAGAAGGCAAAAATAAAAACGGTTTCCATGAAGAATTATACGATAAATGATTTCTTAACACTAACGAAATAACCAAATGCAGCCAGAATATTTAAAATAACAAATTTATGAATGGTTTCATGATGTTCTACCAAGAGAAGGTATCACTTTAGATGTGATTAATAAAATAATGCTTATAATAAACCCTGAAGGAAAAAAGTGCATAATTATTTCTCAAAGAAGAGAATTTAGAGCAGAATTAAAGTTTAAATAGATGGGGACTGAGGGATTTGAACCCCCGACCGACAGGTGTCCACGGAACAGCTTTTGCTTGTAGGATCTGGAGCCTGCTGTGCCACCGGGCTACACCAAGTCCCCATAGAAAAGTTACTTTATAAAAAATTCTATGGAATTTATATCTTTTTTAATGAATGATGCTATTTGAGGTTAATTGATTAGTAGGAGTAAAAATCTCGGTAATAAAAATTTCTAAGAACGGGAAGTTTTTTATTTCTATAACCTGACTTTTATTATAGAAGTCATTTAAAGTCTGTGCGATGGAGCGGTTATTCTGGATACGGTTTGTAAAATGCGTTAACTTTTTCTTAGCCAAATACGATTGTCCTTTGAAAACGTAGCAGATCGAAAAATTCAGAATAGCTTTCATTAGTACTGTATATTGCCCAAATTTAACTCGGTCAAGTTCTTCAGAGAAAAATTCATCGCTAAAAGATGTAAAAGCAGACATAAAACTTCCAAGTAGTTCATTGTTGCGTTTCCATTCCTCACTAAAAGGATAAGAAAAGAGGAGAACTCCTCCCTCTGCGATAAGCATAAGAAGAATAGGTTCCTCATCCCCAATTTTTGAAGGCTCAACGGCTTTTTTATTAAGTATACGCTCCACTACATCTTCGATTGATACCAAGTTTAGACGTTCTGATATTGAAGCCTTTTTTTCTTTAAGTTCTTCTAATACTTCTAATTGTTCCAGTAAGGTATCATGTTCACTCGAAATTTTTTGTGCTAGTAAACCAAGACCATGTTCGTCTGCAATTTTCTGAGCCTCAGTCAATAATCGTCGAGCTTCTCCTATATTCATCTGTAGCAAGGCAAGTTTTCCCTCTAAAAGATTAACTTCAGCTAATCGCCAAAATGAATTTTGTCTTTCAGCAATGGTTTTGAACGGAGGAATAAGTTTTTTGATCTCGTCTAATATCTCTAGATCGGCGGATATACGAAATTCTGTTAATAGGAGGTCGCATAAATGTGCGATTGCTTCAATTTTCCAAACTGAAACGTGTACGTGTATGGATTCATCTTCAACAAACTGTTTAAATAACATTTCGGCTTTAATACGATCACGTATGTTTGTACTTTTTTTTAGGAAAACTGCTGTTGAAAGGTTTAGTAATTGATTAAAAAATAAATTCTTTTCTTTATCAACAAGTTGCTTAAACTTATCTAAATATCTTTTTGCTTCTTTTGGATTTCCCCTTTCTATATTATAATCAATTAACAACATATAAATTCCAAAATTATTGATAAGCACCCCTGTTTTTTCAACAAGCATTAATCCGCGTTCTAAGTATTCAATAGTTTTATTTAAATCTCCTTTTAATCCATAAATTGTCCCTCTTTGCCTTAAACCGTTGGCTATCCATCCCTTGAGATTAACTTCTTCAGCAATTCTAATATTTTCCTTATTTTATTTTAAAGCGAGATCTAATTCCCCTTTTCTAAAAAATATTCCTGTCAATACTGCTAAAATGTTCCATTTGTCAATTCTATGAATTTCATTAATTGCTAAACATTTTTCACCGAATTTTAAAGATTGGGTAAAATCTTCTTTAACAAGAAAGTGATACGACAAAATCCGTAAAGCGTAAGCAATTTTTGCTCTATTACCAATTTTTTCTCTTATCACAAGGTGTTTAATATAGTATTCTTCAGCTTCTTCAAACTTACTTAAATCACTATAAATGCTTGCCTTAATGGATGTTAAATCTGCTTCTTTATCTAAGATTAGGTCAGAGGATACATTTTTAAATGACTCAATAATTTTATTTAATTGATTGATTAATTGGAAAGCTTCATCAGTCATAAAAGTATTAATTAAGATTTTCATCTTGATAAAGAGTGAATCAAATCTCAGGAGATTATTTCCAAAATTTGTACTCAAATCATAAGCAGTTTCGGAGAGGTTAAGGGCATCTTCATATCTTCCTAATATTCTATATAAATCTCCCTTAAGGATAAGGCATGTTATCCGTTCCTCAGGAATTAAGTTATTTTCTTTTTCAAATTGGCTTAAGAGTGCCCTAGCTTCCTTATACTGAGCATCATCAATGAGTTTTCGTACTCTTTTCAAATCCTCTGATATTGATTCAAGCATACTATCCTCATATTAAGATTTGACTTCAAGACTTCTAGAATGTATTGTCTATATTTAAAATTCTGGAAAATCTTCCATACCTTTTTCAAGTTGAATACCGAGAGAGTTGAGTGCCATAGCGGTTAAACTGTATTGCCCGACCGTAAAAACCACATCCATAAGTTGTTGCGTATTATACTTTTTGCCAAGTTCTTCCCATGTTGAATCACTTACGAAGGAATCAACATATAATTCATCGGCAGCACGGAGTAAAGTGGAGTCGAAAGAACTCCAACCTTTAGCATCTGGTCCTTCCTTAATCCGTAATATTTCTTCCTCGTTTAATCCGGCTCGTTTTCCAATAAGACTATGTTGAGCCCATTCATACTTAGAATTACAGAGCCAACCTGTGCGTAAGATAAGGATCTCTTTTTCTCTAATAGGAAGTGAAGATTTATATAACACGTGATTACCGAAAACACGCCATCGATTGTATAATTTCGAATAATTTGCCATTGTGGCCAATATATTTATTACTTCTTTTCTATTATTCATTTTTCGCCACCCTTCTATCAAACTTCGGGCATCATCATCCCACTTTGATTCCTCTAAGGGGGAAACTCTTGGTTTAGGAAGGTAAATAGATTTTCGCTGACCTTTACCTTTGTTAAATATTTCTTTTTTCTTTTCTGAAATTGTTTTTTCACCATTTTTGATGTATAAGAAGAAAAAAATACAATTGTTTAAGGTTTTATTGAAAAAAACAAAAAGAAACTGGTATAAAACCCAAAATGTTATCTTAATTTTGCCCCACATTCCTCGCAAAATCTAATGACTCCTGTGTGCTTTACTTCAGCACCGCAAGTTTCACAAAAGTTAGGCATTTCAGGTGGAGGAGAACCTTTCTCTACTATGGGATATTCAAAAATTTCTTTCTCTTCTTCAGTGTGTTCAAGCTCAACGTTGCAATTTTCGCAAAATTGAGCCCCAGCTCGCATATATTTTCCACATGAAATACATTTGAAAAAAAGCTTGAGCCCACAATTCCTGCAAAATTCAGTATATTTTCCAGTAGGCGTATTACAACGAGGACAAACTTTTTTCTCTAGCCAAAAATACCGAGACATAAGTTGGAGCATAATTAATAAGGAAAATGACAATGGAAGTAAGATCCACCAGAATGGGCTAACTAAAAGAGATAAGATAACAGCTAAGGCTGTAATTAATATAAAGAAGAAAACCCATACTTGTAATGTTCCTTTTTTTTGAGTGTTTCGACTACTAAAACTCATTCAATCAATTGTATTTTATGTATAATTTGATCTGTATAAATTATAATATTTCTTTAAGTTTAAGATATTTGTTTGGAGTTATTATGTTATAGCAGTTTTGCAGTAAGGACAGATTTTTGTTTCCTTTTTAATCTGCGCTCCACACGCAAAGCAGAGGATTTTACTTGTACTATATAATATCTTTTCTACCTTTTCTTCAACCTTTTCTTTATCAAATCCTTTATCAGACATAGCTTGATATTGTGTAAGATTTTGTTTAATTATAGAGATTATGAACAAATTTAATAAAAAA
>JAEOTL010000246.1 GCA_016839845.1 Promethearchaeota archaeon
TCTTCTCTTCTCTTAATAACTTCTCCAGTTTCTTCGTCTCTTTCTTTTATTGTAAGACCTAAAACGCTGCCGGCTATCATTACAAAAAATGGGATACTCGCTAAAAAAATAGGGAATATCGACATAGCCATAAGAATAATTCCCGAAATTAAACAGATAATACTCCCTGCTCTCACATACTTCCATTCAAAGATCGAGCCAACTACAGGAACCAGGCTAATTCCGGCGATGTAATAACCGTTCAAGTTATGGTTTCCCCAAAAATAATAGAGTGGCGCTAACCCGAACCCAATACCTATCCCAATCAACCCACAAACCAGATTTATACCTACGCTTAGCTTTTTTCTATCATCGTTCATTTTATCATCGATCTTGGAATTCTATTACAAATATTCAATAAATTAGAGAAAAATTTAAAACTTGCTATTCAAGATAAAGAAGATATAATTGATTTAGAAAAGCAGAAAATATCTATTAATTAATAAATCTATCATTCAATAAAGTACCTGAGATAACAGAATAGTTGATTAAAATTTGAAATATTTAACGTTTATATCAATTAAAATAGAAAAAAAAAAAAAAATTAGCTTATTTAATTATTTATTCATATTTCTCCGTTTATAATAATATACTAATATAGAACATATTCCAAAAATCGCAATGATTAGAGATATATCATAACCTGGAACTATGTTGGGTGGCGTTATTGGTTCTTCAGGTGGAATTTCTACCGTAATAGCGATACAATTAGATAGTGTATAGCCATTCGCATTATAAGCAACAGCGATATAATAATAAGTCCCATCTGATAATCCATTAATGGAAGAGGGAGAATTAGCTGTTTGATACTCTATTAAAGTGAGGCTACCATTGATTTCTATTATATAACCATCATAATTGTATATCGAATAATTGTCTGCACCCTCAGAAATAGTCCAAAACAAGTTAAAGCTACCATCTGTATCTGGGGAACCCGCATTAGTAGATAATGCAAATTCTCCAGGTGGTTCTTCAGGTGGAAGCTCTACAGTAATAGCGATACAATTAGATAGTGTATAGCCATTCGCATTATAAGCAACAGCGATATAATAATGAGTCCCATCTGATAACCCATTAATGGAAAAGGGAGAATTAGCTGTTTGGTACTCAAGTAAAGTGAGACTACCATTGATTTCTATTATATAACCATCATAATTGTATATCGAATAATTGTCTGCACCCTCAGAAATAGTCCAAAACAAGTTAAAACTACCATCTGTATCTGGGGAACCCGCATTAGTAGATAATGTAAATTCTCCAGGTGGTTCTTCAGGTGGAAGCTCTACAGTAATAGCGATACAATTAGATAGTGTATAGCCAGTTCCATTATATGCAAGAACAATATAATAATAGACATCATCTGGTAATCCTGTAATAGTATAAGGAGATACTGCTGTTTGATATTCAAGTAGAGTAAGACTATCATTAATTTGTGTTATATAACTTTCATAGACATATACAGAATAATTGTCAGCACCTTCAGAAATAGTCCAAATTAAATCGAAGTTACCATCAGTATCTGGGGAATCTGCATTAGTAGATAAATCAAATGGTCCTGGGGGATCCATTTCATTCCAAATAGTAAAAACACCATCAGAAATATCTTCTGCACTAGGTCCCTTAGAACTGTTGGCAATAATCTTAATCAAATAGTTTTCACCATCCGATAATGTTGTTGTGTCCCAATCATAAGATGTTTCAGTTAATCCAGTAATTATTTGAATCCAATTTAACCCATTGTCAGAAGAATAATATACTTCATAACTAACATCATAGCGAAATGAGTCATAAGAAGTAGCCCATTGAATCATTATCATACCAGTAATGGTTTCATCACCATTAGGATATGAAATTGTTGGTTTGGATACACGATGAATTAAAGGCTCCGTCGGAATTGTCATTAAAGGTTTATCATCATCTTGTAGAGTACCAAAGATATCATAAGGAGTATCGCCAATACCATTAGCATCAGCATCTACTCCTCCGTAATCAGACCAATAATTTCCATGAGTACGATTAGTCCAAAAATTATCCCAATTGGAATATGCCTGAAATGAACTACCTACTTTATTTTCAACAAAGATATTCCAGAAAATTAAATTTTCGGCAGAATATGAAATATAACAACCATAATCCATATTGTAGAAAAGTGAATTGTTAATAATACGATTTTTGGAGCCATAAGTTATTTGTATTCCATATCGAGAATTATTATATACTTTATTCCCATAAATCATGGCATTACTGCTATAGTATAAATGAATACCATCAGCCCACACAGAAAAAGAGACGTCGTTGTTTTTGAGAGCGTTATCATCACTGTAACTTAAATATATATTACTTCCACCACAGAGAAAGATGGTATTGTCCATAATAGTACAATTAGCAGCATTATCAAGATTAAGGTTCGGTCCACCATTATAGATGATAGTTGATGAAATGTTTCCATGTTGGAGATACTCTAAAGAGATTCCTCCTCCAGCAATAAGGCATCCTTCCACGTTGAAATATAAGTCTGTGTTTCTTATCTTAAGACTGCTTCCAGAAGTTAATGTATAAATAAGAAGGTTGCTAAGGATGATAGGATCATTTTCAGTTCCGGCACCCGACCACCCTTCTGTGATAGCTTGAGCTAAAAAGTCGGCATTTCCATCAATACTTATTGCAGAATGGTGTTGATAAGGTAGGGGTTGTGTGTTTCGACTTGATATGAGAGGCCAATAGTCTTTTGCATGCACCGCTCCTGAAATATCATAAGCACTATCGCCAATACCATCACCATCAGAATCAATTCCTGAATAGTCATCCCAATAGTTGAATAAATAATTATTACTCCAATCAGTATCATAAGCTTGAACACCACCGCCATTATTGCCCAAAAAGTCGTTATAAATAATGGTACTGGAAGAAGTACTCCATACTAAAATCCCCTCGTTCACGTTATCTTGAATAGTATTGTTATATATCAAGTTAAAACTTGTAAGAGATAGATAGATACCAAATTCACCATTGTCATAAATAATATTATTAATAAATCTATTTGATTGACCGTAATAGATGTATACTCCAGATTTTACATTATAAGATAATGAATTGTTAATAATACGATTTTTGGAGCCATAAGTTATTTGTATTCCATATTGAGAATTATTATACACTTTATTCCCATAAATCGTGATATTGCTGCTATAGTATAAATGAATACCATCAGCCCACACTGAAAAAGAGACGTCGTTGTTTTTGAGAGCGTTATCATCACTGTAACTTAAATATATATTACTTCCAGAACAGAGAAAGATAGTATTGTCCATAATAGTACAATTCGCAGCATGGTCAAGATTAAGGTTCGGTCCACCATTATAGATGATAGTTGATGAAATATTTCCATGTTGGAGATACTCTAAAGAGAGGCCTCCTCCAGCAATAAGGCATCCTTCCACGTTGAAATATAAGTTTGTGTTTCTTATCTTAAGACTGCTTCCAGAAGTCAGTGTATAAATAAGAAGGTTGCTAAGGATAATAGGATCATTTTCAGTTCCGGCACCCGACCATCCTTCTGTGATAGCTTGAGCTAAAAAGTCGGCATTTCCATCAATACTTATTGCAGAATGGAGTTGATAAGGTAAGGGTTGTGTAATTCGACTTGATACGAGAGGCCAGTAGTCTTTTGCATGTACAACTCCTGAAATATCATAAGCACTATCGCCAATACCATCACCATCAGAATCAATTCCTAAATAGTCATCCCAATAGTTGAATAAGTAATTATTACTCCAAGCAGTGTCATAAGCCTGAACAGCACCGCCATTATTGCCCAAAAAGTCGTTATAAATAATTATACTAGAAGAAACACTCCATAGTTCGATCCCCTCGTTCACGTTATCTCGAATGGTATTGTTATATATCAAATTAAAACTTGTAAGATACATATGGATGCCATATTCAACATTTTCATAAATTGTGTTATTAATAATTCTATTTGATTGACCGTAAAAGATGTATACTCCAGATTTTGTGTTATCAGATAAAGAATTATTGGTAATACGATTTTCAGAGCTATAGTATAATTGAAGTCCATGACGACCATTATTATATACTTTATTCCCATAAATCGTGACATTACTACTATAGGATAAAGAAATACCATCTTCAGCTACCGCCAGAGAGACATCATTGTTTAAGAGCGCATTATTATCACTATAACTTAAATAAATACCACTTCCACCGCATAGAAAGATAGTATTATTCATAATAGTACAATTAGCAGCATGGTCAAGTTTAATATTCGGTCCACCATTATAAATAAAACTTGATGAAATATTTCCATGTTGGAGATACTCTAAAGAGAGGCCTCCTCCAGCAATAAGACATCCATCCACGTTGAAATATAAATCTGTGTTTCTTATCTTAAGACTGCTTCCAGAAGTCAATGTATAAATAAGAAGGTTGCTTAGGATGATAGGATCATTTTCAGTTCCGGCACCTGACCACCCTTCTGTGATAGCTTGAGCTAAAAAGTCGGCATTCCCATCAATACTTATTGCAGAATGGAGTTGATAAGGTAGGGGTTGTGTAGTCCGACTTGATATAAGAGGCCAGTAGTCTTTTGCATGTAACGCTCCTGAAATATCATAAGCACTATCACCAATACCATCGCCATCAGAATCAATTCCTGAATAGTCATCCCAATAGTTGAATAAATAGTTGTTTGTCCAACCGGTATCATAAGCTTGAACACCACCGCCATTATTGCCCAAAAAGTCGTTATAAATAATTATACTGGAATAGGTACTCCATACTGCAATCCCCTCGTACACGTTATCTTGAATGGTATTGTTATATATCCAGTTAAAACTTGTAAGATACATATGGATGCCATATTCAACATTTTCGTAAATTGTGTTATTAACAATTCTACTCGATTGACCGTAATAGATGTATACTCCAGATTTTACGTTATAATATAATGAATTATTGGTAATACGATTTTCAGAGCTATAGAATAATTGAAGTCCATAACGACCATTATTATATACTTTATTCCCATAAATCGTGGCATTACTGCTATAGGATAATAAAATACCATCTTCATACAGCGACAGAGAGACATCATTGTTTAAGAGAGTATTATCATCACTATAACTTAAATGAATACCACTTCCAGAACAGAGAAAGATGGTATTGTCCATAATAGTACAATTAGCAGCATGGTCAAGTTTAAGGTTCGGTCCACCATTATAGATGATAGTTGATGATATATTTCCGTGTTGGAGAGACTCTAAAGAGAGTCCTCCTCCAGCAATAAGGCATCGTTCCACGTTGAAATATAAATCCGTATTTATTATCTTAAGACTGCTACTAGGAGTCAATGTATAAATAAGAAGGTTGCTAAGGATGATAGGATCATTTTCAGTTCCAGCACCCGACCACCCTTCTGTGATAGCTTGAGCTGAAAAGTCGGGATTTCCATCAATACTTATTGCAGAATGAAGTTGATAGGGCAGGGGTTGTGTTGTTCGACTTGATATGAGAGGCCAGTAGTCTTTTGCATGTGCCGCTCCTGAAATATCATAAGCACTATCACCAATACCATCGCCATCAGAATCGATTCCTAAATAGTCATCCCAATAGTTGAATAAATAGTTATTTCTCCAATCGGTATCATAAGCTTGAACACCACCAGCATTATTGCCCAAAAAGTCGTTATAAATAATTATACTTGAAGAAGTACTCCATACTGCAATCCCCTCGTACACATTATCTCGAATAGTATTGTTATATATCCAGTTAAAACTTGTAAGATACATATGGATGCCATATTCAACATTTTCATAAATTGTGTTATTAACAAATCTATTCGATTGGCCGTAATAGATGTATACTCCAGATTTTACGTTATAAGATAATGAATTATTGGTAATACGATTTTTAGAGCTATAGAATAATTGAAGTCCATAACGACCATTATTATATACTTTATTCTCATAAATCGTGGCATTATTGCTATAGGATAATAACAAACCATCTTCATACAGCGACAGAGAGACATCATTATTTAAGAGAGTATTATCATCACTATAGCGTAAATGAATACCACTTCCAGAACAGAGAAAGATAGTATTATTCATAATTGTACAATTAGCAGCATGGTCAAGTTTAAGGTTCGGTCCACCATTATAAATGAAACTTGATGAAATGTTTCCATGTTGGAGATACTCTAAAGAGAGTCCTCCTCCAGCAATGAGGCATCCTTCCACATTGAAATATAAATCTGTATTTATTATCTTAAGACTGCTTCCAGAAGTCAATGTATAAATAAGAAGGTTGCTTAGGATGATAGGATCATTTTCAGTTCCGGCACCCGGCCATCCTTCTGTGATAGCTTGAGATAAAAAGTCGGCATTTCCATCAATACTTATTGCAGAATGGAGTTGGTAAGGCAGGGGTTGTGTAGTTCGACTTGATATGAGAGGCCAGTAGTCTTTTGCATGTACAACTCCTGAAATATCATAAGCACTATCGCCAATACCATCGCCATCAGAATCAACTCCGGTATAGTCATCCCAAAAATTGAATAAATAGCTATTTCTCCAATCGCTATCATAAGCTTGAACGCCACCACCATTATTGCCCAAAAAGTCGTTATAAATAATTGTACTGGAAGAAGTACTCCATACTGCAATCCCCTCGTTCACGTTATCTTGAATGGTATTGTTATATATCCAGTTAAAACTTGTAGCATACATATGGATGCCATATTCACCATTTTCATAAATTGTGTTATTATCAACTCTATTCGATTGACCGTAATAAATATATACTCCGGAATCTCCATTGTAGAATAAGGAATTATTGCGAATATGATTCTCAGAGCTTCCATCCAAATTTAAACCATGATAAAGACTGTTATTTATATAATTTCCATGAATTGAGTTATTGTTGGAGTTTGAAAAATAGATATTGTGTGTGTTATTACTTATTATGTTTAATTTGATCTTACCATTTGAAACATTATAAAAATAGATCCCATAAACCCCACCATTGAAAACACAATTAGTGATTTCGAAATATACATCTGTATTACGAATGTCAATTAGATTTTCATTGCGATCGTGATCGAAAAAGCTATACCCAGAAATAAGATAAGGATTTCCTAAGGAACCATCACCCGGCCAACCTTGTGTTATAAAATCCGAATTTTCATTAATATGAATAGGAACATGCGGTGTGTAACTCATTAAAGGCTTTACTATACTAATATCTTTCCCTTCGTCCCTTTGATCCTCAATATCATTAAAGATACTCACATTTTCACCGGAAATTGTAAAGAAGACCAGCAAGAGTAATATTGAAAAGAAAGTAAAGGAGACTAATAACGTTTTACCTGTTCTTGAGTTTAAATTTTTAATTTTTTTTTGAATAACTGTGTTAATCCACATTTTTTTACACCTTGTTTTTTTGATAAAAAATCGTCTTGACTATGATCCAGTAGGGAAAAATTGACCTAAAATTTGTAAGTTTTTTATAAAAATCATTGGATTACAGACCAAAAACGATCAAACTATATTTATTTTTAATTGATATTTAACATTTTTGTATTTTTTACATTTTTGTATTATAATGTTATCATTTTAGGGCTTAATTCTACTATTTGAATCTGAAAAGTTAAATAAGATTTAAAAAAAATGAAAAAATTAATGGAGTAAATTTATTCCCTTTTTTTAATTACTTCTAAAGTGCCTATTGTACTTATGACTCCTTGAAATGCTGGCAATAGAATAAATAATCTTTCGTGAAACGGTTATATTAATTTAAGACAAAATACCACACTACAGTCCGAGGGGAAGAAGTATTAAAACGATTTTATCTCCTCCTCAATGAATACTTTGAGATTTTATTAAAATAATTTAATAACATACACTCTTATTTTTATAGTAAATATTGATTTAGGTAGACCAAATTGAAAAAGAATTCTAGTGGGGATATATATAGAGATTTACAGCAACATATAGATACGTTTCCAGTTGGATTTCCTACAACTAAATCTGGTGTAGAAATTCGTTTATTGAAGAGACTTTTTACTCCTGAGGAAGCAAAAATTGCGCGTCATTTGAATTTTGCATATGAAAATTTTGAATCCTTGAAAGATATCTATGAGCGGTTAAATTCATTAGGATTTGAACTCACTGTTGATGAATTAGAGATAGATTTAGATAGTATGGCAAGAAAAGGGGCAATCAAATGCTTAAAAAGTGATAATGAGAAGTTTTATAGTGCTGCTATTTTCATACTTGGAATGTTTGAATATCAGGTTAATAAAATAACTAAAGAGTTTGCTGAGGAAACTAAGCAGTATTTACATGAAGCTCTAATAATGGAAATGGCTAAAAATCTTCCGCTCCAATTACGTACAATTCCAGTGGGTATTGGATTTGACCGGGAAATTAATATTGCGAATTTTGATGATATAGAGAAGATTATCGAGGAAGCAGATGGACCATTTGCCGTGCAAAATTGTATCTGTCGTCAATCAATGCATACTTTAGACAAAAACTGCACAGTAACAAATAGATTGGAAACGTGTATTGGACTTGGAATAGTCGCAAAAATGTATATAGAGATGGGTTGGGCTCGTGAAATAACTAAAGAACAAGCCATTGAGATCTTCAAACAAAATGAAGATGATGGATTAATAATTCAACCTGGAAACGCTAGGAAGCCTGATTTCATATGTGGTTGTTGTGGCTGCTGTTGTGAGGAATTGTTGGGTATAAAAACATTCCCTAATCCAGCGGATATTGTCTCAACAAATCACTATGCTGAAATCGATCCTACTTTATGTTCTGGTTGTAGTACTTGTATTGATAGGTGTCAATTGGAAGCGATATATCCGGATGATGAAATTTCTTCAATCAATCTTAAGAAATGTATCGGTTGCGGAAATTGTGTTATGGTATGCCCATCAAACGCTTTAAGCTTGAGAAAGAAAAAGCAAGAAGTAATACCAGTTAATAAGATGGCTGAATATTACAAGAATAATTTAGAGGTAAGAACTAAAAGAAAAGAAAGAGAACTTAAGAAAAAACTTCGAGCTGGAAGAGAAACGTGAAATTTTTTGGAGATATTTACGACACGAAGTCTCCTATTTAAAACTTAATAGAAGAATTCCTAAAGTTTTAGATATTGATAACATTCCTCTCTTCTAAAAATTTTATTTCTTCAAGAACCAAAAAAAAGATAAGATTCGATAACAATCGCAGAACAAAGTTTTACTAATTACTACCTACTACTTATTAAATATTATTTTTTTTATTGATTTGTAACAAAAAGAAGCTTAATACCTATAATCTCGAAAGTCCGCGGGAGCGGCTTGAGTTACTACTACTTTACTCGCAGCAGGGCCTTTTTCACCTTGAGTGATCTCAAATTCTACTTTATCGCTTTCATTTAGTGTAGCATATTCGTCACCCTTCTTAACAATGTCACTGTGATGAACGAATATATCTCCTTCTTCTTCAGTTGCTATAAATCCATAACCTTTACGGTTATTAAACCATTTAACTGTACCTTCGGTCAATTTTAAAATCAACTTTCACATAAATTAAATTTTTTTCCTAGTTCACATTGAACTATTTGAGATAATGAACGATACTGTATATAGCTTATGTTTTTTTTAAAATTTAAAGAATATTTTTTATCTTGAAGCGTTTAAGGAACACAAAACTAACTTAAATGAGTCTATTTACTTAGATTTCAGAGATCCTATCTTAAATTCTTACATTTTTGTAATTTTTTTATGGAAATTCCCTTTCAATACGAATTAAAGTTTAAATACAATATTTTTTTAAATAACAAGGCATGATTTTTTTTTCAATTCTTTTTCTAATATTGGGATTTCTTGGGCTGTATTTTGGTGCAAAATTTGTAGTTATTAGCCTTGAAAATATAGCGGATCGCTTAAATATTAGTCATATAATGGTTGGGTTAACAATTTTATCGATTGGGACTAGTTTACCCGAAATTGCTGTAAGTGTAATGGGGGGTATTGATAAAATTTTGGGTATCGACACTAACATTGATGGAATTGTTATTGGTAACAAAATTGGTTCTTTTTTGACACAAATCACTTTAATTATTGGAATTTTAGCAGTAAGCCAACCGATTTTCGTTAGTAAATGGGAATTGAGGAGAGAAGGACCTATGCTCTTTATCTCTATACTAATTTTTCTTTTTTTCTCCTTGGATGGAATTCTTTCTCAATTGGAAGCACTCTTAATGATAATAATATATATTATTTATCTTTCATTTGTCATTTGGAGTGAGAGACGTCTACAAAAAATTAAAATAGAATCAAATTACATCGAAAAAGAACGTTTAGATGTCGTAAGTTTTGAACCTGTCCAAAGTCCTCGTAAAAAATCATCAACGCCCAGAGATATAGCTATCTTTGTTCTTGGACTTATTATATTACTGATCGCAGCAGAGTTGACCTTAATTTCAGCACATGATTTATCAAGAGAATTTCATATCCCTGAAAATGTAATTGGTATATTAATTGTTGGATTAGGCACAAGTTTACCGGAACTTGTTGCCGATTTAACCGCTATCAGGAGAGGATCTTTTGGAATTGCTGTAGGGGATATTTTAGGGTCTAATATTTGCGATATTTTATTAGCCACGGGATCAGGAGTTATACTAATTAATTTTAAGGTTCCCATGATAATTTTGGTTTTTGATATCCCTGTTCTATTCTTAGCATTAGGACTTACTCTCTATTTCTTATGGAGTGAGAAAACACTTAAAAGATGGGAAGGAGGGCTATTAATCGCATTTTATGGCAGTTATGTGATTTTAAAATTATTAATATTTCAAATTTAAAATGATTCTTGTATTGTGGTTGTGAGTTTACAAATTTTTTACCAAAATTATATAAAAAGAAAGGTGGTATCGAAAGCACTTGCTAGTTTAATCAATATTTATTTTAATCCTGTGATGAATATCGTTGTTCTTTCCAAGGATCCGCTTTATTAGAATAACCTCCTCTTTCCCAATAGCCTATACGATCTTCATTAAGAAAATTAATCCGTAATACCCATTTTGCTGATTTGTAAAAATACAAATTAGGGATAATTGGTCTAACTGGACCCCCATGTTTTTCAGATATCGGCTCCCCTTCGTAAATTAGTGCTAAAATAGTATTTTTTGCATGCAATTTCTCTATCGGAACCGTTGTAGTAAAACCCTTATCAGCACATAAAAATTCCACATATTTAGCAGTAGGTTTTGGTTTAACGAGGTTAAATAATTTATTGAAAGAAATACCCCCCCACCTTGTATCAAATTTACTCCAAGAAGTAACACAATGAATATCTGCAATAATCTCTTTATCTTGAATTTTATTCAAATCTTCTAATCTAAATTTCATAGGGTTTTCTAATTCCCCCTCAAGTTCCAAAATATAATTCTCTCTATCAATATTGGGGATTCTGCCTTTTTGAAGTACCGGAAATCGATCTGTTAAATGTTGACCAGGTGGTAGTCTTGATTTTTCTTTCTTTTCTGAATTTTGATTCATTTTTAATCATTCAATCATATTAATTGATAAATACAATAAATTTATTTAAGAAAATGAATCATACAATAGATTTTATAGTTTCTCCAATTCGTGAAACGGTTAAGGAACAGAAAACTAACTTAAATGAATCGTTTTACTTAGAAAGAAAGCCGATTTTTTCATTAATTGTTTTCATGACTATAAGAACTCAGGAGATAATGATCGTTATAACTTCGAGCCATGTTATTCATAAATTTGAAATTATCGGAGAGGCAACTAAAAATATTCCTGAAGTTATCAGAGAGCAATGTCCTCAAATTCCATGGGAGGATATCGCAGGAATGCCAGATAAGTTGATTCATACCTATTCTGCAGTTGATCAAAAATTAGTTTGACCAACAATCCATCAAAGGCTATCCGGCTTTAAATCTATTATTGAAAAGCTGATAGAAAAAGGGTAAACAACGTATTTCTAAATTTCTAAAAGAGTTGACATTAAAGTTAAATATCTGTCTTAACTAACTATTTTCAAGGGTGTCTCGGAATTGAGTAAGAAAAAACAAAAGAAGATAAGTAAAAATAAAGCATTAATAGATGCTGAAAGATTAAGTTTAGAACAAGAATTAGATAGTTTAAGAAACGAAATTGATGGGTTAAGAGATACGAAGGGAAGAAAATCTCCTATCTCGCGTTTGTTGCAGTTAGTCCCTGTTAATATTAGAAACCTTTTCGGTGAAATCCTTGAGAAGTTTATGCTAATTATGCTTAACACCCGAGATTTAGGAGAACAAAATCTACGAGATGTAAAATCAAGCTTTTCTACTTTACTTAAAGAAATTGAAGCATTGAGGAAAATGATTCACGAACCACGCAAAAAACTGTTAAAATGGTATGAAATATGTAGTAGAAAAGCTAGCCAACATCAAGTTAGTAATAACATAGTAGAAAAAGAAGAGAAAAAAAAATATGATTATGCATTTAAAATTATCGTACTTGGAAAACCTGAAAAAATTGCTTTTATTCTAAAGTTTGTAACAGGAATATTCATGGAAGACGTCAGGAATACAATTGGGGCTGATATTTACATTAAAAATGTAGAAATTGAAGGTATTAATGTAACACTTCGAATTTGGGATTTTGCTGATGAAGAACGTTTTCGATTTTTACTTCCACAATATATTAGAGATGCTAATGGTGCTATACTAATCTATGATGCAATTGACGCAAAAAGCTTAAAAAATATATCTGAAGTTCTTGAGATAGTTAAAAAGAATGTTGAAGAAATTCCAATTTTTTTAGCAATTCCCGAACTACCCTCTAAAGCCGAAGAACTTGTGGATCTCACAAAAAAGTATACATTTACAGAAATAACCTCTGAAGTAGGACCAACAGGGGAACACACTTTCGAATTACTCACGAAAAAAATGATTGAACGTGAACATATTGCAGAAGACATGAAATAGGAAAAAAAGATTATAAAACTAAAAAACAAGAAACATAACCTCTATTAAACCCACTGATGAGAGAATAATGCTTTTTTTATTTCGAAATCATATTAGCTGTCAACCTTTGAAACCAAAAATGATTAAAATCTCTAATTTTTTAATTTCTTTAGTCATTCTGATAATAAATTGAAGAAAAAACGATTCAATGCGATATAAATTTAATTACGAATAAATTTATTATTTAACCGTCATTAAAGAAAAATGTTTTATAAATAGTTATATGTTTTATACATAGTTGTATAACCCTATAACAAGAGATTTATCCAAGAATCAAATAAGAATTCGTAAATTGTATTAATAAATTAATTTCGAATAAAAAGATGATTTTCCATTATGATAAAAGATGAAGAAATCAATATTTATCTTGATAAAATTGAAGAACTTGAAGACATTATCATGAGATTAGAAGCTCTTATCCCAGAGGAAGATGATAAAAAGAAAAGTAGAAAAAGGAAAAAGATGGATTCAAAACTCGCTATTGAACTTGATGGAAAAAATAAAGAATTTAGAGAATTAAAGGATAGAATGGGTTTCTTAAGAAAAGAAAATTCGCATCTCAAACAAGAACTAGAAAAAATAAAGTATGCTAATAGTAGCACATCTAGGATTAAAATTGAGGATTTAAGACCTGAACCACTTCTAAATGACTTGGTAAAAGAATTACAATATATCGTGAATAACCAGAGATTAATAATTAGTAAATTAAAAACTAAAAAAGTTGAAAAGGAAGATATTCTTCAAAATTTAAGAGATAAAGACGAGGAAATTAAACTTTTAAAGTCAGAAATCTCACAATTAGAGCATAAAAAAGAAGATTTTAAATTATTCTAATTTTTTAACATGTTAATTATCACTCTCGAACTAAGTAAGCAATGAAAGATCGAGATACTCCAGAGATAATAAGCTGTGAATTAATAACTTTATAACCTGCTCTTAGTGCATCCACCTTATATTCTCTCAAGTTTATTATCACCTTTCAATTATGACGTTGTTTAATCTAAATTTAGGGCTTTTATTATTTAATTGTTAACGCTTTCGAATTACTCACGTAAAAATGCTTGAACGTGAATACGGTGAATAATAAATGTAACCTATGTGAAAGACGGTCAAATAGAGAAATATCCTTTTTATAACATTTCAGAAAAATTATTCATATTTTTTAATTGTGGTTAATTTGAACTATTTATGAATTCTAATGAAATTGAATCAGATATACCTAAAAAATGCCCTAAATGTGGCAGTGAATTAAAAGAACGTACCGGAAAGTATGGTAAATTTTTAGGTTGTACTAAATTTCCAGATTGTCGATATACTTATGACCTAAGTGAAAAAATTAAAGTTTTATGTCCAAAATGTGGAAAAAAATTAAAAATTCGTAGAGGAAGATACGGAAGATTTTTAAGTTGTTCTAGTTACCCTGAATGTAAATTTACTTTTAATCCAGAATTTAGAGGTCAAGAGCAAATTTTTTGCCCTGAATGTGGAAAATTATTAATAATAAATACGGGAAAAGATGGAAAATTTTTAGGATGCACAGGTTTCCCTAAATGTAAATTTACTTTTAATTTAAGACCATAAATTAAAGCAACTGGAATTCTAGTACTTTCTATAATCGGTTTTCCTCCTAGAATTTCCGGATTACTTTCTATAATATCTGACATGTTCTATGTTATTTAGGTTTGAAGTTTAATTCTCATAAATAAAAAATGATTTTGCAAAATAGCAAAAATTAATTGAAATTAAACAATTTTCTCGCTTTATCAACTGTACCTGAATCAAATTTTCTAAATAAGGCGTATGCCGCTATTGGTACAACACATCCACAATTTTCACATAAAAGTGGTGAATTTCCCATGACACAAAACTTCTGTTTTCCATCAGGATAGAAGCTTTTTATTTGACCAGTCTTAAATATGCAATGTGGAACAAATTCTTTTGAAAGGTATACTTCTAACATTTTTTTGGAATAAAAAATAAAATTTCCGTATTCACGTATTACTTTTGAAATGTCTCTTATTGTCTTTTTTAATATATTATCTTTTAATAAAAGTGGACTGTCAGGATAGTCGGTATAAAATTGTAAGACAAGTCCAGAAGCACCATTATCATGAGCAATCTTAACAATATCTTCAATTTCCTTATAATTTAATGTCATGATGGTTGATGTAACGACCGGGTTGTTCTCCCGAATATTTTGTATGACTTTATCAAAAACCCTCGCACCTCTTATCTTATCATGAGTTTCTTTGGTACCATCTATACTTACCCAGTATTTCGGTTGTTTATATCCATTAA
>JAEOTL010000099.1 GCA_016839845.1 Promethearchaeota archaeon
AGATAATTTCATTCAGTTGTTCTTTTACTACTTGAACATCTGTTCCCTTTTCTATTATCGCAAAGGATAATAATGGTTGAGTGTTTTCCTCTTCTTTTCCTGGCATCTTTACTAACTCACAATAGCACACTAGTTTAAATCTGGCCAAAGAGATTACATTAATATCATCTCCAAAAACTTCACTGGTGAAACTCTCAAGAGCCGTTAGGAAACCAGCACGCAAATTAGGATCTAAGATGTTATCAGAAGACAAATAGTACTTGACTTCAATCAAGTTTTTTATTCCAATGTTAATTCCACATTCGAGAATTGCCATTATTTATAAGATCCTAAAGAATAACTCTTAGAAGTTGTTTTAGTTTCATATTTTAGTTAATAGTAAAAAAACATAATTTTACTACCTATCTTTTTTTAAAAAATTAATTCAATATAATTTTAACTATTCAGTGACTCGATCTGTATTAGATATTAAGAGGATATTTTGAAGACTTTAAATTAATACGATTCAGATCATAAGTTTGTTGTATGCAATGAAAGTATTTCGGAGCAAGAAATGCACTGTGAGCGGGCCTATACCCCCTGGGGAAGGCGTTATTGCCCCACACTTCTCATAAACATCTTCAAAATTCACATCCCCACACAATTTACCATCAACTCTATTGATACCTACATCGATAAGCACTGCTCCTTCTTTAATCTTATCTTGTGTGACAAAATTAGGTTGTCGTACAGCTACGACTAATATATCAGCAGCTTTCATAAATTTTTCAATATCGATTGTAGAAGTATGACAAACGGTTACAGTTGCATTTCTTTTAAGCATCATGAATATTAACGGTTTACCCACAAGATTAGAACGATTAATTATAGTAACATTCTTTCCCTTGATTTCAATATTGTAATGTTCTAAAAGGGCAATGATTCCTTTTGGTGTGCAAGGAGCTAATTCCTCATTATAGTCAAAAAGCTTTCCCTTATTGAGGGAATTCAATCCATCTACATCCTTTTTCGGCGATATGTGATCTATTATCTCTGAAGTGAAAGCTCTCAGCGAATTTGGAAGCGGTAATTGTAATAAAATACCATGAATGTTGTTATCTTCATTAAGTTTCTTAATTTCCTGAATTATTGTGTCTTTTGAAGAATTTTCCTCTAAAATGATGATATCAGAATCAATCCCTACCTCGGCAGCGGTTTTTTTCTTCATATTCACGTAAACTTTTGAGGCAGGGTCCATCCCAACTAAGATGGTAATCAGTTTGGGTTGGAAATTCGTTTTTTCAACCATTTTGGAGACTTCCGCTTTTAATTTCAGATTTAATTGTCCCGCGAGTGCTTTCCCATCTAATAATTTTTCTCTCATTGTTATTTAATAATTATAGAATTAAGAATAAGACAAATAAAATGTGAATGAATTTGAATTTTTTTACTTATTCAGACTTTTTTAGATCCTTCTTCTTCTCCAAATGAATCCCCCTATACCCACAGCGATCCCGATTAACACCATAATAATTATCAATATAACATAATCGAATTCAACCATCCAAACTTCTGCAGATAATCTATTTAGCGCTGTAAGTGTTGATAATATCCTAAATGCAGAGTAGGTTGTTAATACAGATGATAATAACTGAGTAGTTCCCTCGGTCTTATCCCCAAAGCCTCCGTCTTGAAAGTTTTGACGAGATAATACCCATTGTGAAGTCTGAGCATCATTTAGTATTATATCATCGATTAATGAAATAGCCGCTACACAATAAAATGTACTACTTAGAAGAGTATTTTTCGATAAAGGATCTGGCATATAACCGCCAAAGTTAGTTACATCAGAAGGATTACTTACGTAATGAGAGTTTAAATATACTACAGTCTGATTTTTATCTACTAGATCGTCAATGGTGTCAAATTCACTTAAGAGGAAGGTCGCATAATATGTGTTTAGAATGGTTGAGGATAAGCTTTTATTACCGCCATATCCACCATCACTATTGTTGCACTGTAGTATCCAATTTTTATGAACTGAAATATTTGGGAAAGTTCCTCCAATGAGGATATATGTCTTATACACGAAATACGTTGAACTCATGCTAGGTGAGGAGGTGGTATTTGAAATTGAGAATCCTCCATCAATCAGTTCTGTATCATTAAGATACCCATATACTCTACTTCTTAAACTACCATCAATTGGATTATTTAACAAATCAAGAGATTTTATTAAAAAGAATAAATCATACAGCATAACCGTGTCATCGTTTAACATTTTTCTAATTCTATCTTCAATGAATTCCTCCATTTCAGCCTCATCGGGAATGCCTTTTCCAAAGGTTTTCAAAATCTCTATAGCATAGGTTGTAGCTTCAGGATGCATTCCATTTGCCATGATTCCATTTTTGAAACCTTTACCACTAACCTCAGTTTCATAAATAAAATCTGTTAGATAAACTTGCCGAGGTTTCCCTAATGCGTAAGGTATGAAATTCAATGCAATAATGAAGATAAAGATTGTAATGGTAATGTTACGCTTATTTTTCAACAAAAAAACCTAGGGCAGTCTATATAAAATTTAATTGTTTAAATCTATCTTGAAATTAAAAATTAACTATCTTGTGACGGATTTTGAGTGATATTTCATTTTAATATATGAACTAAAAGAATTAGTGATATAAGTATTGGAATATTTTTACTAAAACTAAAGAATTTCACTGATATCTCGATATAATAATTCTTTATTTGCCTGAAACTGTTCATAAGTAATAAAAAGTTGTTGAAATGAAGGTAGGCTTCCGAGAATGGCTGCTCCATTATAAATTGTAAACTGAAGATTTTCGGGGGTGAAGAATTTAATAATCTTATTCGATGCTTCCATATATTCTGAAAATTCTTCTGCTGGAGTTTTCTTTATTTCTTTTTCTGGATTTTCAGTTTTCTGAATAGAATCAATTGATCTACCACAATAGGGGCAAAAAAGTGAAGATATGTCCGCTATAGTTTTATTACAGTAGGGACATATTCCAGACGTAGGAGATACATTATCGCCGTTGGGAGATAAATCTAATTTAATTTCTGGCAATGCTAATCGTCCCCCACAAGTAGGACAAAATTCGCTACCAGAAGTTAAATCAACAATTGCCCCACAGTGCCTGCAAGTGTCTTGTTTTTTCTTAGCTATTTCGACTGATTGGAGCTTAATTAATTCGTTCTTCACAGTAGATAGGAGTGGTTTTGGTCGAGGAATTGTGCCTAGTTGAGGTAGAACAGCAGTTAACTCTGATTCAAACCTTTGCTCGAAACCGCTATAAGAAAGATTACCTCCAGATAGTACAATATGGGACAATAATTCATGCCAATATTGATTATCTAATACTTTTAAGCTAGATATTACAGCATCTGGGAGATTATTAATATTACTATACCCCAACATGCCTGGATTAAATAATACTTCAGGTGCTTGATGCAAAACATAATGTGCAACTGTAATTGTAGATCCATCTGGCATAGATACACTAAATTTCTCATCGGTACTTGGCGGATTGTTTGGATCTATTATAAAATAACAATTTTTTTCCTTGATTTCTTGAATAATCTCATCTGCTGCACTGGAAGCGATATTTACACCTTCTCGCATCATCAAGTTTTTGAGGTTATGATTTACATCAATACCCGCAAGAGGAAGCTTCTGAACAGCATGTTCCACCATTTTCCCGTTGATAATCGGGCATACCCAGGTAAGTCCATCCCCAGATTCAATAACTAATCCTGTTGTTAGACCTACACTGAATAATGAGAGTAAGGGGGTTGGCATCATTACTAAACTCCTTACTCTATGTGTCTCAAATAAAAGCCTTGCAATGTACTCCTTAGTTTCTCGATTTGTAAATGGCAACTCGCAATAAAATACAGGATATTCTGATAAATTATCAATTCGAAGTAAACTGTAGAAAATATAGTTTAAAATTTCATAGAAGCTATCCCAATCCATAATTGCCCCCCGTTCAACGGGATGTTTTATCTTCAAAACCCCCCTCATCCGAGATACATCATGTCCTACATAGATACTTCTAGCATTAACGTCAACCATAACAGATTTATATTTTTCAGTCCCTGTGATACATGGAAAGACAAATCTAGGTCCTGGTTCTCCTGCAAAGCCGACTTTCACATATGCAGAACCTATATCAATTATAATCGGGGTACCAGGTAAAGGTAATGCCATTTTAAATCAAGGTTAATATTTTTATTTTATTAAATCAATTTATTAACAAAATTTATGATTTTTAAAGTTATTATAGTTTTATTATAAAATTTCTAAAAATTATAAATTAATTGTTTTGCATAAAATCAAATAATTTTTTTAGAATTTGACTTTGAACAACTAAGCCAATTAATTGGTTATTTTCATCGACTACGGGTATTCGTTCTATATCCTTTTTAAACATTAATTTTAATATGTTTAACAATATTTCTTCTTTTTTTACAGTATAAGGCTCAGGTGTCATTAGATCTTTTACGGTTGTATTTGGTGAATCTAAATTCAATGCTAATCGTGCTAATCGAATATCTCTTTGAGTTATGATACCAACAACTTGTAAAATCTTTTTATTCTTAACAACAGGAAGCCCTCCAACCTTTTTTCTTAACATAAGAAGCTCAGTTGCACTAATTTTTTCATCTGGAGTAACAAAAAGAGGATCTTGGATCATTATATGAGAAATACTAATTTCACCGAATTGACGTAAGCGATCTTCCCCCATTTTGATTCCCCAAGATAGAAAACTTAGTAAGATAATCAGCTAAACATTATCTATTACAGTTTACTTATTTTATTGAAAGCAATCATTGTTTGAATTAAAATTTATTTATTAGTCTGTTTTCACTGTTTTCTCAAGTTTTTTTTCGATTTTCATCAATTCAATTGAGTAATCATTAAACTTTCGTAAAAGAAACCTCCCCCACTCATTTAATTTAACCCACCCTCCTCCTCCAGAACCTCCCTTTCCAGTTATTACAACTGGCATCCCTGTTCTTTTCTCAATTCTTTTCAGAATATTCCAAGCATATTTATAAGAATAATTACACTCCTTAGCTGCTTGAGTTAGGGACCCCTCTTTATTTTTTTCAATGTTCTCAAGCAACTTTGCCCATCCTGCACCTAGGATACTTTTATTGTCAAACTGTAACCAGAATTTAATTCCAAAACTGATTTTAGATTTTAAATCCTCAATTTTGGGTTCTTTAGCCATAATTATTATTTATTTTTTATATTAAATAATTATATTCTTTAAAGGTAAAACATAAAATTAAGACATTCTTTTATTGCTTAAAGTAATTTTTGGGATTAATTTTGATGTTTTTAGATAAGGACGATTCAGAAAAACCCGGTAAGGAAATAATCCATAATTTATATTATTTCCAAGAAAAACCAATGCTTGATTGTAATCAGTATATCGTAAATAACGATGAGACAAATGAAATTAGCGTGTTTGATGCTGGTAATGCTCTTTCACTTGAAAGTTTATTAAAGGGCATGGAAAATTTGAAATTAAATTATAAAAACATCTCAAAAATTTTTGTTACTCATGAACATGTCGATCATGTCTTAGGAATCTATAAATTAATGAATATCTTAAAAGATCATCCTCCTGAGATTTATGCTTATGGAAAAGCTGCCAAGGTATTAGAAAAGGGGGATCGATCTAAGATACTTCCTATAGCTCTTGGTTTAACTGAGAGAAGATTTGGGATAAATATCACTCCTCTTCAAGTTACTGATTTGAGTGATTTTAAAGAGATTGAAATCTCTCCAGATTTTAAATTTCAAATTCATTCCACTCCTGGTCATTCTCCAGGCTCGGTATCCTATTATGAAACTCAAAAAAAAGTCCTAATTTCCGGAGATATTGTTTTTATAGGGGGTAATATCGGCAGATTTGACTTTCCAGGAGGATCTTTGCAGACTTTAATAAAATCAATTAAATTAGTAAAAGATTTAGACGTTAAATATGTCCTACCAGGTCATATGAGAATAAGTGAAAATGGTAATGCCTCAATAGAACTCTCGTATAGAATGGCAGAATCAATGGGTAATTATTATTAAACTTTTTATACATACAGAAAATTTATAGGATATTTCTACTCAAAAGGAGCAAATTATTATTCTAGTATTTTCCTAAATGGGTAGGTTTAAATCGTTTAATTTTTTAGGTCTTTAATACTAACTTTCTGTTAATAGGGTGTGTCTAAACGATACTAATATTTATATAACACATCTCTCTATTATTTTTATAAATATCTTGTTTAATTTTTTAAAAAATAAAGTTTAGTGAAAAATAATCATGTCTGAACAAAAAAAGGAAGTTAAACATCCAAGCGTAGTTTATCTTCGTTCCTACCCAAAGGTAATTTTCTTCTGGCCGTTGTTAGTAGTGAGTGTGATATTATGGGGTATTCAATCGTTAATCGGACCAGAGAATCCTAATACAGTTTTGGGCTATATCTGGTTTATCGTATTCTTTATTAATATTTTTGTCACTGCATTTGATTTCTCATCTACGAAATTTTTTGTGTTAGTATTAGCGATTGTCGTTGTTATCTTACTCTTAGTATTCCTAGTATTGCCAAATTTTACCGTATCAGCTAGCCAAATTGAAATCTCTTTAGGATTACCCTACCAGTTTTATATGATAATGTCACTCATCTTTGCATTTATACTTGGGATCGTTCTTATCAGTACGAGATTTGAGTATTACAAAATTGAGAGGAACGAAATTATTCATAAAGCCGGGGTTTTCAGTTCTGCCGAGAGATTCCCAGTTAAGAGCATGCGTTTCAAAAAAGAAATCCCGGATGTTTTTGAGTTCTTTATGCTCCGAGCGGGGAAATTTACAATCATGCCAGGACATGCAGATGAGGTCATGATCTTGCCCACAGTTCTAAATGTCAATAAAAAAGAGAAAGATCTCGATTGGTTACTCTCTCACATGTCGGTCGAACCAGATGAAATAGATGCGTAAATCGTTATAATTTTAATTTTCTTTCTTTTTAATTTTTTTTTATTTTCGAGCCGTAAACAGATATAAATAAATTTAAGTGTTAAAACTTACTTTTAATCTCACTCATGTCTCATCAACCCGTAGTATTATTTGATTTTGATGGTGTTATTATTACTCAAAAATCTCTTGAGTATACTGCTTCTATATTCCTAAAAAAGAGTTTTTATGAGTGGCGAAATACAGATAATCTACGGTTAATCGATTTGGCTCGCATGTTTGAAGAAGCAGATTCAAAGAATAAAATTAAAGCGCTATTACGCATAATAAATGTATACAAACTTTATATTCCAAGCCTTTGGAAAAGGATTATGTTTTTTCTTAAATTTAGGCGAACTTATCCGAAATATGAGATTTATGAGACATTAACACCAAACTTAGAGAGTGTTCTAACTAAACTAAAAAAAAAAGGATTTATGCTGGGTATTGTTTCTAATACAAGTGGGAGTCGATTAGACCGCTTTAGAAAAAAATTGGAATTAGATAAATATTTTTCCATTTACATTTCGAGAGATGACAGCCCTTATAGAAAACCTAATCCTTTTCCAATATATGTAGCTCTAAAAGAAATAGAAAATAGCTTAAATATTTCTATAAATAAAGAACTTGTTTATTATATTGGGGATCTTCCTCCAGATATTCAGTGTGCCAAGAACGCAGAGGTTAATAGTATCGCTTTACTTTCTGGTCATGGCACTCAGGAAAGTTTAGAGAATTCAAATCCATCTTTTATAATTAAAGATATCAAGAATATTTTAGAAATCGAACCTATCAAAAAATTCTTATTGGATTAAGAACTACTGAGTACTATATCTGGTTTATTTTAAGAATTATGTTTGATCTAAGAGAATTCGAGGATAATTTGGAACTTAAGCCAATTGTCGATAAACTAAATAAACTTTTATCAAAAAATAAAGAACAAAAGATAGCAAAAATTATTGAAGAGCTAATATTTCTATTGGATCAACCTGAACAGAGGGTTCCAATAACTTATATTTTAAGCATTTTAGCAGAAAACAATATTAATCTAATCTCTGAACGAACTTTAGAAGCAGTTGAGTCTTTTCTCGATTCCGATGAAGAAAAATTGAGATTGAATTCAGTGCTAATTCTCGGATTTGTTATGCTTGAAGGGAAAAATTTTGGTAACACGCATTTTCATACCTTGTCAACATTCCTAAATGATAGTTCCGAGGATATAAGAAGTAATACTCACTATTTTCTCGGGGAAAAACTCAAAAAAAATCTTGAACTTATAAATCAAATTAAAGATATTATATTAGATAGTCTCTCTATGGAACGAAATCTAGATAATATTATATCTCTACTAACTTTTCTTGAGTATTGTGATGAACTAAACTTTGATCAATTATACCGTCTCAGAGAGATTTCAATGACCTTAATTTCGTTATATTTTTCAGACAAAAAATCAAAAATTTCGAGTATCTTACTATCACTCATTTCAAGATTTTTTCTTGAGTTAAAAGAGAGTAATTTAACATCATTAAAGTCTAAGGATTTGTTAGCTTTATTAGAAGCACAATTTATAATGAAAAAAAGTGAATTTATAAAATCCTCTGAAAGCACAGATAAACCTATTAACAACTATCTAAAGAAATTAAAAAAATCTGAGTTGAAAGAGAAGAAAATATTCTTTTATACAAAATCTAAAGGTAATCCAACATGGGTATATGAACTTGAAAGAAGTAATCTTATTAGCTTCTTCAACGAAGAACTAAAGATAAGTCATGAAAGAATTAAACAGAAGTTTTCCCCAATAATTGAAGATGATAAGGAATTACGAATTTTCATTCAAACTTTAGTGCAATTAGATAAATTAAACGGGTATTATTCTGACCTTGGATTTTTCTACTCTACCCATCATGTTAAGAGAAATTTGATGGATGATTTAACCCAAAACGGACTCATGAATTTAAAGAGATATAACCATCTCCCCCCAGATTTAATTGAAGAAATCATAAAAGATATTAAGTCTTCTCTAAGAGATATTCTACTCTTAGGAAAAAATAAGAATATTTACTACTCATTAAAAAGAATACAAGGTCAAATAAATATAGAAGCAGCAAAGACTAGTGTAATAGACCTGAAATCATACCGAGATAGATTAAATGAAGAATATTTTATATTATTGATTAAAAATTTACCGAATGAATATTTATCAAATTATCATAAAGGAACTCAGTGGTTAACCAATCTTGGTACTCTAAGAATCTCAAGTGAAATTCAAAAATCGAAAGTAATTGGATATTTCAATCTAGCAAAAATATCTAAGAAACTTAAGATACAAGAAATACTTTTATTTGATGTTTTCGATTATACTGTTGATAATAGGAGTGGAATTTGGGATAAAAACAATGTAATATTTTATTATTCCAAATACGTTAATGAAAAAATAGAGGATATAAATTCCGCCACGAATCAAGCTGATAAATTAAATCTAATTGATCTTTTAGCAAACCAACTTGATATAGATAAAACCCACATAATTGCCAAGATTGATGAGAACCTACAATCTATAGCAACAGAGATTAAACAGAAGGATCAAATAATTATTAGTGAGTATATTGAAAAAACAGGGATGAACTCAGAAGCTTTCCTAAAGTTTATTGCCGATCTAGGGATCCAATATTTCAAAAAAGCAGATGTCCTTATTTTTAACTCTCAAAAAATTGAAGAAGCAATGAATAATATTAAATATTCTTTGCTAGACAAATCTAAATCATTGGACTATATTAATTTAGGAACTTTTGATATTACTTCTACTCTGATTGAAGATTTAATTAAGAACCTACTAAGTGATGGAAAATTACGAGGAATCTTCTATGAATTTGAAGGAAAAATCCTTTTCTATACTGAGAGAGGTATCCGAAGTTTAATGTTAGAAGATAGTTTCATGTTTTCTTTTAGAGATTTATTTTATGGTAAAGAATTAGATGAGAATGAAATCTCTCTGATGAAAGAAATTTTTGATGACCTTGTAAAAACTAAGCGACTCAAAGGTACATTTGATGCTGATTCTTTAACGTTCTCTAGTGATGATGTATTATTTGCGAAAGACTATAATACAGTCTTATCAGAATTTGAAAAAACGATTAAAAATTATACTCAGATATTTGAATCTGGGTTCCAAAAAATCAGAAAAACATTAATTAAAAGAGGAGAAACGATCTTCCCTCAGGAAATAAAAAATATACAAGAGATTATTGATAAAATTAACAGTAAATATGTGCAGTGGTTTAGGGGGTTAGAGGCATTCATAAAAAGGACAAATAAAAAGTTACTCAGCGATCAAGGAGTAAGTGTTAAGCAGTATAAGAACATATTTACTGTAAAAGAGAAAGACGAGATAATGTCTTTTGAAGATGATCCCGAAGTTTTTGAGCTTATGAATATTTTTAAATCGTGGGTAAAACTGTTTAACAAACTTGAGGTAAAATATCCAAATGTATTATTCTATCAAAAAAGATTAATAAATAACCCAGATGATAAGGAATCAGAGAAGAAACTTAATGACTTATTAGAAGAACTCTCTCTAATTACTACTTAGCGTTTTGTTTTCTTAATTTGGTTGAGAAAATCTGTTACATTTATCTTTTGATCGGTCAAAATTTTATATGTTTTAGGATTAGTAATCCCATTTAATGTTAAAACTCCCTCCTCTTCGAGAAATTTTAGTGTTCTCCAAATGAAATTAATTTTAGAACGATTAGACGATTTTATATTAAAACATCTTCTAATTCTTTTTGTATTTACAATGTTTATATTATTCTCTATTAATTTGTTTATTGCTTCAAGTGTTTCTTTCAAGTTAATCATGAAAAAGTCCATTGTTAAAAAGTACCCTCGTAAAACAAGTTGTTAGAGTTTCTCTCCTTAATTAAATTATTAATTTAAAAAGTATAATTGATTTTTTAAGTATAATAAAATTATGCTCATATCTATATAAGTTTTTTTATTCAAAAAAATAAAGCCAAAAGAGTAATTCTGTTAAAAATGTGGAAGTTATTAGTAATTATATTAAAAGATTTTTAATGTCGAAACACTCTTTTACCACAAAATACGAATGAACAACCCAACTCATCAGCACGTTTGGTAATTAATTCATCCCTAATACTTCCCCCTGGGGTTATAACAGCTTTTGCACCTACCTCAACTGCTGCCTCTAAACCATCAGGAAAGGGAAAGAAGGAATCTGTTCCCATAACAGAATTCTTTAATTCTTCTGTATGTCCAAATTCGATTGCCTTTTGGGCTGCTAATTTAACTACATGCACTCTGCTTTGTTGTCCCGCACCGATCCCGATGGAATGGATCCCATTTTCGTGAATTTGAGCAAAACAAGCTGAATTTGATTTGGCCCATTTCGAAACTTTGTAGGCAAAAATTAATACCTCCTTCTCGGATTCATTTACTTTCCTTTTACTCACAACGTTCCATTCTTTAATAACAGGCTTGCTATCATATTCTTGAGTTAAAATTCCTCCCAATGTTGATCTTATTTCTAAGTTTTTGTAGATTTCATTTCTATGCTCAAGGAAATCGCCAAATTCTAATATCCTCATGTTTTCTTTCTGTTTCAAAATTTCCAGAGCTTCAGGTTCGAATGAAGGGGCCAACAACACATCAACAAAGATCTTTTCCTTGTTTATGATGAAATCGGCAACATCCCTAGTTAATCTTTTGTTTACACCCCAAATTCCACCAAAAGCAGACATGGGATCACACTTAAATGCCATTTCAACTGAAGTAATTAGCTTTTTCTTATTAAGTGCCAAACCATTAGGTGATGTATGTTTTAAAATAGCAGTAACATAATGCTCATTACCAAAATCTAACAACATTTGCATGCAAGAGTCAATATCAAGAAAATTGTTAAAAGATATTTGTTTTCCTCCTAACTGTTTAAAATTATGAAGCCCAAATTTAGAGGAAATATCTTTGTAATACGCGGCTGATTGATCCCAATTCTCACCATATCGGCAATCTTGAACCTTTTCGTAGAATTTAACTATATGTTTCCTAAAAATGATATCCGGACTATAATAGTTTTGTAAATATTTAGCAATTGCGGCATTATAATCTGCCATTATCACAAATACATCTTGGGCTAATTCTGCTCTTGTTTTATCACTGATTTGCCCCTTATTTTCTCTCAATTCCTCAATGATTTGTTCATAGTATTTTGGATTAGGAACAACAATTACATCTGGAAAGTTTTTTGCAGCAGCTCTAATCATCGTGGGACCCCCAATATCTATCATTTCTAATGCTTGCTCTAAGGTAGTACCTGCTTTTGATATTGCTTCTTTAAATTGATACAAATTACATATTACCATATCAATCGGGGGAATATTGTATTGTTTAGCATCTTCAATATCAGCTTTCACACCTCTCCGATAAAGAATTCCCCCTTCAATCTTGGGATGCAGGGTTTTAACTCTTCCGTTAAACATTTCAGGAGAATTAGTATAATCAGAAATTTTGGTAATATTAAATCCATTTTTCTCTAATAATTCTCCTGTCCCTCCAGTCGAGAGAATTTCAATATCAAATTCTTTTACCAACTTTTTAATAAAATCTAACACACCTGTTTTATCAAAAACACTTACCAATACTCTTTCAATTTTCTTCATAATACACAATTTTCTTTATTCTTGAGTAACCTAAAGTTTCATTTAGTAAAATATTAACTAATAGATCTTTAATAAAGAGAATTGTAAGTGAAATAAATCTAAAATTTTCCGATCAAATCATGAGGAGCAGTCTCACGTTGACCAACAACAGAAACTATGCCTAGTGGTACTTTTTTCATTTCAGTAATGGATTTTGCACCCGCGTAAATCATCCCATTTGCTAAACCTTCCTTTAAAGTTTCAAGAACGCCTAACACATCCCCAACATAAGGGACATAATTAGACACTCCTTCGGTTAGCATTTTCGAACCTTCAGTATACCTATCAGATATATATCCCGATGTTCTCGCTTCTTTTGAACCCATTCCCCTATAAACTTTTACTTTTCTACCTGCGATAGTGTCTATGAATCCGGGAGATTCTTCTGTTCCTGCGAATAAATGCCCAGACATCATCAAATCAGCTCCGGCAGCAAATGCTTTTGGCAGATCTCCAGGATTTTTAAATCCTCCATCTGCAATTAAGTTTATATTGGATTTATATTCTTCCATAGCGTCAGCAACCTGAGCTGTTGCAAATAAAGTAGGGGCTCCAACACCGGTTTGTAGTGAAGTTGTGCATATTGAACCCGAACCCATTCCAACTTTTAACCCAACAAATTTCTCATCGTCGAACTCCTTTTTCGTTATTAAATATTCTGCTGCTTGATAAGTACCAATATTACCTAATACAAAATCAGATTCTAAAAATTTCATCAATTTTGCTGTCCCCTCAATATCATCCTTTTTATAAAAATCAGCAACGTCAATAAAAAAAATGTCGACATAGTTATCTATTTCTTTCAACAGATTTTGAGATTGAGATGATTCAGGAAATCTAGGAGACAATGCCAACCCACATAATAAATGCCCTTCTTCATCTTTAGATGCTAGAGGGAATTCTGGTGCTAAATCCTTTTTTGTAATCAA
>JAEOTL010000247.1 GCA_016839845.1 Promethearchaeota archaeon
ACCTAAGTTTAATTGTTATGGAAAGATTTAATTCTGAAAAAGTATCAGCAGAAGAGGTCTTAATTGCGGATAATAATGCCCAATGGTTAGGGATCCCTTTAATTCATTTAATGGAGTGTGCTGGATATAGTATTGCAGATGAGGTAATAAAACGATATAAACTGAGTGAAAAATCTACCGTTGTTATATTTTGTGGTACTGGTAATAATGGCGGTGATGGATTTGTTGCGGCACGACATTTAGCAGCATTCAATATAAAATCACTGGTAGTTCTTTTAGGTCACCCCGAAAATATCAGAACTACAGCTTCTAAGTATAACTGGAAGGTTATAAGAGACAAAGTGAATTACATGGTAAAAACAGTCGTTATTCGTGATTCTACAGATCTAAAAAAAATAAAGCTGTTATATGAAAACAAAAAAAGAATTGGACTGATAATTGATGGCTTATTAGGAACAGGAATTAGTGGGACCCTTCGAGAGCCAATATCTACAACAATTGATCTTATTAATGAGGTAAGAGAAGAAACAGGAGTAAATGTTATATCTATTGACTTACCATCAGGAATGAACCCAAATTCAGGAGAAGTAACACACAAAGCCGTCAAAGCTGATCTAGTTATAGCACTCCACCGTATTAAAAATGGACTGGATATAAGTAGTGATTTTATCGAAGAAGTCGTAATCAGATCTATCGGTATCCCTTATGAGGCTAATCTTTTTGTAGGATTGGGGGATCTGCTTTCGACGCTTAAAATTAGAAAGATCGACAACTATAAAGGCCAATTTGGAAGGATGTTGGTAATAGGTGGGTCTAAAAATTATTCTGGGGCACCAGCTTATTCATCTTTAACAGGGATTAATTTTGGATTAGATTTAGTAATAACCTATGTTCCTGAAGTAGTAGGAGATGCTATAAGAAATTATTCACCAAATATGATAGTTAGAACGAGTCCTGGTGATTGGTTAGATATGAACTCTTTTACTGAAATCTCTGAGTTAGTTGAATGGTCAAATGTGGTTTTAATAGGACCAGGCTTGGGACAAGAAAAAAAAACAGAAGAACTCTTAGTTAATTTGTTACATGAGTTGAATCAAGGCAATAAATCCTATGTACTTGATGCTGATGCTTTGAAGCTCATCAAAAACCATCTCGATTTAATTAAAGGGAAGAATGTGATAGTAACACCTCACGAAGGGGAATTAAAAGTAATGGTTAATTCGGAATTACCGGGGTTTGATCTTATTGAGGAACGGGGCAAAGCAGTGCTAAAACTTGCTAAAAACTTGGGTGTAACACTTCTAGTAAAGGGTCCTTATGATTATATTTCGGATGGTAAAAGATTAAAGATAAATAGAACTGGTTGCCCGGAAATGTCAATTGGAGGAACAGGCGATGTGTTAGCTGGATTATGTGCGAGTTTTTTAGCCACTGAAAACGATCTATTCGAATCTGCTTGTTCTGCTGCGTTTTTAAATGGAGTTATTGGGGAATACTGTAAAGACCAAATAGGAACGCGATTCACCGCAATGGACATGCTTAATAATATCAATTCTACACTTTCGAACTTAAACGACCTGTAAAGGTTACTCGATCCAAAAAACTGATATTTAGATGAGGATTGTCAGAAGGTGTTTTATCTTTTTGATATAAATTTATTAATTTCTAATTTATTATTATATTAAACTAGTAATTATGATAGTTTAGTTGAGGTTTTTATTTAGTATTTGACCACTAAGATCATACTAATATAATACGTGAAACTCAACATATCTGTAAAAAAATAGATTGGAGATTGACAAAATTTGAGCCCACAACTTTTTTTAATTAATCCTGATGGAACAACTACTGAAATTACATCAGAGGGACCAATCAAGGATTCATTAAAAACTGATGAATGTTATGTTCTTGTTGCAGATGATAAAAGAAAAGTCTATCTTTGGAAAGGTATTAAGAGCAGCGTACGTTCTAAGTTCATAGGAGCAAAAAGATCCCAAGAAATCCGAGGTCAAGTGGGAATGCATTTTAGTGTAATCCCCCTTGATGAAGGTGAAGAAGATCCAGAATTCCTTACCTTGATTGGTGGAAAAACAGAGGGGGGAATTGCTAGAGAAATTAAAGACGAGCCAGTGACTGCCCCCTCAGTACATCCTTTAAGAGATAAGGACACCTTTGGCCCGCCAAAACCTGCGGAGGGAATGAATATCGCAGGAAGTAAATCTCGGCTAGCTCAAAATACGGGGCCACTTTATCGGGGAGATGGATCAACAGCCGCACTTATTCAAGAAGAAGTTCAAGTAGATTTTCAGGATATTATGAAAAGGTTGGAAGAAATAGAGATGCCTGCGGGATTTGAAAGGGAATTGATAATTATTGGTAATCAAGCGTATTCCGTAGTTGAAAAAGTCCAACAGTTTTTAGGAGATAAACAAGTTTCAAAAGAGATTTCAAAAGTAGGAGCAATCCCAGAGGGTATATTCTTCGCAGAAAATTACAGTCCAAGAATTTTAAGTGAAAATGGAAAAATCCTAGCTATTGAGTTTCTTAAACGAACCGGGCAAGAATCTGAGCCTGTAGCGGGTAAAACTAAACGAGAATTACTAAAAGAACAAATTAAAGAACAATTACGGGGAAGTTAAATACGTAAATTTCAATCCTTTACTACTTATTTTCCTTATATA
Source organism: Promethearchaeota archaeon (assembly GCA_016839845.1). The sequence goes on from JAEOTL010000247.1 coordinate 2,682, forward strand.
AATTCTAATTTCTAACACATCCCTTATTTTAAAGAATTAATTCATTAATTCTATTCATAAACGGAGAGAATGAAGGATTTATTCGGATTAGGTCGGATATCGCTTGGATATCTCTGAGCTATAATATCTAAACACCTTCACGACCTTTCCAAGATCTTCAATGTGTCTTGAAGCACCCATTAAAAAAAATCTACCAGCAGCACTCAAAATAATGAATCCGTTGTCTCCACGTAAGATGACCTCGAGCATGTTTGTATATCCGAGGGAGGTTATTGCATCTCCGCCGGATTGCATAACAACAGCACTTAGGCTCGCAAATAGATCGGGATCTACGTTATACCCTGGGACTGCACTAAAGGCAAGCCTTAAACCCTCCCTAGTTATAAGTGCTAGTGACTCGAGCTCACTATATTCAGTTATACTCCCAAGGAACGCGCTAAGGGATTGGGCTTCTTCTGGTGTCAATTCTGCCATGATAAATTCATTTAATATTATTATTATTATAAAATATTTAGATAATTCAAACTTAAAAATTTATATTTCTTGTTCAATGAGAGCTAATAAAATGATTTTTGATTTTTATTGCACATTATAAAAATGATCTGATAAAATCTAGATAAATATCTTATACTGGAATTTGTATATTAGTTATATCAAAAGAAAACAATTTTTGAAAGAGATTTTAAAGTCGACCACCTATTATTATATTAAATTAATTAGAAAAAAATTTGAGTGAACATGTCCGAAATTAAGCTATTTGTGGATGCAAATAATGATATCAGTGATAAAGTAGTAGTTTGTAAATCAAATGCAGATAAATTAGGATTAAAAGGCGGTAACTCAGTTGAAGTTATAAACACAGATAATAATCTAAAGAAAATTGTTAAACTGGAAATTTCAGATGATATGTTAGATTTTGCGGGGCAATTTGCTAGAAACATTCTTAATGACCTACAATTTTCGGGTGTAGAATTAACTCTTCGTCCTGTAAGTGCTGACACAGCTCCTTCTACTCCAGCTGTCAGCACCCCTATGACTCCATCACCAGCACCATCGCCTGCTCCTGCACAACCTTCAAGTTTTTCTCCCCCACCGAGTCCTCCACCTCCTCAACCAACTTTAAGTCCTGCACCTCAACCTACTCCAGCCCCCCAACCTACAGCAATTCCTCAACACCAACTACAACCATCTCCTACACCACAATATACACCTCCTCCTCAACCTTCATTATCACCTTTACCTGGTCGCCCTCCTCAACCTTCAACTATTGGCGTTCAACCATCTGCTGTTGGACAGCCCTCTATTGAATCAGCGGCTCCAGCTGATCCTTATCCGAATAAGATTGATGTTAATATGCTCCAAAGTCAGAGAGGTGGGTTGATTCTTAAACCAGTGTTAGAAAATACAATTCAAGGAGGAAGAATCCAGCTAAATCCAAATATTCTTCAGCAGTTAGGTCTCGGACAGGGAATGTTAATCGGATGGGAAGATCCATTATCAAGGTCCATGGGCTCAGCTCGAATTGATAGTGCTAATATTGGTCCAAATGAAATTAAGATGAGTTTTGATACCTATGAAGAAACAAATGTTCAAGCGGACTTAATTGTTGTCTATTCTACGGAACCTCCAATCCAGGCGGTTAATGAATTAATGCTTGAAGTGGAATCTCAACCTAATCTAATGGGATATGCCATGGTTAGCCCTCGAACCCAATACTCACTTTCCCTACAACAAGGGGATATCTTAGCTTTCGAAGATGAGCTTACAGGAGCAATGGGTGCAGGAAAGGTTGATGTTCTTGAATCTGTACCAGATAATGTAATTGTTATTGATAGTGAGATTTTGGAAGCTTCAGGAATCGGAAGTTTTGAAGTTAAAGTTTCAAAAAACCAAAGAACAATAATACCCCTACAGAGTATTTCTCTCGGGATTTCACCGATTTCAGGAGAAGGTATCTGGGAGATCATAAGTACCGCACGGGAAAATGTAGAATCCATGAAAGGATGGATATCTAACTATATTATCTTCAAGGGAATAAAACTCAGATGGAACGCTGTAAATATTGCTTGTTCAATTTTGGATACTGTCCCTGATCTTACAGGTGATATCTTCGCCAAAGTTACCGAAAACACCACCTTATCTTTAAGTCCCGTGGGTTTGATTCCATTTAATGCTATATTGATAATTGACATAAGTAGGTCGATGATGGCTCGAGATGTGTTAGTTGTGAATATTGCACCTGCCATAGAGGGGATCAAAGCCGCTATGGAATCAAGAGAGATTCAAGAGTTTTTAAAACATTTTAAAGATGGAGTAAATATACCACGGAGAATCTCAGCAGCGTTTGCAGCAGTTCTTTTCTTAAGTGAGAAAGTGGGAAGAGGATTTGGAGAGAAGGTTGCGGTAATTCGTTTCGCAGACGAGGCTCAGATAATGCCATTTGGTAATGGTTATTATATGGATTCTGCAAGTGGTAAAAAAGGAGTTCTTGAAGATGCTGCTCGTATGATAGTAGATCGTATAGGAAATAGTTATGGCCAAGCCACTAATATGGGGGCTGCAATGCTTCAAGCGAATAATGTGTTACATGAGTTTCAAAGAATTAGTCCAGACCAGCCTACGATGATAGTATTGTTAACAGACGGCATTCCGACTGACGGACAAGATTTCTTAAATGAGGTAAAGAAGCTTTCGGAGAATGTCAACGTCGTAACGTATATTGTTGGTTTAGGAAATCCTGATGATGAGTTAATGGCTCGTGCTGCTGCTTTGTGTGGTGGTGAATACTTCAAACCAGAAGATGCCGGAGAATTATTAGTTTGGTACTCAAAGAGAGCTCGGGATCTCACTGTAAAATTAAAGGCTCATAAAGAGTAAGATTTTTACCAAGAATATTTTGATTTTTTATTACTTTTTTTCTTTTTTGTGATTCCTACCCAATCTTTAGTTTTTATAGAAACATAATTCCAGTAATATTATTAATAATAATTTTGATAATATTTATAAGAAAATTTGATCGAAGAAATACTGAAATTATTATAAGAAATAGTGGTATATGAAGAAATATGAAAGACGTAAAAATTATTTCTATTGATAATCGGGGAAGAATCGTCCTTCCGTTAGTAACTCGAAAAAATTTAGGGATAACTACTAATTCTCAACTGATGCTTGTAAGTGACTCTGAAACAAAGGAAATAAGGATTACTCCCGTAGGAATTTCAAAAGAAGATAAACCTATTAAGTTTAGAATAACTATGAGCGATGAACCCGGATCTTTGGCAAAAATTGCCACAATTTTTGGAGATCTTGGTATTTCTTTAATGTATGGGGAAAGTGTAATTGTTGAAAAATCGAAAACTGCGATTTGGACTGTGATTGGACCAACTCCTGGCCATATTTCCCTAGAAGAATTAAAAGATAGTTTAGAAAAGAATGGAAAGGCTGTAAGTGTAGAAATTATACCTATTGAATAATACATCTCTAAAAATTGGATAATTGAAAGAGGGTTGAGAAAATGGGAAAGAAAAAAAAGAAAGAAAAGAGAAAGAAATTAGAAGATAACACCGATGAACTCGAACAGTTTCAAGAATACTCATTGGATACAGCACTCCATTCAACAAAATCAACAGAAACTACACTCCAAAGTTTAATGAGAGAAGTGACTGAAGAAAAAGGACTTCTCCAATCAAAAAAGGAAGAAGAAAAAGTTCAACCCCACCTATCACATGAAAGCAGGAGTAAGATAGCAGAAGCTTATGCTTTGGAGGATGTGCCGTTAACGCAAAGGAAATCAGATCAAAAAAGTCAAAAATCAAAGGTTAAACCTAAAGAAAAAAAAAAAAGCAACCGCGAAATCACCTACAACTACAGACAAGTCACGTCCTAAGATTCAGATAGAAGCATCAACAGTCCCTACTCCCCAGGAAGAGAGTAAAAAAGTGAAACACGAGGATCTACCCCCAACACCTCCTGCTAAACAACCTTCAAAAATTAAGAAGGGAGGTATTTATCAAAAATTAGCTGAATTTTTTGAAGAATTGTTAGTAGGATATAACGCTCGATATGAAAGATGGGAGAATTCAATCTCAAATATTTTATCAATATTAAGAAAAATGCGTAAAATCACTAAGAAAAATACTGATGATCTTGTTATCTCCATCAATAATTTATACAATAAAATTCAAGTAGGGCTAGAACTATTTAAACTTAAGCGAGGGGAGGTTGAGAAAGTAACCGAGGTTGATGTAGAATCAATGTCAGGGGAGTTCAAAAGGGTTTTAGGTATGTTAGAGTTACAAATAAAGGAATATCAGTTGAAGAGAGAAACTGATGATTTAATCCATGAAATGAAATCCCTTTCATAACTTTCAAATGTATATTATTAAGAAAGTTCCAATTACATAGTTTTTAGCAGATAGATATGTCATCTGATAATGAGAATCAATTGCGTCCACTTATTCTTGATATTGGGAACAATTTCTTTCGAATCGGCTGGGCAGGAGAAGATTATCCCGCTATCATTTCCCCGAGTGTATATGTAAATAAAACTGATTTTTTATTTGTTTCAGATATAATTGATGGTCTTGAAGAGATTTTCATAGAGGACACTAATGTTGATAATCTAATTTTTGGAGAGCATGCTTTATCTTACTCAAATATCCTAAAGATTCATCAATTCCGAAAGGAGAATAATTATAATATTTTAGTAAAATTTTTCTTCCATTATTATCAGCAGTTAGGGATAAATGAAGAGAATCAATTCAAGCAACCCATTATTATTATAACACCTTATTTCATTTCAGAATTAGAGAAGACGAAACTCAGAGAAGTCTTTTTCAATATCTTTAAATTTCCAACAATTCTCTTTTTAATTGATAGTCAAGGGATTATGGCTGCGTTACAAAAAACCAGTGCCGTAATTGTGAATATGGGGGAAGTAAATACTTATATCACATCTTTCTTACATGGCTTTACAAATATCATGGCTAGAGATACTTTCCCAATAGCAGGAAAAGATTTAACGAATTATTTTCTCAATATATTGTTATTACAGAGAGGTTCTGGGAAAATAGAATACTTAGACCACTTCATGGTTAAAGAATTCAAAGATAAACTATCAATGTGTATTTTAGATCCCGAAGGTGAGATAAAGCGGATTAAAGACGGGTTTACAAAATATGATAGTCTTATAGAGTTACCAGACGGATCTAAACTAAAAATTAATTCAGAAAGGTTTCAAATTGTTGAGCCACTGTTTGATCCATCTATTACGCATATAGATTATATTGGTTTGCCAGAGGCTATAGCTAAAATAATTCGAACTTGGGAGAGGGAAGATTGGGAGGAATTATTATCCAATATCATACTAGCTGGAGGTGGAAGCCTAATACCTGGGCTGGAAAATAAAATAACACAAGAAATTTCTGGATTTTTTTCTGATAAACTTAAAAATGAGATAAAGGTTCTTGCCGCTTCCGGAAGGGATAACATAAGTTGGGTTGGGGCAAGTGTACTATGGGCGCAAGGAAAATTGTCGAAGGGATGGGAAAAAAATCCGTTATATTCTCAGGAACCCCATCCTAAAAAAGAAGTTCATGCCAATACCTAATTATGAGAAAGGAGCGAGGAAATGACATATAGTTTAGACCAAAGAAGAGAATTTCTTACTAGATTTCAAAATGATGTCACTACCGCTCGTAAACTTCTCCATAAGGCGAATCATAAATGGGCTTCGAAGTTACTTAATAATTTGACTATGGAAATTGAGAAAAATGAATGGTTAGACCTTCAGAAAAAACACCAGCTTATAATGATAATATCAAACTCTTGGTGGTTATATTTAAATTCTTTAACAACAAGTGTTGAAGGGAAAACCTCTGTTGATTTAATAAGATATATTGATGCGTATAAAAGATTCTTCTCGTTTTTATCAAATTTAGATGATTATTATCTTTTTAATAATTTTGCGTTTGACCTTCTTAAAAAATTTATAAAGACCGATAATTTATCGCAGAAAGGGATATCTTTATTTGTTAATTCTTTCTCAGCCAAATTATATGAAAAGAAAGAGTTTCAGAAATTAATTGAAATACAAATCTTACTTATTTTTTTAAGGAAATCCGTTGTTCCTTCAGAATATTTTCATTTTAGTATGGAGATATTAGGGAAAACGGTAATGAAAATAGAACCAAGTAAAAGGTCATTATTTATTTATATGATTTTAGAAAATGTCTGTATTAAATACCAACTTATGAAGGATTCTTCTGAATTTGTAGGCCTTATTAATAAAATATTAGTTAATCGACTTCCTCAATATCTAAGAAATGAATTTAGCCTAGTTAGTAGGATTTCTATCAATGAGAGGAGTTTTGGAACAATTCTTGTTGATCTTGAGGAACTTATTAATTATTTAAATGATATTGGAGAATATTCATGGATAATCTTAATTATTAGAAATATATTTTCAAAAATACAGGAATTTCAATCATTCGGAGATGCAGTTACTTATATTCGCAAGTTTATTGATTTCTCAATTAAGAGAAATCGGTTTGAAATAGCTTTTGAGATATATGATTTCTTGGAAGATTTGTTTCTTTATCAAACTAACCTTTCTTATGATAATATTTTAATCGAATTGTGGGTGGAAGCATGCAAGAAATTTGTAGATATGAAGGAGAAGAAATATATCTTGCAATCCTTAGAAAAGCTTAATACTCACTTAAAAATTCCTCAAAATAATGCCCAAATCTTTCATTATTTTTATACATGCGATCTCTTATGGCAGTTTAAGTCAATGTTCTTTTCCTTAGAACAACGAGACTTTTGGAAAATGATATTTTATCGTACGCTTTTTGAAGAACAAAATTACAAACTTGCCCAGAAAATTCTTCTGTATTTAGAGAAGGATTTCATAAATAAAATTCCTGATACTTTATCCTTATATAATGAGGCTAACCAGATAAGGTCTCAGATTTATACTTTTGATGATTTAGAGGTTTTCCCTAATATTGATCAAGAAGGTTTTTCAATCAAAAACATGATTCTACGGATTAATTCTAAGGGAGTGATCTCTTGCAGAATAATTTCTACCGACAACCAGTTAATTGAAGGAACTATTGCAAATGAGTATTGGAATGATACTCAGATTATTGAGATTTATAATGATCTTTTTTATACCCCTGAAAAAAGAAAATATGATTTCAGTCTTACTGAATTTGGGCAGATCCTCTATTCTTTTCTCCCAAGATCAATCCGGAACATTTTCAAATCTGTAAAGATTGAGAGTTTGAAGACGATACCACAGATTTATTTTGTGTTAGATACCATGACAATCCCTTTCGATTTGGTTTATGATAATAATTTCTTCCTATTGAAATACTCCATTGGATACAAAATCGGGGATCTACCTCTTGGGGGTATTTCCTTTGAACAGGAAACTACTACAAATGATATTCCTAGCACTATTAATAATCAGTATAAAGTTCTAATTATTGAAGGGATAAATGCTAGCAATCCTTTAAAATGGAATGAAGAAATAAAAAATAAAGAATTAATCTATCCGTTTCCTACAGGTCTTAATGAAGTAAATTACATAGTTAATTTTTTTAACAATCAACCCGGGATTGA
>JAEOTL010000248.1 GCA_016839845.1 Promethearchaeota archaeon
AAATAAAAGACATCCTTGTACTCCTAAAAGGTGTTATTGAAGCAGAAAAAAAGCTTCACATTTTTATGAATGTTAAAGAGGAGCATATAGATAAAATTTTAACAGAACTCCCTGCTTTAAAACGTCCAACAATATCAAAATTGGCGGGAAGTAATGGATGGTATGCTGTTAACACAATTATAAAAAAAGAGGAGTTCCTAAATCTAGTGCCAAAATTACGGAAGTATGCCCAAGGGCTAGTTGTACATGAACCTCGTCAAATTTTACCTTTAGGAGAAGTTAAATAATTGGTTTGTTAGCTATGAAATCCATTAAAGTTATTAATTCCAGTGAAATTAATAAGGAAACTATTTCTAATTACATTCCTCGTAGTTTTACTCAGATAACATCAGTTAAAGATAATGTGGAGTCTATTATAAACTCAGTTAGGAATAACGGTGATGATGCTATAATTCGATTCACAAAGCAATATGATAATATCGAATTGTCCAAGAACGATATTCGAGTATCAAAAACAGAAATTTCTGAAGCGTATTCTCGGATTGATCCCCTATTACTAGAAGCTATTAAGTCGGCAAAACAAAATCTGATTAAATTTAACGAAGCCCAAAAAAGGGAGGATTGGATGCGTGAAATAGAAAAGGGGGTAATAGCAGGACAAATATATCGCCCACTAGAAACGATCGGAATATATATTCCTGGGGGACAAGCTATATACCCCAGCACCGTTTTGATGATAGCAGCACCCGCTCACGTAGCGGGAATTAAAGAAATAATACTATGTTCCCCACCTCAATCAGATGGGAAAGTTGCCTCAGAGATCATCGTTGCAGCACGTGAATTTAAAATAACAAACATTTTCAAAATTGGTGGAGCTCAAGCCATTGCTGCCATGGCTTATGGTACAGAATCTGTGCCTGTAGTCCAGAAAATTTTTGGTCCTGGTAATATCTGGGTTAATACTGCTAAGCAATTAGTCTCAACCGTTGTCCCTATTGATTCTCCAGCGGGACCCTCTGAGATCCTAATTATTGCTGATGGAGCCGCAACCCCTAAATATGTAATTCTAGATCTACTTTCTCAGATTGAACATGATCCCGATAATGTTGGTATTATTATAACTGATTCTGATTATTTGATCTCTCAAATAAACAATAATATTGATGAATATGTCTCAACATCGAAAAGAAAAGAAATAATAACAGAATCATTGACAAACAACACTCTTATCATTAGAGCTAATGATATTGCAGAATGCGTAAGGATCAGTAATTTAATAGCTCCAGAGCATCTTGAGATTCTAACTGAGAATCCGAGTGATATTGTTAGTCATATAACCAACGCGGGAGCTATATTTTTAGGAGAAAACTCCCCTGTCTCTTTAGGTGATTATTCTGCTGGAACAAATCACGTTCTTCCGACAGGAGGTGCTGCTAAAAATTACTCTGGTCTAAATTTGTTTGACTTCTTAAAAACTATTGATGTGTTAAGATGTGAAAAAGAAGGCTTAGAAAATCTTAGTAAAACTGCCATCAAGTTTGCAGAATTTGAAGGATTATTTTCTCACAAAAGATCAATTGAAGAAAGATTAAAAGATAAAGATTAATTTTTATTAATTATATACTAGATTTAAGAAACTCAGTCACATTACTAGTAAATTAAATTTTATTAAAGGTAACTAAAATGGATTTAAATGAATTATTACGGGAAAACTTGAAAAAATATTCTGCCTATGAACCTGGTGAACAACCTACAGAAGAGGGTTGGCTTAAATTAAATACTAATGAAAATCCTTTCCCACCAATCCCAGAAATCTTGGATGATATTAAAAAAGCGGTTAATGAAAAAATACGACTTTACCCCGATCCTACTTCCTTTGAGCTACGTAAGGAGATTCTTAATGTTTTACTTCGAGAAAAAGATACACTAACAAACAGAAATTCAGTTTTTATCGGTAATGGCTCTGACGAAATTCTTGATGTAATCTTCAAGGTTTTTATTGATCCTGGTGATGAAGTGGTGATTTTCTACCCCACATATGGATACTATAAAGTTGTAGCTACACTTTATAATGCTAAGATTACCGAAATACAATTAAATGAGGATTTCTCAATACCAGACTCCGCATTCAATAGTAGAGGTAAACTCATGTTTATTAATTCACCAAACAACCCAAATGGAAAATCCTTCGGGAATGCAACAATCCTAAAACTCTGTGGGAGCTTTCCAGGAATAGTAGTCGTAGATGAAGCCTATGGTGATTTTTCTGATCAGACCAGTCTTTCTTTATTGAAAAAGGTGAAAAATCTAATCGTAATAAGATCCTTTTCAAAGAGCTTTTCGCTCGCATCACTCAGATTAGGATATGCGTTAGCGGATGCAGAAATTGTTAAGGAATTGAACAAAGTAAAATTACCCTATAATACCAATTACCTAGGACAGATAGCAGCACTCTCATGCATTAAAAATAAGGATAAAATCTTTGAGAGGAATGAAAATATAATAAAAGAGAGAGAAAATCTAACAAATAGACTTAATGAATTTGATGGTATTAGTGTTTTACCTTCTAATGCAAATTTTATATTTGTTAAATTTGAGGACAAAGCCAAAACTCTAAAATTTGTTTGGGATTTAAAAGACATGAAGATTCTCGTTCGACATTTCAGCAAACCTGGATTGTATAATTATATCCGAATATCTATTGGGACAGAAGAAGATAATGCAAAATTTCTTGATGCATTCACTAAAATTGCTAACAAGTATTTATAATTTATTTAATCGCATTTGAAAGTACATTACACAAGGATTACGTAATTATTTTAGGAGAGTTGGTTGAAAATTAGGAAAAAAGACAAAAAAAAAGGGAAAAAAAGTAAGAAGAAGAAATCAACCCCTTCAGAAAAAATAATAACAACTTTTAAATGCAAATCTTGTAAATATATAATTTCAAAACCTTTCCCCAAGGACAACATATGTCCTAAATGCCATAAATTTCTACCAGACTTATTTGATTTAACTAAAGTTGAGCAAGATAGACCTCAACCTAAAGAGTTTGAAACAAAACCTAACGCTTTACCTTCCAATAAATTGGAAGGGAAAGTCAAAGTTAAGGAAAATGACTCTACAATTTCAATAGATAGAGATATTATTCAATTAAAAAAAGGAGAATATATCAAACTATTAGGAATTACTTCAGTTGAAAGAACACAACTTTATTGTAGCAATGAGAACTTGAGATATCTTTTAGAATTAACGAATAATTTAGATTTTATTGCTACTGGAGTCCTAGGTGGAGAACTCGATAAAATGCATTTGATTTCTTCAGAAACCAATACCGAAGAAAAATGTCAGTTTTATGTTCGAGATGAAATTATTTATTTGGTTTATGGTATGTTCCCTGATAAGAAGGGAAAATGGCTTCTTGAACAAATGGCTAAATATTTCTCAGAATTGATAAGGGAAAAAGATGTTAATAATTTGAATAAGTTCGACTCTTATCAAATTGAGATGGATTTTAAAAAACGGATTAATTTTATTCTTACTGAATACCAAACCCTACAAAAAGTTTTTTCTGATCAAGAAATTGGTTACGTAGAAGACTCAATTCGTATAGACTATTTAGGGTTATCATCAATGTCAATTGGTGTTATTTCTCTTTTAGTAGGAGATAATTTGAACATTGAAATTCAAATCAATGTGAGTAGCCCAGAAGATGAATTAGAAATGAGAGAATCAATGCTCACTGCAAGAATCGAAGCGATTGCTGCGAACACTCAAGGAAATACTGGTGCGTTTCCTCGGTGGATTTCTGTGAAACTTGGATTTCAGAATTATCGTTTTTTAACATTTAAAAAATATCATAATGATTATTTTCTTTCTT
>JAEOTL010000249.1 GCA_016839845.1 Promethearchaeota archaeon
CGTTTATCATAACAAAAATCAAATCCTTGCTGTTGGAGCTCCCATTCCATATCCCAATAAACTTCTGCAATAAACAGAAAATCGGGGTATTTCTCTTTGACAGCAGAAATAATTTCAATCCAAAACTCCTCTTCCAGAGGTGAACCTCCTTTTTCGCCCCATGTCAGACTAAACACTTTATTAACGAGAAGCATTGCCATATCACAGCGAACCCCATCACACAATTTAGCAATATTCAATAACGTACTAATCGTTTTTTGCCGTGCTTCTCTTGAGAAAGCATTAATTTGTATAGTGTCTGTCCATGCCGGGAAATTTGGATCTTTTCCGTGAGCGAAAACTTTACCTGAAATACTAAAATAATCATCTGGATGAAACATTAAATCATCTAAAGAACCTTGAATAAAGATATCTGGTTCTAATGTCCACAGAGAGTCAACAGAGACATGGTTTGGGACATAATCCAAAATTAATTTAATGCCTTTCTGGAGGAGTTGTTTTCTAACTTTTTTTATCCCTTCAATACCCCCAATATTATTATCGATTTGATAATAGTAAATCGAATATGGAGAACCTACTACATCATTTTCACCAAAATCATATAAAACTTTCCGATATTCACCTAAAAGATCGGGATGCTCAAGAGCAATCCTCTTTCCGGTCGGACTACGCTCCCATACACCCATTAGCCAAATAGCATCAAAGTATTTCATTTGATTCGAATATATCTCGTCAGGAATATTGAGTAAACTAATCTGCGTATTAAATTTTTCTGACAAGTAGTGTAACCATGGCCAAGTATTAATTTCATAAATTTTTGGGTGTTTTATCCGACCGTTACGATTTGTTGACATTATTTATATTCCTCTAAATTTCTAATTAAATCAAATTAAATTTAATTTCCTTGTTTATAAAATAAATTGATAAAATGAGAGATTCTAAGTCAATTGAAAATAAATACATTTAAAACATTTTACAATCATATGTATAATAAGGAAAAATAATAAGGGTAGATTGTAAAAATGAGTGAAGAGAAGGATGCCTTACGGAAACTGATAATGCTTATATCCGATTTAAGAGCAAAGGACGAGGAGAGATACGAAGCTCACGTAAATTTTATGAATGAGACAATTAAGATGATCAGCGCCATTGAGTCCCAGATGAACAAACACTGGAGTACCGTATTAGAATCCTTAAATGAGCTAAATGAAAGCATTAGCGCTAATCTGGATTCACTACTCACAGGAATCAATCCAAAGGGTCTAAGAGAAACATCAAAATCATTAAAGGAAATAATGGATACTATGAATAAAAGCGTTCAAACCATGAGTTTAGAAAAGGTTATGAGTGAGTTAAAAGTACTAAAAACTGGGGAATTCAAATATGTCACTCCGGAATCTAGACCTGCAGTACGACAACCTGAACAGATATCTGCGGGTATGAGCATAAAACCCACAATGACCCAACCCCAAAGTCCTACTGAAGCACCAAAACAGGATTCAGATTGGGTAGATCCCCACGAAAAGGCTAAAAAAGAAGAAGAAGATCAACACCTCCTCAAACCATCAGATTTCTTTGGAAATTAGATTAGTCATAAAAGGAGTTAATTGAGTCTTTAATTCCTCAATATTTTCACCTATTTTCTTGAACTTTACCACAGCAGTTGGTTTTTTTAATTCAGTCCCTAATCTATTTTTCATTAACTCATAGCATTTTGAATAATTAGCGTGACAATCGAGGACCTGATTGAAAACAACTCCGTCAATTCCAGTATTTCTAGTATAATCTAGATAGGAATTTACCAAAGCATCGCAATTTTTTAGACATAACACTCCCTTGTTTGAAGCGTTTAGAAGAAAGAGAGAATAATCCTCGATGGGATCTGAATCTTTCGAAACTGTTATCTCTTCAAGTAACCCTAATATATCCCAATCTGCATAGAGAACTCTTCCCCCAGATTTATAAATAATTTCATGAGTTTCAGGTTCCCAACCATTAAAAATCGGTGAAACAAGTAATCTAGGTGAATTCGATACATCCGTACCTATCCCTTTTTTTATCCTTTCTCTCATTTCCTTGACTAGATGGCTCAAATTCTCCAAGTACCTTTGCGCATTAGAGTTGTAGTCTTGAAAAGTAATTGTTAAAAGACCCAAGATTTCCGCAAACGTTGCGGGGTTACATGGATAAAAATCAGAATTACTAATTTCATGGAGAATAGTTTTGTAATACCTTTTTACTTGATTTCCAATCCGAAATTGTTTTTTAAGACTATTATCAGAGACGACATTGCCCGTAATATTTTCTAATTCCCCAATAGCATTTTCTATGTTATTCCTCATAGTATTTAAAGCCATGTCTTTATTTTCTGGTTCAATTAAGGGGATATCAACCCTTACTTGATTCGGGATAATAGTTTTTAAGGTCTCTGAGTAATTATTCCACTCGCTACACCGAATTGTAAATTTTAAATTGGCATCTAGATTTTCATGCTGGTTTTTATGCATCCCATAGATTGCATTAACCCCATAACATAAACTTGATGGTTTCTTATCTACTACTCCTAAATCGTACATTTTATTGTATTTTGCATTAATAGTACCTATTACATCATTGATAACCGAATCTACGATTTTCAAGAAATCTAACTGACGAGCAATTCCTAAGATATTAGATGTTAAATCCCACCCCAGGAGATTTTTAGCTGTGTTGAGTGCAAGAAGATAGAGATTAATTTTGAATTTCTCCATTCGGATTGGGAAAACCGGGATTGAATCAGCTGCAAAAACTAAATCGGGAAATCCTAAAGCGACTGAGATTAATTTCTTTTTTTCAACAGATCTTTTTTTTTTTAGATAATCTCTTCCTGTTAAGAAATTATAGGCGATTTTCAATACAGAGGTAAAACTTACAACATCATCAGCATAGACACTCATTTCATTAGGGACCTTTTAAACTCTTACATAACATGTATATCTTAAGAATCAAGGAATTATAACTTTTTTTCTGGATTCTCTTTTTTATTCAAGCATATCGAAATGAAATTTTCGATGATCTCTTGGCCAATTACCCTTGTTTTGTTAGCTATTCCTCCATCAATAGGTTTTGGGAGAAATTGAAGCCGATTATGAGCTTCTGGATGAAATTGAAGAGAAAAAATTGGTTTATCGATGTGTTTCATATACTGCACTATTTTATATCCCGCTGTTCTAGAAGTGCTAAGAATTTGGAATTTTTTCTGAATTATGCAATCATTAGGTGATACAAAATCAAGGTGGTGGGCATTTACCGGAATATTCTTATAACCTAATAACTCATCTGTTCGATCAATTAATATAAAAATGATTCTTCCTCCTAAACCTTTTAATCCCATCCTTCCTACTTGAGCACCAAACGCATATGCCACTAAATGCAATCCAAAACAAATTGCTAGGATTGGTATTTGTTCTGTGTTTCTAATTAACTCTAATTGAGGTTTGAATTTCTTGCATAATGGTTCATCATAATAAAAGCTAGAAACATTTGATTCAGAACCTGACATAATTATTCCCATATAGTTCTCTGCCATGTTTGGCTTAAATTGAGAAAAATGGATGGTTTTTAAAATTACTTTTGCTTTACAATCTCCCACGATTGCTTCGATTCTTTCTATACGATCGGTTGAGGGATTCCCAGAATAATTATCTATAAGAAGCATCTTGTTAATGTTATTATTTTTTAAAAATCTCGAGTTGCTCATTTTTTCCCCCGAAAATCATAAATAGTTTTTTACTAGAATATCAGAAGGATAATAGGTATAAGCTTCCAGTTGTTCCCCGTTTATTAAAGTTATTCTAACTATTATTCTGTAATATAATTCCCCCTCTCCCTCAATCCTATCAATCTCAGTAATAAGTGAATCATTCACATTATAATAAACCTCACCCTTCACATTTGAAGAATCATCACGAACAATGAATGGAAAACCCAGCGATGAAGGAACTACTTTTCTATAATTATTAAGTATTGCATTATCATACTTTAATCCTTTAAGAATATTATTTCGACTCTGCCCATGTTGTAATGTACCATAAACAAAGAGCCTATCACACTTTTTATCTTTGAAGTTGGGATTTTTCATTTTTTTAAAAAATCAAATGATTACCTTAATAACGAAACATTTCCATGAAAGCACCAAGTCTCGTTCGTACTTGCTCTACATTTTCACCCATTTTATTAAAATTTAGAGCTATGCTTGGAATTTCTAAATCTCGACGGATCTTTTCTTTTAACATTGTATAACAATTCGATACTGAATGACATCCAAAAACTTGAACAAAAACAAGTCCATCAGCGCTTAAATCCTTTGCTATTCTAACGTACGAATCAGTTAGTGTATTATTATCACAACCGATTCCATTAGTAGTGATCTTCATTAAAAATTGAGCATAGGCCTCAATAGGATCGGTTCTATTCGATAAGGGTATCTGTTCTAAGAATAATAATAAATCCCAATCACCGTATAAAACTCTCCC
>JAEOTL010000250.1 GCA_016839845.1 Promethearchaeota archaeon
CAGGCATTATGTTCATTATCCGCTTTAGTTTATCTTGTTACTTTAGGAAGAACTGGATTACGTGAAGTAGCCACTCAAAACATTCAAAAAGCCCATTATGTAAAAAATAAATTAAAATTAATTCCGGGGTATGAGATTTTAAATACAAAACCTACATATAATGAATTCATCGTAAAATGTCCCAACATAGATTCTTTAATTCAAGAATGTAAGAAACTCAACTTACTTCCTCCCCTTCCTCTTTCAAAATATTACCCCAAAATGAAAGATGTAGCTCTAGTTTGCGTAACCGAATCGAATTCCAGGGAATCCATTGAAAAGTTTATCAAAGCCCTAGAAATTGCAAATAACAGTAAGGAGGAGAAGCTCTAATGGATGAAAAGGATTCTTTGATATTTGATAAAGGTAATGAGAAAGCTCAGACCAATTTTGTTCCATCGTTGGATATTGAATGCGATGAACTGAAAGATATAATTCCTAGTAACTTAATTCGAGATGAGATCCAGATTCCAGACATCCCTGAAGTGGAAATTGTTCGCCATTATGTTAAATTAAGTAAAATTAATTACGGTGTCGATTCAGGTATTTACCCATTGGGCTCTTGTACGATGAAATATAATCCTAAAATCAATGAATATATCGCTCGACTAGCTGAATTTTCACAAATTCATCCTCTTCAAGAAGAAAACGAAGGTGCTCTACAACTAGTATATAACATTTCAATTATGTTGGGTGAAATAACAGGTATGGACGGGTTTACACTACAACCCGCAGCCGGAGCACACGGAGAATTAGTCGGATTATTAATAATGAGAAAATTCTTTGAGACTAAAGGAGAAGTAAAGAATAAAATTATAGTTCCGGATTCTGCTCATGGAACTAATCCCGCATCGGCTAAAATGGCGGGATTTTCGATAATCGAATTACAATCAAATGAAAACGGAGAAGTTCCGTTAGAACATCTTGAATTTGCAATGCAACAAGGAGATGTAGCAGGAATTATGCTTACAAATCCAAACACTTTAGGTGTTTTTGATAAACAAATTAAAAAAATAACTGAAATCGTTCATAAATACGGTGGAGTATGTTATTACGATGGAGCAAACTTAAATCCCATGTTAGGAATTTGTCGCCCCAAAGATATGGGTTTTGATGTAGTTCATTTAAATCTGCATAAAACTTTTTCAACGCCTCATGGGGGCGGAGGACCTGGTTCAGGACCTGTAGGGGTTACAAAGGAATTGATCCCATTTCTACCCCTACCTTGCATCATTTCAACTGAAAATGGTTTAGTGTGTACTGATGATAATCTTCACTCAATAGGGAGAATAAAAGCTTTTTGGGGGAATTTTGGGATAATTCTACGCGCTTATGTATATATTCTTTCATTGGGCGCCGAAGGTTTGAAAAGGGTTGGCCAAATATCAGTATTAAATGCTAATTATCTTAGAATTCAACTTCAAGAAAAATATAATCTCCCGTATAACCGAATATGTCAACATGAATTTGTTTTATCAGATAAAGATATGCCAAATGAGGTTACAGCTGAAGATATTGCTAAAAGACTACTCGATTACGGCTTTTACGCCCCAACAATTTACTTCCCATTAATCGTAAAAGGAGCATTAATGGTTGAACCAACTGAAACTGAATCCAAGAATTCTTTAGATAATTTTATTGAAGTTATGTATAAAATTTACGATGAAGCGTTAAATAAACCGGAAATTTTGAAAAAAGCACCACTCAAAACTCCTGTTGGGCGATTAGACGCAGTAAATGCAGCACGAAATCCTGTGTTAAAGGATTAATAATAATAAAAAGTAATAATTTACCTAAACTACAACAGAGCGTCTGTAAGAGAGTGGTGACACTGACAATCTCTTTCAATATCGATTTTTTGAATAGTTAATTCAAGCAACTTCTTTAAGTTTTCAGTGCTTTTAGCCATCGTTTCTAAGACTTCTGGTACGTTGACAGATAACTTATTTAGAGTTCTACCACATTTTTCACATTTTTGATCAAATTCAACAATACCACATTCTGGGCACTTACCTGCCCAAACATCTAAATCAGTGATCATAGCGATACAGCAATAACAAATCTCTTTTTCTGCTGAAAGAACAACTTCGGGATAAGTTGTCATTCCTACTATATCCCCTCCCCATTGGCGAAACATTTTTGATTCTGCTCTTGTCGAAAACCTTGGACCTTCAATACAGATGTAAACTCCTCCATTTTGTATATTTAGATTCAACTCTTTTCCTGTTTCAAAAAAAAGTTCATTTAAATATTCACAGTATGGATCTGCTTGTCCAACATGACATAACTGACCACCCTCATAGAATGTTTCAGCTCTTTTTTTTGTTCTATCTATATATTGGTCTACTAAGATAAATTTCCCTTTATTATGATTTTTCTTTAACGATCCAACAGCCGAAGGAGATATGATAATTTTTGCTCCTAATTTTTTTAAAGCCCATATATTTGCTCTAAAATTTATATTATGAGGTGGTATTGAATGATCGGTTCCATGCCGAGGAAGATAAGCAATTTTATATCCTTTAAAATCGCCTATGGTTATTGCTGCTGAGGTACTACCATAAGGGGTATAGATTTTTATATCTTCTACATTTTCAAGAGAAAATTTAGAACCTGTCCCCCCTATTATTGCCAAATCAACTGTTCC
>JAEOTL010000251.1 GCA_016839845.1 Promethearchaeota archaeon
ATAGGGACAGCAACAAAAAAAAAAGAATATATTATTCAAGAAACAGACACGCTAATTAAGGTTAATATTTGGGATTTTGGAGGACAAAAATCTTTCAATATTATTAATCCCAACTTATTTTCCAATGTTGATATAGTCATGTTTGTTTTCGACTTATCTAGACCGAAAGAAACTTTAAAGAATATTAAAGAAGATTTTCTTAAAGAAGTAAGTAGGTACTCAGAAGATTTTCTCTCAATAATTGTAGGTAATAAATTAGATTTGTTTTTGCCCTCAGATAATTTTAAAGAATCTTTGGAGAATGTTTTAAATGAAAACGACCATCTGTTCTTTATGTCTGCTAAAACTGGAGAGAATGTGGGTGACTGTTTTGAGTTACTAATTTATACTTTTTTAAAAAAGGCAGAAATATTAATGATTGATAATATCCAAGAAAACATAGGAGATTCTTTCCTTAAACTGATTAACAGAGACGAAAATACATTAAGAAATAAAATTCTTAAACTGAAATCTATTGAATCAATATTAAAAGATTTAAAACCTAAAATTGAGCCGGATATGGCGGTAAAAGATACAATAAATAAAGAAAATTATTATGAATTTATACAAAAGGAAATAAGCAGAGTTTCAAGCGAAAAAAGTAAGACTTTAAATCAAGTTTTACCGAATATATCAGAATTTGAAAAAGCCCTCAGAATCTTAAAAAAATCTAGTATTAAACCCATAAGTAAAATCATGAATAATTTGAGAAGTTTATTAAATACGTCAATAAAAGATTTTGAACGTAAATTAGAGACAATTCAAAGATTGGAGAGAGAAGAAAATGAATTGTTAATAATTCGAGCAAAAACTAACAAAAATAGTCTAGTATAAAGAGTATAGAAGAGGGAGTAATTATAATCTTAAAGAATATAACGGGTGAGTACTATTTCAGATACAGATATTGAAAATTTAAAAGATCATATAAAAATAATCAATCAGAAGATTAGTAAGCAACTAAAAAACCTTGAAAACCATACTAATGAGCAAGTAAACAGTTTAATCAAAAGGTTCAATCAGGATTTAGAAACTAAACTAAATACTTTAGATGAAAAAATTGAGGAAAATCTTAATACTATGAAGGATGACGTTGAGAAGAAGTACAGTAGTCTAAATAATCAAATTACAGATTTTAAAAATGAAATGGAAGGTAAGATACAAATTATTATTAATAATATCAAGAAAGTCAATAATGGTTCTTTAGTAAGATCTCAAAAAATTAAGGAAGAATTTGGTACCAAAGAAGAAATTCTTAGAGATATGTTAAAGCAAATTGATGAAAAAACTGATGAATTCAAAAATACTCTCACACCACAGTTAAAAAATCTTAAGAGCGAACAAGATTTAGTAAAAATAACCGTGGATGTACTTAAAAAGCAAATCTTCGAGAGCACTAAGGAATTAATCAACGAGGAGATTAGGGTAGCTTGCAAAAATAAAGAAAAAGAAATCCTAATGAATCTTTGGATTGAGGAATTAAACGAAATCATTCGTAATCTGGATAATTTAAAGAAATTACATCCTAAAGAACTAAAGCTTCATATTAATGAAATCTTCAGCATTGTTGATTCATATAAATCTAGACTTTCAAAATAAAGAATCCTCGGTTTTTCCATAACAATAATATACAATAAATTGAGTTGGGAATGAATGTGCCCAGATATAGTTTCCTTAGGTGAATTATTAGTTGAGATCATGAGACCAGAAATTGATACGCCTCATAATGTGATTGGAGCAATTTACAGAGGACCTTTTCCAAGCGGTGCACCCGCAATCTTTATTAACTCCGCAGCACGAATGAGCAAACCTTTTCAATTTACTACTGGATTTATTGGGGTAGTGGGTGCTGATGAATTTGGGGTGTGTATCCTTAACAAACTTGAGCAAGACGGAGTAGATATTTCGAGAATTCGAAGTTTGCGTTCTAAATCTACAGGAATTGCCTTTAACCAATACAACTCGGATGGATCACGTAAATTTATATTTTCTCCAGGTGCTGCTGGGGAGCTTTCCCCTACGCATATTGTAGAAACTTATTTTTCTGGTATAAAGGTTTTACACATAATGGGCAGTGCTCTCTCGATAACTGATAAATCTCGAGAAGCCTGCTATAAAGCTCAATTAATTGCTCGAGAAAAAAACTCAGAGTTAATTATTTCATTTGATCCCAATCTTAGACCAGAAATGCTTGAATTAGAAAAAATACTTGATATTTGCCAACCTGTTTTGAAAAATACTGATATTTTACTCCCTAGTGGTGAAGAAGCTGAAATGTTAGCAGAAATCAACGGTCCTACTGAAGCTTGTCAAAAATTATTAAAGTCTGGTCCGAAAATAGTAGTTTTAAAGCAAGGTAGTGAAGGTTGTACAATTTTCACAAAAGAAAACAGTAGTGGGATTAAGATTGAGGGATTTAATGTGGATGAAATAGATCCAACTGGGGCAGGAGATTCATTTGGGGGTGCATTTATTGTAGGATATTTAGCAGGCTGGGATTTAAAAAAGGTTGGGATTTTTGCTAATGCGGTTGGAGCATTAAAAGTAAAATCTTTTGGGCCAATGCCGACAACCACCTATGAACAAGTCACTCAATTTATAAAAAGCAATAGCCAATGATGACCTAGGAATAAATTTTGATTTTAGTTCCCTTGTAGTTTAGAAAAAAGGATAAGATCCTTTTTGAGAAAACGGGAAGAGAAAGGGATTAAAGAGTCTGTATAAAAGTAAATATGGATAAACTCTCATTTATACTGCTAAATCGATTCAAGAAACATAGTACTCTTATTTTTATCTAATATAAGATAGATCCAAATCCAATTAATCATTGTTGTTTCGGTAATATTTAAACTTATTCATTGAGTCTGTCCAAATTCCCAGAAGAAAAAGAGAAAAAATCAAAATTTAAATATCTAAAATGAGTATTATTCATAAGAACATTTTGATGTGGAAAAGAATGCTTTATTTATATCAACATCTATTTAAACAAATAGAATCTTTTTACGTCAGCAAAAATTAAATTTTACGTTTTATAACCTAATCCTATATGAGGTAAATATATAATAAATCTATTATTCATAATCCCGAAAGAATGACCGACGAATTTAACAGTGAAGAGAAGGAACATAAATCTGAAAAGGAAGTTGAGAGAGTAGATAAGGAATTTTTATCTAAAGCTAAAAATTCCAGAGATATGATAGATAAAAAACTAAGAACTTTTGAGGATACCATTGATAATATTTCAGAAGCAATTGGTAATGGAGCTAGTGCTGAAGAGAAAGAGATTAGTAAAAAAGAAATCGACGAAATTAGTGACGAAATTAAAGAAGCCCAATCTAAACTAAATACTACCTTAAAAAAAATAGAAGATAAGGAAGGGTATCTAGCTGCCATTCAGGAAACATTAAGCGAGCTAGAAGAAAAGTACAATCGAAAAACCGAGGAATTAAATAATCTAGAAGATCGACTTGAAATAACTAAAGAGAGTAAAGATACTCTGGAGGAAGAATATAAAGAGCTACTTAGAAACAACGAACAACTTGTAAAAGCTTACGAAAGTAGGCAAGTAGATTTAATAGTTCTGACCGATTCAGTGAAAGAAAAAGTAGCTTCTCAAGAAGAATTACGAACTAAAACATCCAAATTGAATCAAGAAATCTTAGAAAAAGAAACAGAGCTCGAAAGACAAAGAGAGGAGTCAGAAGCTTTAGAGAAGAAAATAAAAAGTCAAGCTGCTGAAAATGAAACTTTACGATTTTATCTTAATAAAAATAAAGTTGAACTAGAACACTCCAATTCAGAAATTGAAGCTAAGGAAGAAGAGAGAAAACTCCTTACAGAACAGATTACCAGAAAGGAAAAACGGATTAAAGAAGTTGAACTCAAGCTGGAAGATTATCATGATGGTTTCCCAGAGATGGAAAAGCAAAGAGAAACCTACGAGGAGCTTCTAGCGAAATATAAAGTTCAATTAACTGAAAAACAACAGCAATTAATTGATATGGAATCTCGAATTCAAGATTTAAATGAATCAGTTACCTCTCTAAATGAGCAGCTAAATACAAAACAAAACTTGATTGAAGTAAATGATAAAAGAATTGAAGATTTAAAACAAGATATCGAATTATCAAATACAGAATATCTCGAAAGAGAACAAAGGCTTGAATCTCTAACAGAAAAACTAACTCATATGGAAACGGAACATGAGAAGTTAACAAAAGCTAAAGAAGCAATTGAAAATAGCACTAATGATTCGAAGGTCATACTCCAACAATTGAAAGATGAATTAGATAACCAAGAAAAGGAAATTAGGGATAAAGAGAGTCGAATTCATAGATTAGAAGTATTATCCGCTATTTATAGGGCCTCCAAGTTCTTTGGGGGGATTTTAATTGGGGTGGGTATATTCTTTATAATTTGGACGATAGGAATTTTTATTAATGCTATAGATTTAGGTGAGATGAATGTTAATAACCTCTTAATGGGTATCTTTTTATTAATTGGGGCGTGTTTATCAATAATCTCAGGAATTTTCCATCTTGAGAAATCATGATGTCTATTATAAGCAATTTAATTGAAATTTAGAAAATTATATTATTGATTCTCCTTGACTGAAAAAGAAACAGAAGCAGTTCTTCCCACGAGATCCATAAGTTTATCATCAAGTATTCTCTACGGAATAGGTTGCGGAATAGGGGGATCTGTTTTTATCTTATTAGGAACTGCAATAAATACAGCTCAATCTGGTGTATTAATTAGTCTGATCCTTGGAGGAATTTTAATTTTCTTAACTGCTTTAAATTACAGTGAACTCTCTACAAGTTTACCAGTGTCTGGAGGAGCATACAACTTCAGTAAGGAAGCCTTAGGGGGTTTTTTAGCCTTTATTATTGGTTTTTTTTTGTGGATTGCAAACATAGCCACATTTTCTTTCTCTGCTCAAGCTTTTGTAGTGGTAATTGGGGCATTTTTCCCTATCCCCTTTGTAGAATACATTTCTATAATCATAGCAGTTATATCAATATTATTTACGACGATTGTGCTTTTTAGAACCCAAAAAATTGCGTTGAGATCATTAATTTCCTTAACTATTGTGTTAATAGTCATTTTTGGGATTTTTATAATTTCAGGATTTTTAATTTCTCCGATAACTAACGCTCCTAATGTTGATTTAGCATTTCTGTCAACAAATTTTACTTTTTTAAGTGTAATTTCTATGTTTTCTGTTCTATTTATACTATTTACTAGTATTACTTCAAATCTGGCTTATTTAAACGCTGATTTAAAGAATCCTTCAAAAAATATTCCTAAAGCTAACATTGTGGCTATATTAATAACACTCCTTATTCATATTTTAATATCTATCGTAACAATGATTAATATTGGCGGAAATCAAAGTGAATCACCGATTCTGTTAGCTTTAATTCTAAATGACATATTAGGGCTTCCTGGGTACATCTTGATGGGCATTGCTGCAACTATATCTACCTTTATTGCAATGAATGCCGCTTTAGGATCAGCAGTGAGTGTTATGTCAGCGCTAGCTAGAGACCATTATGTTTCTCAGAAAATATTAAAAGTTAGAAAGAAAACAAACACTCCCAATTTTGTTTTAATAATTTCCACTAGCATCGCCATTTTATTTACGATTCTCGCTATTCTTTTTGCTAACGTTGGATTCACAGCGAATATAACTACATTTATTTATCTCTTTGGGCTTGCTTTCGTTAACTTTGCTGCCGTTAGTCTTAGGTATAAAAGGAAAGAATTGGATCGACCCTTTAAAGCCCCGTTTTTTCCTTACCTACCAATCATTGTTGGATCCATTTGCCTAATAATGGCTTTTGCCTTAAATCCTGATGGGGGGGCTATAATATTAGGATTATTCTTTTTTGTTATTGGGGTAACCTATTACTTACTAACTATTGCAGATCGTCATTCCCCTGTTTTTACCTTAGCTGGTTTAAAGTTTTTCGCTATTCTTCTTGTTGGTATTTTCATTTGGATTATAAATAATTTCGGTACTATAAGTTCACCGGTTCCTGGATTTCCAACTACTTTTACTTTTGTGATTCTTCGGATATTGATAGGTGTTGGTGTTGTTTCCTTTGCTACTATATTTTTTGATATTATTCCCTTAAAAGAGCTTGTATTTTTCTTTATAAAAAGGCTAAGTAAAAAAGAAGTGGCAATTGATATGGGGATGGCCCGTATAATTGAATTAACAAAAGTTAAGTCAAAGATAATATATTATCTCAATATCGGAATAGGAGCAATACAGATTGTATCTTCTTTATTTATTTTTTCAATAGTAGCACTTTTTTCTTTAAATTTAATTTCGATTGAGAGTCTCAGTTTTGGAAGTACAATTATTCCCCAACAAACAGGAGAATTTCTTTTTCTATCAATTCTAATATTTCTGGGAGTCACTCTCCTTATAAGTGGTCCAGTTAGCTTGTATTTAAACCGTGAAACAAAGACCTTAGGAATTTAGTTCAAAATTGATACTATAAAATAGAACCTTATCTGAAATGAAATTCCCGAGTATAAATCTTCATATCCATTCAAACTTTTCTGATGGAAAGAATAGTATAAAACAAATTGTGGGAAGGGCTTTAGAAGTAAATTTAGATTACATTGCAATTACCGATCATATCACAGATTCTTGGAAAGCTTGGGTCTCAAAATTAAAAAACCAAGACATAATAAGAGAATATTTAGAGGAAATCTCGAACTGTCAGGAATTCTTAAAACGAAATAATAGCAAATTGACTGTTTTTAAGGGAATTGAGATAGATTTAGGAAGCTCAGAAATATTTATCAAGAAAATGGTTCAGCCTATTAAATACGATTTAATTCTCTTTGAATATCTTGAATCTGTTGAAGGTTTAGCATTTTTGCAAAATTTAATTAATTTTTGGAAAGTGAAATATCCTACAGTAGACAATTTCCCAATATTTGGGTTAGCACATTTTGATCCGGCATACTTTATTTATGGATATCTAGATACTCTTATTCAATTTCTTGAAAAAAATTCTATTTATTTTGAATTTAATTCTAGGTATCCTGAATACTATTCACTCCGAAATGAAGAGTTTTTCAAACGATTAAGAGACTCTACTATTCCTGTTGCGATTGGAGGTGATTCTCACAGTATTTCTAATCTATCCAATACAGAAGAACCACTTGAAATGATAAAGTATTATAACTTAGAAGATAACCTAATTTGTCTTCTAAAAAAATTCTCAAGAATCCATCAAACTTGATTGGTAATTATAAAATTCATATAAAATTTAAAAGCTCTTTCGAATGCGAAATCCATAATTACTCCCTGCTTTTCTTTTGGAGCTTTTAGCATCTGTTTTAGAATTGTTTTTCCTATATTGAAAATTTGTTTAATCATGTTTAACTTCAAATGAAGTGGCAGAGAATGAATAATTTCGGCGGGTTTATTGTTTTTAAGAAGCCAAACTTTTAAGGCTTTTAAAATGACCGGTTTTAATACTCCTTCTGGTACTTCAATTAATCTACTAATTGTATTAATAAGAAATCGAAAATGTGCAGATTGGTCTACTATAGAGTTATTCATTTCATATCCTAAACCATTTAAGATTATGGCGTTTTCATCAATTTTTACTCGATATGATAAAATAAACTTCTACCTCTTTTTTAATGCATAATACTCTCAAATCATACAATAAAAACTGTGGCTAATTTATCATAGAAAAAGAATTATTTAAACTCCACTTCCTTCTCAACAATCCAACTCCAATTTAATCCAAGAGTCAAACGTAGTTTAGATTAAGATCATATCAAAAATCTTTTTAAAGACCCATTATTTAATGTTTTTTATGGATTTAGAAGAAAAAATCGATCTAGCTGCAAAGTGGATAATTGAGTCAGAAAGACTAGTTGTGTTTACTGGTGCAGGATGTTCCACCGGGAGTGGAATACCTGACTTTCGAGGACCCGATGGTCTTTGGACAAGAAGAGATAAAGGTTTACCTCCTCCAAAATCAAAAGTTCCATGGGACCAGGCTGAACCTAATGCAAATCATTATGCTGTAGTAGAATTGATGGAAATGGGTAAGTTAGACTATGTCATTTCCCAAAACATTGATGGACTACATGCAAAATCAGGAATCCCTTTTGAAATCATGAGTGAACTTCATGGAAATCAATTTTTTATGAAATGTTTATCATGTAATAAAAAGATGTTATTTGAAGATGCAGGATGGGACAAAGAGAAATGGGGACGAGGAATGAGGCAGATGTCTGTTCGGGATGGTCAACCAAAATGTCCACACTGTGAGGGAAGACTAATTAATAGTATTGTTGATTTTGGGGATCCATTGCCCTATGATGAACTTCAAGAGGCGATCGTACGTTCAGAAAGATCAGATGTATTTTTTGTCATTGGGTCATCTTTGGTTGTTTCTCCCGCAGCTAACATGCCAGGTATTGCATTGCAAAACGGTGCCAAATTAATATTAATTAATAAAGGAGACACCCCCTACGATAGAGTGACACATATAAGATTTGATAATTTAATTGAAGAAGTGCTCCCACCTATTATGGAAAGAGTAAAAAAAGCTCTGAAAAGCAAGTAAATATTTCAATCATTTTTTTTCAGAATTTTTTTTGTGATTATGTTTTTATAATCTTATTTTTTATGCTTAATAGTATGAATTTAGAAGAAAAAATTGAACTTGCAGCTAAATGGATAGCTGATTCAGAACGTTTAGTAGTCTTTACAGGTGCTGGAATTTCGACAGATAGTGGATTACCAGACTTCCGTGGTCCTGATGGGCTATGGACTAGAAGAGACAAAGGTCTTCCTCCGCCAAAAAACCCTCCCTGGGATCAAGTGAAACCTAATGCAACCCATTATGCGATTATAGAGCTTATGAACATAGGGAAACTTAATTATCTTATTTCTCAAAATGTGGATGGGTTGCATGCAAAATCAGGCATACCGTTTGATATTTTGGCTGAACTTCATGGAAATATGTACTTTATGAAATGTTTGGAGTGTGGGAGGAAAATGACCTTTGAGGATGTGGGATGGGATAAAAAAAAATGGGGACAAGGGAACAGATCGAGGAGACCTAGGAAAGGTCAGCCCTCTTGTCCAAACTGTCAAGGAAGACTGATATCAAGTATTGTTCATTTTGGGGATTCATTACCGGAAGACGAGCTCCAAGAGTCTATAATTCGTTCCCAAAGGTCAGATGTCTTTTTCGTGATCGGATCATCCTTAGTAGTAACCCCAGCAGCAAATATGCCCGGAATTGCAAAAAGGGTTGGTGCAAAATTAATAATCTTAAACAAAGGGGACACACCTTACGATGATGTGGCAGATATTAGATTTGATAACAAAATTAACGAGGTTCTCCCCCCCATAATGGAACAAGTAAGAAAACTATTACACACTAACTAAAAATAACATAATGTGGAAATTTAAATGAGAACGACCAGTGAAACTCAATTAAGAAAGATAAAAGAGTTAATATTTCAAAATGGAAGGCTCCTTGAAAGAAAGCTATTTTCATATTTTTTTGAAAATGGAAATAAAGATGCCGTCATTAAGGCTTTAGTGGCATACCAGAATCCAGATGGAGGCTTTGGTAATGGAATTGAACCTGATCTACTAATTCCAGACAGTACTGCGATTGGTGCCGAAACTGCAATGTTTTATCTTGATCTTTTAGAGTTTGTAGATAACGAAATCACGGATGATTTGTATAATTGGATTATTAAAGAACAGAACGAAAAGGGGTATATTACTCATCCCCCAAAAAACATGCAAGACTATCCATTTCAAGAATGGTGGGATGGTCCCGATGATCAAAGAATATTGACTCTCTCAGGTTTTCTTAAAAAATGGGGTTTAGGGGATGCTGAATTTTTTCAAAGGGTAAACAATTTTTATTCAAACAACTCTCTCCCAGAAGAAATTAAGTTATATGATTACCCCTATTACTTTTATTTGAAATACTTAGGAGAAAATAAAGAAGAGAAAGACCTCTTCCATCAAATTCACACTCAACTCCCAGATATTTTAGAACAAAATAGAGAACATTATCTCTTGTTTGGTCGACATTGGTATCCAGCAATTGATAATATGGAGGAAGTAGTAATAGAAAAGGAAGTTGCTAATTTTTTTAATGGTCTACAAGATGATGGTGGACTAAAAATAGTCTATCAGAACCTACCTTGGTGGAGACCTATATGGACTTTAGATGGACTAATATTGTTGAAAAAATCAGGTCTAATCGAATTCTAACTTAATATTTAGCCTATTTTAATTTGGCATAAATATTTTTGTTTCTATCAATTTCTTTTAGAATTTTTCTTCCTTCCTTATTATGCAAAGATAAGTTAATTTCACTTTTCCGACTTAAAGAGCCATTAAAAATCTCTTGTTGGTTCGCATAAATTATGACATTTTTACTCGCATAGTTAGGATGCGCTCTTAATATAACTTTATCTTCCTTAACTTCAATATTAATGCTTATTCTTTCCTTTTTTGACTTAGGTCTCTTATAAGATGTTAAATCACCATATTGATCAAATTTGAATTTTGACTTCGGTGATTTTATAGGATTTATCACAATATCTTGACCAAAGGAATAAATCTCAAATTCCAGTTGTTTTGATCTGTAATCTCTCACCTCAACTACGGGTCTGGCTAGATCTCTGTCTCTTAATCCAGAAGGAACTTTAACTGTCATTTTAATAACTAACACACTCGAAATATCTCCTCCTTCTATAAAAATAATCGAATCTATTATAGAGGGTAACATTCCAAGTTCTATACGACCAATAAATCTTTGAATCGCGTCGATAGCAGAAGAGGAGTGAACCACTCCAACCATTCCTACACCTGATAATCGAAAATCAGCATAAACTTCAAAATCTTTAGTAGTTCTAACTTCATCAAATATCGTAAAGTCTGGTCTTACGAGTAATAAAATATCGGCAGAATTTTCTAAACTACCTTCCAGTTTAGTGTATTGAGTGATCTCAGGTTTAACTTGTAAGTCTCTTACGCTTTCTAATGTCTTAACAACTTTATTTTGACTTAAATAATAATTAGCTAACGCAGCACAGAACGTACTTTTTCCCGCACCAGGAGAACCACATACTAAGATACCTTCAGCCTTTTCTAATCTCTGCTGAAGCCGGGCATCGATTGAATAATCTGATAATTCTAGGTTCACAAGGGGGCGAACTGCGGTTATTTCTACATCATTAGAAAATGGAGGTCTAGTCAAAACGATCCTAAATTCTCTTAATTGAGCAACAACAGCACCCATTTTCTCAATTTCAATAAAAGAATGCTCATCCTCCCTCACATTTTCAACTACCTCAAGAGCAATATCTTCAATAAGTTTTGGAGTAATAATTTGATTATCAATTTTTTCTAAGTGCCAGTTTCCTGGGGATCCTCTTTTAGCATAAGCAGGTAAATTCCTTTTTAGATGGACACTCATTGTTTTATCATCAAAATAGTCTAGGAGTTTAAGAGAAAGTGGTTCCATAGGCTTATTTTCACCTCTTTCTTTTACAAAAAAGATATTTAATCCTTCAAAAATTCCCACATCCCCTTGAATTCTGTCAGCAGTTATTAAAACTGCATTATTTTCCAGAGTAGTTTCTCGGATTAAAGCATCAAGCTCTCCTCCCGGTGCCATCTTAATTTCTTCTCTAGTAGGACGTTTTCCTACTATTTGCAATTTTATCTCATCTTGATTATTTAATTCTCTTAACTTTCTTAAAACGTTTAATCCAAAAAAGCCAATTTCCTTATGGATATTTGTTCGGTATTCAATTTCAGCTATAACAATATTTGGGATTAATATCTCTGGCTTTTCCCCTAATTCTCCATTTTCTATTAAATCGAGGATTAAACCATTAAAAATTACTGATGTGTCACATACAAATTTATCCGCCATTCTCATGAACCTTCTTCATTATTTAAAATCTGGAACTTTTTAACACTATAATAGATGGGTTTAGAAAGTCTGTCTACCGTTGCAACGATTAAATCTTTTCGTGAACTCATTGCCACTCTTGACATCTTATCCAAATCTCTTAATTCGATTGGTCCTCCTTCGTATACTGGATATATTAGATATTTCGCAGCATCCTTTCGAAAATCAGCACCTCTTTTGTATACCCGAAATTCAATTCCCTCTCCATAACCTGTTCTTACTACATATCCTCGTTTTCTTAAATCCATATAAATAATATACTTATGCCACAAATACTCGTCATACTTAG
Organism: Promethearchaeota archaeon; assembly: GCA_016839845.1. Next base: position 12,322 of record JAEOTL010000251.1, read on the forward strand.
TGAAGTGGGTTAACATATTCTCAAAATCGTATGGATTCTTACTTTTATCATTATTTTCCCAGACTAATAACCTATGTCTCTCAATCAAAAGAAGTACTTCTACCGGATCAAATACTAAAGTCTTTAATTCAGCACCCTCTTCAATAGTTCCTATGAATGAACTCTCATAAAATTCTTCGAGTCCTTTAGAGTCTGTCGTTAGTACTTTATCTTCTTTGATGATACCCTCTATCTGAACCTTTTCAGCTTTCTCAATTGATTCTTCCGTCATGTAATATTAGATATGAATTTACAGTAATTAATGAATTTATCCATCGGTGTTATTAAACACAAATGATTTATGCATCTATGAAAGAACTAAACGAGAAACTGTTAGAAAAATTAAAAGATGCTTCAAAGGTTGTCTTCATGGGTATTGGTGAAGAAAAACTACGAGATGATGCTGTAGGACCATATATAATAAGTGAACTCCTCTCTTATTCGAATAACAAATTTTTATTCATCAACGCCGGCATCGATCCCATGAGTAGAATCGACCAGGTTGTTGATTTCCAACCAACCCACCTTGTTCTTCTTGATACTTGTACTTTAAAAAAACCTCCGGGAACGGTCGCCATAATAGAACGCTCTCATATTAAAGAAGTAGTCCCAATATCCTCTCATACTATTCCTATTCACGTTGTAGTTGATTTAATAAGTGATAAATTATCCAATTTGGATGTTTTTATGATTGGATTTGTACCAGAAAGTCTTGAGGGTTTTACAACATTAAATTTATACAAAGAAAAGGAACTCACCATTGAAGAAAGAGGTGAAAATATTGATCTACCATTTTTTGAAATCAATCTAACCGAGACAGTTCAAAGAGCAGCAGATAAGGTTTTAAATTCATTGCAGAAGATTTTAAAACTGTAGTAATTCTTTCTCGTTTTTCCAGGATATCTTCAAAATGACGTTAATTGCTTTTTATAACTAGATTTTAATGAAAAGGGTAAAATGAGTCAAAGATATAGCTTAATATGTAATACTATTGATAATCTGTTTTCAAGTAAAAGTTTTATAAATTAACCTTTGATAAGAATAACTAATTATTTGACTTTATAATTAGTAGTCTAATATAATAAAATAGAATTAATAGCTTTTACTCAAACTTAGGGGTTAAGAATGGTTATAGAAACAAATATTACACGAATGTTCGGGATTCAACATCCCATTCTAAGTGCACCAATGGGACCGTTTTATACAACGAAATTAACAGTTGCTGTCTCAGAAGCGGGAGGATTAGGTGTTTTAAGCCATGTGACAGTTCATGGTACTGTAACTCTAGATGAAATGAAAAAGAGTATGGAATATGTCGTAGAACACACAGATAAACCTTTTGGGTTTAATATTAGAACAGCTAGACTTCAACCAGATGCAATAAAACTATGCCGACAACTCCCAAGATTCATTCTAGAAAATCCAAAATTAAAAGAGCAGTGCGTCTATCTACTTACAAGTGCAGGTTCACCAAGATTGATGTATAATAAACATTTTGAAAAATTAAAACAGAGTAGCTCAAACATTAAACATTTTCATGTAGCTCCTTCATTATATCTTTCTAAGAAATTGATTGATGGTGGTGTTGATGGGTTGGTTATAACCGGAACTGAAGGAGGAGGACATCAATCCTATGAAAATATTAGCACATTGGTTCTACTACAGCAAATTAGAAAAGAATTGCCTGATATCCCAATCATTGCATCAGGAGGTTATGCAACAGGTGAAGGCTTAGCTTCAGCAATTTCGATGGGTGTAGGTGCTATCGCTATGGGTACAAGATTTATCTCTTCAAAAGAATGCGAATTTCATGATAATTATAAGAATGTTGTAGTAAATTCGAGATCTTCTGACACTGAGTTAATAACAGGAGTTTTTGGTCCTGCCAGAGTGTTGAAAAATAACATATCTGAAAAACACAAGCTTGTGGAAACCAAACAAGAAAAGCAGGAAGGTGAAACCTCTATGTTAAAGGTTGAACAAGAATTAGCTGAATTAGAGAAAACATACGAAGGAAAAATTGATGAAGGAGTAGCGTTTTTAGGGCAGAGTGTTGAACTTATTGACAGTGTTGAGTGTGTTTCTGATATTATCAATAATATTGTAAATAATGCTGAAAGATGTTTAACAACTGCCTTTAACAGTATAAAAAAACCTCTCCTCAAACAACTCGTATAGTTGTTCTTACTTTGACTGTCCCTCTTAAATTTTGTACAATTGCATATTTTTTAGTTGTCACTTCATAAGAGAGGTGTATTTATTTCCGTTCAATTAATCTCGGGGATAAAAGTTTAAAAATAACTTAACCCACTAATTATGTGAATATTCTTCAATAAGTGAATTATTAAATCACCCTCTTGTTGATTCACCATTTCAAAACTAACCTTAAACAGGATTTATAGCTAGAAGATCATGATCCAGGAATTAATGATTATTAATTGCTCTGGAATTGCGGTATTTCACCATAGTTTCATTGATGCTAATGATGTAAAAGATCAACAATCATTAGCTAGCTATTTTGATATAATCCGTAAATTTACTCAACAAAGTTTTAAACAAAGTTTACGGATGATTACGCTTGATAAGCTCATTTTCTTCTTTTTTACTCATCAATCTAATTTTAATCTCGTATTTAAATGTGACAATAAGGAATTTGATAAAAATTTGTTAGAGGATATTGCCAATCGAATAGCCGATGACTTCTTAATCAGATATAATGAGAGATTGAGTAATTTTAATGGTGAAATCTCTTATTTTAAACCATTTTCAGAAGTAATTAAAAGCTACGTTTTAACTGAAATTTGAAAGACTTCACACTTATAAAATTTTTTAAAAATAAGAGAGAAAAAAGGGTTAGCTTTTTTCTCATAAAAACCCCGTAATAACCCTGTTATTCATATTACTGGCTTAAACTCCACCTGCTTGGGTTGCCATCACTGTAATAACATCTTTCTTCGGATGAATTCCAATTTTAGCAAACTTTAATTGATCCGGTAACACCTTTCCTTTGAAAATGAACTGGATCGCTAAGATTGGATTTAACTTATATTCTCTTTGAACTGTTTTTTTAATATCTGCTATCGCATTATTTGGATCAAGTTCAATCAACTTTATAGCCTGATCAGGAGGGACTCCTGTAAGTCTAAATCTATATTGAGTCATAATTTGTCAATTTTTAGAAGCATTTTTCTTTATTATATTAACATTATATTGGGTGATTATCTACTTAAGGCTTTTGGTGCTACTATTTGAACTCTGGTTTATCATAATTAAAATTGATTTGAACTATAAATAAAATGATAGCATTTAACTAAAGGGATTAGGAAAACATTGTTATAAGGTTTTTGGAAAGTTATATTACGAAAACATTCAATGCCTAAACTTTGCTTAAGTACTATTATATGAATTTCCTAGGTGGTTTGAATATGATTATACTATTTTTATTAATTTCAGTATTTCACCTTCTTTTTAGTCTAATAAGAATAAAAAAGTATACTTTTATATATTTAAACTAACATAATACTAATATGGAAATTTGGAATAAGTCGAAAAAATTAAAGAGTGAACTATTAAAAAAAGCCAGTAATATAGAAGATAACAGTAGGAGAATATTATTTATTCTTAGAAATTTAGGTCCGCAAAGATTTACAAACCTCATTAAATATTCAAATTTAAGTAGATCTACCGTATCTAAGTATCTAGCTAATCATAGGAAAAATAATTACATAGAACAGCGGATATTTACAGATAAATTGAGTAATAAACAGTACCGTGGTTATGTAATTACTGAATTAGGGATTGAAAAACTTGGAGAAGAACCTTTAAAGTTAAAAAATGAGTTATTTGTAGTTAATGAGCTAAAAGAAAATGTTAGAAAATTAGAAAGTTTAATAGATTTTTACAAAGAAATAAACGTTGAGGGTGCGTTTATAATCCATATAGTAAGAATTATATCCAAGATTGGTGACAATTTTTTTGAATTGCAGCAAGATAGAGATCTGTATCTATCGCTTTTTTATATATTTTATAATTCTGTTCTAGGTCAGGGTGCTTTTGCTAGAAAATATTGGCGTTTTGATGAATCCAGTTCTCAAAAGTTTGTTGGGTATAAGTTAAGCTTAGATCAATTTTGTGAAGTTTACAATGTTTCAAGAGAAGCTATTAATTATCTTGCTAAGTATAAATTAATCAAAAATGATTTTGGCTTTTATCTAATTCAAAGGGAAAATGCAGATTTCTTTTTTCATGAGGAAGATTTAGTGGGAACTACAACTCTTCGACTCATCAGAGATAGACTAATTGATGAGATTATAAATGTTCAAGAGGATATTTATGAGATTAACAAAGATATGGCCATTGTAGCCAAAGAAATAACCAATGAATTAAAGGAAATGGGTTTGATTTGGGATGCAATTCACGAACAATTCCAATTAGTTATTTTGAGTTTATTAACTAAAAATGCAGTAGAAATGGGTTTTTCATATGATGGTTTTGCTTTAACCCTAAACCAAAATGAATAGACATCTCGAAAATGTAAAATTGTTAGATTCCAATAAAAAAAATCATTTCTTTTTGAAAAATTGTAAAATCATTAGGGTTTAGTTATTGATAAATAATTGCTTCCTTGCAACCATTAACAAAAATCCTAACTCAACTAAAATATGATTATTTATCAGATAATTCTATTTTCCATTTTTTCGTTGGTTATTTACAGCACAGTGATCAGAACTCAAAATGCCATTAAGGAATTTAAAATTAATCAATATCTTAAATTAAAACTTGAGAATGGAAGAACAAATATCTATGTAAAAAATCGAATGTTTAGGCAGTGCATGTACTTGTTATTGAACATCCCCGTAACTCAAATTGAAGATTATGAGGAAATAGACTCAATTGATGAGGCTGCTGAAAAACTGGATAGACGTATGGAGCGAGATCATAATATTATATCACCCGAAGAAGAATTTATGGGTCACAGTTCAAATTTACAGGTTTGGGCAGAAAGTGGGTATGACACAAGAATTCTTCATAGAAATATTGCGTTTCCCTTATTAAAACGACTGACAGAAGTAGGTGATCCCGTAGCAAAACAAGTCTTTAAAGAAGAAATCGCATTAAGATTGTCAAGCGGTCATCCAACAGTGATAAATTATTTAATTCAAAATGGCTACTTAAAATATTTAAATGTAGAAGAATTTGAAAGCATTTTAGACGTTATTAATCCTAATCTTATTGAAGAAGTGAGTAATAGAATAAAGAATTCAATAGATTTTGTTCAAAACGGGGATTTAAGCCCACAAATCAACTATATAATAAAAGATATCCTCAGGAATTTTGGATTAGAACATATTACGCTTATAATGTCAAAAATTTTAGATCACATTCCCCAAACTTCAAAATCTCCTCTTGTAAGAGCTACTTATACGCTATTTAAGAACCAAAAAAGATTCCCTCTCATTCAATTTGTAAATCAAAATCTTCACCACTTTAAAGATTTTGATTTTGAATTTGATTTTATTAGATATAAAGAGAATGTAGTTGGTATATTTAAAGATGAAAAGATGTATTTAAGGAATCAAAATATCACAAACATTACAGATATAGGTGGATCTAAGGGAAAGTTAGATAAAGTGAAAGAATTGGATCTAAGTCATAATCATATTACTAACCTTGAAGGAATTGATAAATTTCCTAACTTAAAACTATTAAAACTTAATAATAATAGAATAAAGGATCTAGAGGGAATCACGAATCTTAAGAAGTTAGAAGAAATATACCTAAGGAATAATTTACTCACAAATTTATCCGGAATAAGAAATTTATTGAATTTAAAATCATTAGATCTTTCAGGGAATCCTAACATCATAGAAATCCCAGAATTTTTTAATGATTTCTCTTCTTTGACAAAACTAAAGCTTTGGAATTGTAATATTAAGAACTTCACTGAGTCCACTTCAAAATTCTTCTGGATGGATCAGAATTACAGATACTACACAGGTTATTCTCAAAGAGACAAGGATATATACGAAAGAACTCACGGAAAACCTGCTTCTCAAAATAACGCATTGTATAAACATTTTGTGCAGTGGGTATTTAAGATGAGAAGACTCATGTTAGAAAAAGGATTTACTCTTACAGATATAGAGAATTTCAATAGAGACACTCTGCAAAAAGCAATTTGGTCAGGAACAACTACACTCCTTTTCAGAAAATGGTTATTTAATAAACCTCAGAAAAAGATTACAGATTTCCTCTAATAACTCTTAGGAAAAATCTAACATTCTCTGAATTGGTTTTAAAGCTCTTTGGGCAATATCTGGTGGTACTTTTATTTCAAATGTTTTATCATCAAGGTTTTCTAATAGGTATTTTATTAACTCAAGATTATGTTTTTTCATATTATAACATACCAATTTATCTTTAGCTAAAATAAATTTATTACCGGGCAAATCTTCAGACATTCTCTCCAATAATCCTATCTCTGTCCCAATAATAAACTCTTTTATTCTTGTTGAATTGTCTTCAGCATATTTCCGCATTTGTGCTGTTGATCCAACAAAATCAGCCATGTCCCGAACTTCTCTAACACACTCGGGGTGGACAAGTAAAGTTGCTTTTGGATTTTTTTTTCTAATATCTTTAATATCTTCAACAGTAATTTGGGAATGAACGTAGCAATGCCCTTTATCGGGCATTTTTATAGTCTTTAATTTTGACATTTGCTCTGTATAGTCGGCTAAATTTGCATCAGGACCGAATAAAGCTGCCTTAGCTTTAAACTCTTTACAGATTTTCTTAGTCACTTTCACTGCGTTCGAAGACGTACAACAAATATCAGATTCTGCCTTTACTGCTGCAGTAGAATTAACATACACAACCACTGGTAATCCGGGATTCTGTTCTTTAAATTCCCTAACCATTTCAGGAGTAAGAAATGCCGCCATAGGACAACATGATTCATAATTAGGGATCATAATATGTTTATCTTGGTTTAAAATAGAAGCCGTCTCAGCCATGAAATCGACACCAGCAAATATGATATACTTTGTATTTGCTTTTTCTTTAGCTATTCGAGATAATCCAAGAGAATCACCAAGGTAATCTGCGATTTCTTGAATTTCAATAGGTTGATAGTAATGCGCTAGAATGAGTACATCTTTTTTATTTTTTAACTTTAAAATTTCTTCTTGTAATTGCTTGACAGTCATCTCTTTGAATTGCTATTATTGTAAATATATGATTATAAGCTTTTAGCAAAAATAAGGTCACTGTTTATAATAATTAATATTGCTCTGGTATAAGTGATAAAAAAAGTAAGATTTAATCTTCTAATAAACGAAGAGTCTAAGTTATTTTGAATTTGAATTTATACAATTTTTCATTATTAAACTATAGAGTTGTTCAACATTCTTATCAAAATCCGTCAAGTCAAATTCAACACCCAACCTTGATTTAATAAGGGTAGGCATATGATTAGGATTCAAAAACACAGGAATTATCGGTTTACCTTCCATATCTGCTGCGGTCCATTCTTCATTAACATCTCTTGAATTTAAAGCATTTTCTGTACAAAATAAGATCATAGCATGACATCTTCCAACATTGTCACTCATCCATTTCTTAATATTGTCTTTCATATCTTTTTGCCAATATGTAACCTCCTTAATTTCATCGTATTCTTCTAAGCTTCTTGTTAATTCATTGATATTAAACAACTCAGCATCCGCAGTCGCATAGCTTATAAAAATTACCAATTCTCCTAATATTTCTCCTGCTTCAGCTATCCTTTCTCTTGATGAATAATCACTAAATTCTGTAATAATTCCTTTATCCATGAGAAACAGCCCGATCTTTTTTGCTTGCTTCAAATCATATCCTAACTCCACTACCAAATAATATAAAGAAGGTTCAATGTGTTTTTGAAGAACTTTTGTCCCTAACATTGATAATTTATCGATCTCATCCTCTTCATAAGTTCCTGGTTCTTGTAATAAGTTTTCATAGTATTCTGTATCCGAAATTTCTATGTTTAGTTGGTTAACCATTTCAGCTTTAGTTATTTTTCTCTTATTTACAGACTCAAATTCTAAGATCTTTTTAACAATTTCATTAGTTTCTTTTGGATCTCTTAAATTTTTTAATTTCTCGAAAGCAATAGATTTAATATCTTCAAAATTAAACACATCTGCAGCCTCTAAAACATAATTCAATTTCTCGATGGCTTCAGAATATTCATTTTTAACAATGGACTCCTCTACTTCAGATAATTTTGTTTTTAATTCTTGAAGAAGTTCTGCTTTTTCTTCTGTTAATAAATCCCAAATTAATACATCCCCTGAGTTATAACCAGCTATAATTTGGGTTTTTTCTGGGATAAATTTAGCAGAATTAACTTTCGAAAGGTAGTAGTAGTTTGTTTGGTGTTTATCTATAAAATCCCATACTCTAACAATATTATCTTCTGTACCGCAAGCTACATATAAACCATCGGAAGAAAATGTGACTGACGTTACAGCACTATTAATTTTGTCAAATGTATAATCTAACTCTCCAGTTTCAACTTTCCATATCTTAACGGTTTGATCTTGTGAGCCACTTGCGATATATTGTCCATCAGGAATAAAAACAACTGAAGTTACGGCTCCAGTATGACCTTCAAGAGTCCTAATAAGTTTACCTTTTTTAGTACCCCATAAATTAATTGTATTATCCTCTGAGCCACTTACTATATATTGCCCATTTGCAGATATATCAAGAGATGTTATAGCTTTTGAGTGTCCCTTTAACTTTTTCTGTATTGTACCTGTGTTAGAATCCCAGATTAAAATTGTTTTATCTTTTGACCCACTAACAATATATTCTTTATCAAGTGACGCTGCTACAGCTGTAACAGCATCATCATGACCGGGGAGCGTCATAATTGTTTCACCTGTATCTAGTGACCATTTTTTTAAAGTATGATCATGAGATGCACTGACTACGTACTTTCCATCAGGTAAAAAGGTTACTGAACTTATTATATCAGTGTGACCTCTTAGAGTTTTAACTAAACTACCATCAGAAAGATTCCAAACTACCAAGGATTTATTTGACAACCCACTAACTGCATATTTACCATCTAATGAAACTGCAACCGAATTTACGTTTTCAGAGTGTCCCTTAATAAATTTGAATACTCCTCCAAAATCAAGTCCCCAAATTTTTAGAGTACCATCTTGAGATCCACTTATAGCATATTTTCCATCGGGTGTAATAGCTACAGATGTTACTTCTTTTGAATGCCCGTCAAAAGTCTGAATTAATTCATTTTTATTGTCCCATACTTTCAGTGTCTGATCATCGGAACAACTAATAAAGCAATTCCCAATAGGGGAATAGGCAACGCTAGACACAATATCAGAATGTTCCTCTATACTCTTTTTTTCCTCTCCAGTGTAAAAGTCCCAGATTTTTATAGATTTGTCATCTGCCCCACTAATTAAATTTTCTCCCTTATTAGAAACTGCAACTGATAAAACTTTCCCTTTATGCCCACTAAGATCGTTGATTATCTCTTTTGAGGCATAATCCCATATTTTTATATGTTTATCTTCAGACCCTGTTATAAAATATCTTCCATTGGGACTGAATTGTATTGATGTTATTGCCCCCTTATGACCTTTTGATTCCCAAATAAAATCACTATTTCTAAGGTCCCAGATTTTTAGTAAATTATTACTTGTTCCTATAATAATTTGTTTATTATCTGGGGTAAAGATTGCCGAATTAACGTAATATCCCAATCGATCTAAAACAGCAAGTGGTTTAGAATTTTTTATATCCCAGATATAAACTTTCTTATCCATCCCACTGCTAATAATGTAATTTCCGTCGGGTGAAAATGCTATTGAATTAATGGGTCTCGTATGATCTTTGAAAAGTCTTACTTGTTTTAGATTTTTAAAATCCCATACTTTGATTGATCGGTCTTTGGATGCGGTCCCAATATAGTTTCCATTTGGAGAGATTGATACAGAACTTACCCCATCTGGGTGAGCAGTAATGGTTTGCTCCAACCGTCCCTCATTATACTCCCAAACCATCAAGTTATTGTCAGCAGAACCAGTTATTATATAATTTCCATCTCGAGAAAAAACTATTGACTTAACTGCATCAGTATAACCTTTCAATGTTCTAATTATTTCACCGGTTGCCAAATCCCAAAACTTAATAGTGTTATCATCGGAACCACTTACTACCAGCTTTCCATTAGGAGAAATTGCTACTGATCGCACAATTTCTGTATGACCTTCAAGATTGAGCTTTACTTTGCCTTTTACCAAATTCCATATTCTAATGATGTTATCATTCGAAGCAGTTGCCATATAATTGTTATCTAAAGAAATCGATATTGAAGCTATCCGTCCAGAATGTCCTTTAATAGTACCGTCGAACTTTTGCTTTTCAAGGTTCCACAAATTAATAACACCATTGTCAGTCCCGCATGCCAAATATTTTCCGTCATTAAATAAAGCCATTGAGGAGACTCCACTTTTATGTTCAAATCTGTGTAAAACTTTTCCTCCCAAGACATCCCATATAATAGCTTGTCCATCTTTAGACCCACTAATAAGGTTCTTTCCACCAGGAGGTACCACTAGAGAAGTAACAGCGTCAGTATGTTCATCAAATTCGGTTATTAGATTACCTCGTACTTTTCCCCAGACTTTAATTAAATTATCAGATGAACCACTAAAAATATAGGTATCATCTAAAGATATTGCTACTGAAAGAATTGGTTGATTATGGGCTTCAATAGTTCTTATAAGATTTCCAGTTGAAAAATTCCAAATTTTTAAGGTTTTGTCATCTGAACCGCTAATAATATTATCTCCCTTATGAGTAACGGCGACAGAATTTATGCTTCTACTATGACCAAAACTTTGGGGCATATGGAAAGCCCTAGCGAGCCCTTTTCTTTTCGGATATAAATGTTGAGGGAACTCGAAACTGCTTTTGCCATCCTTTTTCTGCAATTCAATTTGCATCAATTAATCACTTTTTAGTTTTCATTGAACTTACAATTTCGTCAGATCTTAATAAATTAAATTCCAATATAAATATTGTTAAGATGAGATAAGGACATTTAGACAAGATAGTAGAAAATTATCAATTAGAATAAGGCATCTTTCCTCATAGAGACACAAGTTATGCCGAGAAATTGAATAAAAATAGAAAAAAATAATAATTTTTGTTTTTAGATTTATTTACCCATATCTTTTATGTGTCGCCAATAACCAAATAATCCCAAATGCCCCAAGTGAAAACGCAACGAGAATTATATAATTGGGCCAATAAGTGTAATCAAATGTTCCTAAGTTTATTATCCAACTCAATATTTGACCTATCGTAACTACAACCATCAAACTAAGGAGGACTAAAGCCTGTCCCATTGCCCACTCCGCTTCTTTGAACATTCCAATGCCAGATATTACACACCATATACCCATTACTACGGAAAGAAGCCATTGACCCGCACTAAGAGCAGGATCCCACCCGGCGGGGGGTAATATACCGACATTTGGCAAAAATTCAAGTACTCCTTTGAAAATGAAGACTATACCTACAGTGAATAATAGGATATTAAACAGACCACTTGATCCTTTTACTTTACTTTTACTCATTTTAAAATTGCCTTTTCAATATTTTTTTATAGAATTGAATTCCATTATTGAAAAATTGTCATAGAACTATTTAAAGCTTTATCTTCAAAAAGATGAAAAGTTATATGAAAAAAGAAAAAATAGGTGTATTAAATATCAAATTTTTACAAAATACCAGCATCTTTTAAAATTTGTTTATGATCAAATGCTAAATCCATCGTTTTAAGTTTGTCAATTGAAATAGCTTCAGTAGTAATTGCATCATCCCCACCTTTCATTTTTGAAAGATCTTTTATTAACCGGCACTTAAATGCTGTTGATATAATCCTCCCACGTGGGTCTCGACCTTTTTGATCATAAGTACCGATTTTTTTAATAATCTCAACAGCAAGGTTGGTTTCTTCCCTCACTTCTCTAATAACTGCTTGCTCCGGGTTTTCATTATATTTTATGAATCCCCCAGGAAGTCCATATTTTCCTTTGTACGGAGCATACTTTCTTTTGACTAGAACTATGTTATGGTTATTGTCTTGAATAACAGCGTCAACAGTATATCCCTGTTCTGATGTACTTTGCTTAATTCTGCTATATGCTAAATATCCCATAGTTATTAATAACAATATTCCTAGAATTATTGAAATTATTCCGTGTATGATAGGTGAGGGAGGGTCTATTTCGTTTAATCCAATAGCAATTCTTATTGTAGTGACAAATTCTACTATAAATCCTGCGCCTAATAATATTTGCAATATGTTGATAGCTTTTGTGTTTCTCTTCTGGTTTTCATCACTTCTTTTTAAATATAATTCCTGCATGGAATCATATAACATCTGAAATTTTTCATTTGTTCTCCTAACGATTTCTTCAATACGGAATTTATTTACTAAATGAGTTAAAACTCTTGCATAGTGTTGACGACGATTCCAATCTAGCTCACTATAAATAAGGCTCATCTTAGTTTGAATCATCCCTCTTAAAAATCTCAGGTTTTTAATTTTTTGCTCAATACGTTCTAATCCCATAAAAACTCCATATCTCTTCATAAATAGTGCATCAAGTGACCGGCTAATTGTCATTAATGCAAAAAGAACAGCTCTAATTTCAGGGGTTGACTCTAAAATAGTCTTTTCTATATAAGGAAATTCTGTTTCAATATTTCTTTCAGCCATGTAAATAAATCCTGAATTCCTCTTAATGTAGTGTAGTTCAGATAATCGATTAGAAAGGTTCTGTTTGATTCTTTCCTCATACCAATCATCAGAATAATCACTCCATTGACCAGAATAGATTTGTGCCCAATAACCAAGAACTTTTCGATATTTATGTATATTTTCCTCATTCCATTGAACATTTATCGATGTTGTTTTATTGGAGATTACAAACACGTATATCGGGCTCTCAGTATCAATTAATAGATATTCATTCTCCTTCGTTGAGCTATATGCTTTAAGAATATCCAGAGCAATGCTGGGGACTTGTTGAACGACATCTGGGGTGATTTTATCTTTTTTATAGGACTCATTCTTAAAGTATTCTACTTCTAATTTGAAATAACCCAAAGTATTATATATTAAATCTTTATTATCTTCTGTATACGGGTTATTTTCATCAGTATATGGGAAATTCTGAAAATATGGTTCCCAATCACATTCGATTGAAACATTTTTAACCATTTCCCTTAGTAAATCTTTCTTTTCTTCAACGTTAGGATACTTATCTAAAAACTCGAATGCTTTTTTAAGATCGTTTTCATTTAAATCTTTTAATCTTTCAAGTAGTAAAGCCTCAATTTCTTCCGCTTTTGTTTCACCCACAAATTCTTTTGTATTGATGAAAGCACTGATAAACCAGTATTCTTTACCATATATAATTCTTAAATTTTCTTCCATTATTTTTCACCCTTATTTGATTAACGATGTAAGGATCAGTTAAATTATTATTAAATTGTTATTCTATTTATTACTTGTTTTTTTCATATTTTTTGTTTTGTTTTCCATTTTATTTATTCCCACAGGGGATAAAATGAGAAATACTATGGAGAAATCGAGAAGGGTACTCCTCTATATTCAATTAGAAGTAGAACAAACACAATCTTCATTTTTAATAATATTTATGATATTAAATCTTAAATCTATTAAATTAACCATTAAGAGTTTGTTTTCAAGGTTTGGAAGCCCTAAAGTTGTTTTTAACACTTCTAAAGCTTCCAGAGTGCCCAATATTCCGGGAGTAATCCCAATTACAGGTAAAGGACCTTCTCCTGGAGGCTTTTCGCTAGGATCTGAGAAAACACACTGATAACAAGCGGTTTTCTTAGGGTTTATTGTGATTATTTGTCCATAAAAATTTTTTATTCCGGCAATTACACATTTTATATTGTTCTCAATAGCAATTTGATTGACCAGGAATTTGGTTTTAAAATTATCACTGCAATCAACTATGAAATCATAATTTGTTTCTTGTATATATTTTTTAATGGAATTTTCGTCAATATAATCTTTATAAGCATTTATATTAACATCAGAATTCAAATTTAGTAAAATTTCTTTCGCAGATTTTACTTTGTCTTTGCCAATTTGAGTTTCATTATATAAAATTTGTCTTTGCAAATTAGAGATATCCAACACATCATTATCAATTATAGTTAGTTCCTTAATTCCTGCTGCTGTAAGGTATAATGCACAAGGAGAACCCAAACCTCCAGCACCAATTTGTAGTACTCTTGTTTGAGATATCTTTTCTTGTCCTTCTATCCCAATTTCAGGAGAAATTATTTGTCTTGAATACCTTTTTTTTTGTTTATCAGTTAAAATGGTATTTCACCCTCTAAGTATTTTTTTTATTTTCTTTATAGATTCTTCGATTTCTATAAAGATTAATCCCAAATTTGAATTATATTTTAAAAGGGAAACCAGGATCATACTTCTATCCACCCCTAACACAACAAGCTGAAATTCGTTATATTCCACAGTTAGATTTGATACAGTTTTTTTTCCTAATGTCAGTGCCGATGTTTCGATTGCACTAAACATAGTTGCTGCCATTGCACCGAATTTTCTATCATCAACATCTCTTGGCAATCTAGAAGAGATCAATAAACCATTACGGTTAACTAAAGCAGCACCAATGATTTCACTTATGGCTTCCAATTTATCTAATTCCTTGTGAATGCTTTCGTTTTTTAAGATATCCATTTTTAATTAGGATTAAAGTTGGTTGTGTTATGAGTTTATAAACTCAAAAATATTTAAAATTTAAATTAAAATAGTAATTTCTATCCCTTTAAATTTTAAGAAAAATGATAAGACTAATGATGCTACTTTCTATGCCACAGCTTTTTTCTTACCGCGATAAAAAGATTTTTGCCCATTAAACGGACGAGTTCTATTCCGCCATCCCGGTTGTCTTAATTTTGCTGTTTTTCCAAACCCACAATAGGCGCAAAAGCGCTTTCTTCTATGATAGGAATGTCTTCCACATCTCCTGCATGTTTTATGACTCGCAGCTTTATTTTTCTTTCCCTTACTAGGCGTACCTTTACCCATTTCTTTTAAACCTCCTCTACTTCTGTACGATGCATTATTTGATCCTCTGAATCATCAGTAAATATTAATTTTTCACGATCTTGACCAATAAATATAACTGATGCGCCTCTAATCATTACTGTGCCAAGGTTCTTACTCCGTTTACCACCCCGACCAAAGTAAATTTCTTTGGCATCCTTGACAATTAAATTCATATAATTATCAAATTTTACTAGTTTTCCCGTTAAATAAGTATTCCAGATCTTTAGTTTAATATTCACTTCTGGCTTTAAAACAGCCTTACTAAGTGTCCTCGAAATAGTATGTTGTGACATCGAAACGAAATCTCGTTTTAAATATTCTACGTTATGTTTTTAATTATTTAATCAAATAAATATTTTTTTAAATATTTATGAATAAAAAAGTGGGTTGTCTCCTTTTCTTATGCTATCGAAATCCTGAGAGATATATCTCTAATATTTATTGTAAAAGATAAAAAGGAGAAAATTTTTGAGGTATAAGTTGCTTTCAGTTATTTAATTTCGAACCGCAATCAGCGCAAAATTTTTCGTTTCCTTCCAATGGTGCCCCACAATTTGGACAAAACTTCATTACCTCGCTTTCTTTATTTGGTAGGGTTTGTGGTTCTTCTTCTAATTGTTCTTCAGATGGGACTTCAGAAAGTTCATTATAGAGAGTTGTCCATATTTTTTGAGTAGGTACTTTATTTCCATGAATTGGGCATGTTCTTTTGATTAATGTCCAAGGTCCCGATTCTTTTACTTTATCGATTGTAGTTTCTTGAGCACATTTGAAACACCGAGGAATTCCTTCACGAATCTTAGATAAGTATTGCTCTCTTTCCATAAGTGGTATCCTAAAGCTTCTCCCACCATGAGTTGGGCATCTTTGCTTAATAAGAACCTTATTACTTTCTGCTTTCACTAAGAAGATTGATCCTTGAGTTCCACACTTAGGACAGCTAAACATTTTATTTATATCCGTTTCAGTCATTACACTTTCCCTCCAATAGAATTTAGCTAAAATGAAAATAATGCTATTCACTTAAATCTTTATTGGAAGAAAATCACATTTTTTGTTTTTCTGGAAATTTATTAAATACTCATTTTATGGAGATTTCCAAGGCTTCTTATTACAATTAGTTAAAAAAGTAAGAAGTCAGTTAGCTATTTTTATGTGTGCATTAGGAGTCAAAATTAAATATTGATTACCAAGACGGCCTATTGAACCCCCATTTTCTCTTAGAAATGATTTGAGATCTTCTAAACTTCGTTTAAGCTCTGAAACATCCGTTTTCTCTAATAGTTCCTTGGCATTTATGAGCAATATTTTTCGGTTGAGTAATTGTTTTTTAATATCTTCCATTTGATTAAGGTTTGAGAAATCATACTTCCTAATAACAAAATTCTGTAAAAGAGAAGAATACTCTTTAGAAAAACCCATTGTTTCTTGCGGTGAACCTAAAAGATCATTATCTTCATTCCTACCCCAAAATTTACCCATATATTTATGACAACCTCTAAAAAGAATTATGTTTTAACTATAATATTTCCACTATAAGTATAACTTAGGGGAGTTTTAAATAGAAGAATTATTGTGGTAATGATTCTCATATTATGGTCATAATATGGTGATATTATTTTTATAAAACTACTAAAAAAAAAAGAATTAATACTTACATGAATAATTAGTAAATCATGATTCTGTAAATAAAATATAAAATTTAAATTACCTAAAACATCAATGTATTAAATATGGAACCTAGTAAAAATGAATTTATTGAATTCATAAAGAGCAGAAAGAGTATCAGAAAGTTTGTTTACAAAAAAATAAGTAACGATATTATTAATGAAATCTTAGAGTGTGCTAGGTGGGCACCTTCAGGGAGTAATACTCAACCATGGCGAGTATGTATAGTTATACACCCCACTGTAAAAAGAATGCTCTCTGAACTCACTAAGTATGGAGGATTCATTGAAGAAGCTTACGTAAATCTTGTGGTGTTCTTAGATCTTGAAAAAGGATACGATCGGGTAAAAGATACACAAGCAATTGGTGCGTTCATTCAAAATATCCTCTTGGGTGTACATGCTCAGGAGGGTCTTGGAGCTGTTTGGATCGGAGAAATTTTAAACCGAAAAGAAGAAGTTAATCAAATTTTCAAATTTTCAACTGAAAAACTTGAATTAATGGCTGTTATCGCTATTGGAGTTGTCGATGAGGCTCGAGAAAGAGTTAATGATAGTGAAAGAGAAAGGATACCTCTTAACGAGTTTATCGAATGGTTTTAGTTAATAACAACTTTCTTATTATTATCCATTAACTTGTTTTTTCTTCTAATGCTTCGACTACACGTGGATTTAATATCCAGATACCTATTATAAAAAAAGGAACTAAGAACCATTCAACCATTATTGTAATAATAAATGGTGCTGTGGAGCTTAATATATCCCAAACTATCCCTCCTACAATGGGACCTATAATCATTCCTAAAGAATCAAATGTAGTAGTGATACCAAATATTTTTCCTCGGTGCTTTTCTGATACACGGCTTAGAAAGTTCATGAAAATAAATCCCGATGTGAGCATAATAGTATTGTCAATAACGAGTAAAACAGAAAAAATCCATAAATTCCTTGTTATCATAATCAACCAGGTAACTAATCCCCCTAAGAGACTTGCCATCGATATAGCAATATAAGGATTAATTTTGTCACCAATGGTTCCTAATCTAGGAGCTATTAATGTTCCTATTAAAAATGAGGGTAGATAAAACCATGCGACTAGTCCCGCATTACTATTTACATTTTCTAAAATGAAAGGTTGAATAAACGGTCTGTAAAGTCCCGCATTCATAGCACCAAGAATTAAAGCAAAAAATAACATTATCATTCCTAAAATGTAGATGCGAGTAAGTTTTTGAGAACCTTTCTCTAATTGATCATCATCTTCATCTTCCTTATTTGGATATTGGAATTTTACTAATTCATCAACTTTTCGTGAAAATTGAATACCCGCATAGAAGTTAGCTACTCCAAATAGTGGGATAGAAGCATATATCAAAAAAGGATTTTCAGGAACAAAAAATCTTCCCAATAAGAAAATACTAAACCCAAAAATAGTTCCGAGCACCATGCCAATTCCTAAAGCAAATCTTCGTTTCCCAAATGCAGAAGATCGATGATATTTAGATGATTTTTCTGAGATCAACGTGTCTAACGGAACCCAAAACAACATTGCGCCCGTCCCAAGTAAAAATGCACTAACATACATCCCACCTAATGATTTTAAGACTATTGAAATATAAAGCCCAAAATATGATAATCCCCTACCAAACGCTCCAATCATAACGAGATTTCTTTTAGAAATGTGATCGGTTAAATAACCTA
>JAEOTL010000252.1 GCA_016839845.1 Promethearchaeota archaeon
AGTAAAAATCAATTAGTTAAAAAAATAAAATCATAATTAGTGGAAAAAAATGTCAAAGCCCAATGTTGCGATAATTGGTATAGGAATTATTCCTTTTCGAGCAAGATACTTAGATAAGACCTATTTCGAGCTTGCGTATGATGCAACTAAATTAGCACTAGAAGATGCCAATAATAATGGTGGGGATATAACTCACAAAGATCTTCAATCTACTGTTTATGGAATTTATAATGAACTCTTTGAACGCCAATTTATGCCTGATATTTTTACGAACTCATATTTAGGGTTGAATAATAAACCCGGAACGAGAGTAGCGACAGGTGGCGCTACAGGAGGGTATACTGTTAGGATGGCTTATGCAGAAGTAGCATCAGGGTTATCTGATTTGTGTCTTTGCATTGGTTTAGAGAAGTGTAATGATTGTTATGATGAACAAACTGGAGTAACAACTCCAGAAGTCTTAAATGCGATTGCCTATTCTGCAGATATGACCTATGAGTACCCAATGGGTATGATGGCAGCTAGCTCTTATGTCTCAATGGTTAATGCTCATTACGAAGAATTTGGAAACCCAACAGAAGAACAAATGGCCTATGTAAGTGTGAAGAATCATGGAAATGCGATAAATAATCCTAAAGCACAATCTCCAATGAAAGTAACTGTTGAGGATGTTATGAATTCAAGAATAATCTGTTATCCTTTCAAGATGTTAGATTGTTGTTTATATTCAGAAGCCTCTGCAGCTTTGATTTTAGCAAGTGAAGAAAAAGTAAAAGAATTAAAGATTGAAAAACCAATTTGGATTACAGGAGTTGCTGCTGCAAACACAGATTGCTTTATAGGAAATAGAGAAGATATGGGAAGACTCTATTCAAATATTTATGCTGCAAAAGCAGCTTATAAAATGGCAGGATTAGATTATAATAAAATTAAAGATCAAATAGATTTAGCAGAATTACATGACGCTTTTAGTGGACAGGAAGTTATTAGTTATGAGGAGCTTGGATTTGTACCGTTTGGAAAAGGTGGTCCTTGGATTGAAGATTCTTTTGAAAAACAAGGGGAAGGGCCCTGGTTAGAGGGAGAACTTCCCTGTTGTCCTTCAGGAGGATTAATCGGTTGTGGACATGCCGTAGGAGCTACTGGAATTATGAGTACTGGAGAAGCTGCTCTTCAATTAAGAGGTGATGCTGGAAAGCACCAAGTACATATAGAAAAAGGACGTGCGATTTCACACTCAATAGGAGGACCTGGAGCTGCATATGCAGCTGTAATAGTAATGACAAATGAGGAGGGGTTGAAAAAACCATGAATGAAGAATTTCAGGACCATCAAATTCGGGATGTCATTAGAATTAACTACAAATATACAATGGGAGGACAATCTAAATTTTTTATAGAGTTAAAGGAGAATAAAAAGATATTAGGTACAAAATGTACCAAATGTGGAAAAACATGGATGCCACCTCGGATTAATTGCTCTGATTGCTATGAGCCAGCAGATTGGGTAGAGCTTAAACAAACTGGAACAATCGAAATTAGCACAATAGTCTGGTATACCACTTCAGCCTTTATAAAAGCAATACCTTATGGAGTAGGCTTTATAAAACTTGATGGCGCAGAAACAGCTTTACTTCAAGGTATATTCTCTGAGAATTTAGTTCCCTCAAAACTAAAGAAGGGGCAAAAGGTTAAAGCAGTATTCAACAAAGAAAGAGAAGGAAAAATGACTGACTTTTTCTTTGTCCCTAAAGAGGAATATGAGAAATGGATATCAAAATCAGAATATGAAGGAGGAGAATAATAATGATATATGCACAGGAAAGTCTAGGTAAAATTATTGAAAAATTGAATATGATTCCAAAAGCTCAAGCCGTTTTTGTAACAAATATTTCAGGAAAGGATATAGATTGGGAAATGTCCTTTCAATTCAATCTAAATGGTCAAGATCCTTTCTTTTTAGAAATCAAAAATCGAAAAGCTACATTATTTAGTGGTAGAAAAGATGATGCAATCATCTTAATGACTGGAGATCCCGATGCAATTGTGAGAATATGCGAAGGTAAAGGAGATTTTACTCATGCAATTTCACGAGAGCAAATTATTGTTGAAAAAGGTAAAGTTATGGACGTAATTCGCCTTACAAGAGCAATAACAATTGTATTAAAAACTAAAGAATAAAGTTCAATAATTTATCTATTTATTATTCCATTTTTTTATTTTCTCCAACTATTATTCGATCATTTTTCTTTTTTCAATAAGAATCGGTTTTTTCAACCAATCAATACAAATGTTTAAATATCTACTTAGGAAATATTTTACCATCAGAATTTATCCAAAAATAATAAATTTGAAATAATCGAAAAATTCAAAAAAAATATATAGATGGTAAAATTATGAAAAGAGAATTTGCAGTTGTAGGTATAGCTGCTGCTTTAGTAATTGGAATACTAGGAGGTTGGTTCATACCTTCACCAATTCCCACAGGTGGTACACGAACATCACTCCTTGATAGAATTCTATCACGAGGCACTATCAATATAGGTACAAGTGCTGATTATCCCCCATTCGAGTTTGTGAATGTTTCTACCAGCCAGGTTGAAGGTTTTGATGCAGACATGTGTGAATGGATTGCTGATGAACTTGGAGTTGATATTCAATGGACTGATCGATCTTTTGGTGGGCTAATCGCAGCTTGTGCTGCAGGTAAGGTTGATATGGTTGCGGCAGCAATGACATATAATGACAACCGTTCAAGTTATCTTGCGGCATCCATAACTTATATTACGGTAGGTCAAGCTGTTATCGTAAGGAATGATTCAGTACTAACAATTTCTAATTTGGGAGATCTTGAAGGAACAGACGTTGGTGTTCAAGCTGGTACCACACTTTATGAACAATTAGTAAACGCCAGTGTAACAACCATTACGACACATGTTACTGTTGATGCGTTGATTTTAGATTTAGTCGGTGGAGGAGTAGAAGCGGCTTATATAGATACACCAGTTTTTATTGCTTGGTCAAAAACATACGATCTCAAAGTTATCCTCGAGGCAGGAACAGAGGAATTTGCGCTTTGGACTCGATATGGAGAACCAGAACTCCTGTATGAGATCAACCAAGTTATACATGAAAGTTTTCTAGATGATAGGATGTATGATAATCTCGCAAAATGGTTAAATACTACGGGATAATAAATGCTTAATAAAATCCAAATTTTTTTTTTATTTTAATTTGTTCTGGATCTAGTTCTTTTTTTGGAATTTAAATCGTAAATACTCAATAACATCTTTTTTTCATTTTAAATTTATAACCCAAAAATTAAAAAAAATATTCCATTATTAAATGATAATCATGATATTTCAAGCAGATTATGCCCTAATAGCTCAAATTATAGAAAACATCGCATGGATTATTAGGTTAATTATAGTCTTCGCAATGGGCACTTATATTTTAAGATGGTATATTAGGAAAAAGGATAAACACTTTCAAAAAGACTGGGATACTACACTCAAGAAAGCAGCTATAACCAATTTAATATGGCTAATTATAAACATACCAATAACTATTTTATTTAATTTCTTTTTTACTAATCCTATATTTCTATTACTATTAATCACCACAATTGACACTATAATTGGTACTATAATCGTTATGAAAATTTATAAGAAAGACTTCCGAGAATCATTTCTGTGTATTGCTATAGTTCAATTGATTTCTGCTGTAATAAATCTTATATTACTTTTTGTATTGAATTTGATTTCAATTCCCCCTTATATTTTTATTTTTATTGTTGTGAACGGATTACCTCAAACTCTGGTTGTAACGGCTATAGGCCTATGTTGGGGTTTTTTACTGGGCATTACATTAGCGATTATGCGAGTATATGGTGGTATAGAACTCGGTTGGCTAGCAAGTGGTTATGAGAAGCTATTTCGTGGAATTCCACTCCTAGTTCTGATCTACCTATTCACTTTCGGAATACCCTTTCTTTCAGCTCTGGATGGTGTGGTTTTGGCTATGGCTCTCCGTAGTGGTGCTTACCAATCTCAGATTTTTCGAGGGGCTATGTTATCAGTGAATCCTGGGCAAATGGATGCAGCATATACTATTGGAATGAATCGACTACAAGCATTTCGATATGTTCTAATGCCCCAAGCCCTACGCATAGCAATACCTAGCTGGTCCAATGAATATTCAGTAGTTATCAAAGATTCATCATTCGCTTTTGAAGTTGGAATAATCGAGATGACAAGAGCAGCTTATTATGTCTCTGTAAGTTTCCGTGAGCTTTGGGCTTTATCTATGGGAGTAGTTGCATTAACTTACTTTCTCTTTACGTATCCAATCACTAAATTTTTTGGTGAAAGGCAAACTAATAAACTTAAAAAATTAGGAATGGGAGGTGGCTAGACATAAATAAACCTGTATTAAAAGTAATCGATATATGGAAATCTTATGAAGATCTACAAGTTCTCAAAGGTGTTTCATTTGAGGTAGCAGAAGGAGAAGTAAAAGTAATTTTTGGTCCAAGTGGCTCAGGTAAAAGCACATTACTACGTTGTATCAATATGTTGACCCCACCTGATAAAGGTGAAGTATATCTTCGGGAACAGAATATTAAAGGGAAAGATGTTAATCTTAATGCTATACGAGCAAGAATTGGAATGGTATTCCAACATTTCAATTTATTTTCCCATCTCAAAGCGATAGACAATGTAAGTATTGGCATTCGGCGAGTGAAAGGGCTACCAAAGGAACAAGCTAGAGAAAAAGCACTTAAGGCTTTAGAAAGTGTAAAAATGGTAAAATGGGCTGATCATTATCCTGCTCAGCTATCAGGTGGTCAACAACAACGAGTAGGTATCGCACGTGCCTTAGCTATGGAACCAGATGTAATTTTGTTTGATGAACCCACTTCTGCATTGGATCCAGAATTGATTGGCGAAGTACTTCAAGTTATGTTAGATATAGCAAAATCGGGTACTACAATGGTGGTTGTAACTCATGAAATGGGGTTTGCTAAAGCAGTTGCTTCAGAAATGATTTTTCTGGGAGAGGGTGTTGTCCTAGAACGAGGTACTCCCCAGCATTTCTTCGTTTCACCTAAATCCGAACGAGTAAAGTTATTTCTTAAACAACTTGAAGTTTTATATGGAAGTCATGAGGAACTATTAAAGTTTTCAAATATGGAGGAAAGTAAATGATCTATCAAGTTCAACCCAACTTCTTTGAACAATTTATTGCTGTTCTTGATTTTTGGGATGATATTTTCTCAGGATACATAGTAACAATGTGGTTATATATGTGGGCACTATTAATTGGTTTTTTCCTTGGTCTTATGCTTTCTATTCTCCGCCAATATGGGGGGATGATCCTTTCTCGTATTGCAACAGGATATATTGAAATTATCCGTGGAACCCCTTTGTTAGCGCAATTGTTATTCTTATATTACCTCCCACTTAGTTTAGATATACCAATAGGAAATTGGAGTTTTCAAACCAGCTTTTTATTCCTTGATCGGGAAATATCTATCATTCTTCTCAACCAAAGGACCTTAATTGCCATTATTACATTAGGTTTGAATAGCGCTGCTTATCAAGCAGAATATCTTCGAGGAGCTATTATGTCTGTTAGCACAGAGCAGTTAATTGCTGCCCAATCCTTAGGTATGTCACGCTTGGGCGGTATTAGGCGTGTCGTTTTACCACAAGCTTTACGTCGTGTTATTCCTGCATGGTCAAATGAAGCAGCATATCTTCCAAAATATACTGTTGTAGTATATTTCATAGGAGTACTAGAGCTTTTTGCTCAAGCGTATATTATAGCTTTTGTCACATTTGCAGTAATTATTACATATATTATCGTAGCAATTATTTTCCTAATAACAATTACTCTTATCTCAAAAGGTTTAGACATTTTGCACAAACGTACAGGAATCCCCGGGCTTTAAGCTTTCAATGTTTAAAGAGTGTTGAAATGCAGTCAATTAATAATGAATTAATCATCAAATCATCATAAATCTGAATTGAGATTCCTAATATGAAAAGTAAGGTATGCATAATTCAGAGAGAACCTCATGAAACAACACAAGATGTACTAATAAGAACCCTTAAAATTATACCTTTAAAAGATTTCATTACAAATTCAGAAAAGAAAATACTCGTAAATCCTAATTGGGTAACATCAGATCATTATAGTACAGGAAATATAACATCAACAGATACATTGGAAGGAATAGTAATGTATCTAATCCAAGATGCTAAAATAGAACCTGAAAAAATAATTGTAGCTGATGGTGGTTCCTTTGGAACATCTGAAAAATTCTTTAAGCTTAACGAAATTTATCGTTTAGAAGATTATGGAATTAGAATAATGAATTTAAATGATGATGAAGTGATTAATAATATTGAAATTACAAATCCATTATCTCTAAAAACTGTAAATATTGTAAAGACAGCTATGGATGCGAGTTGTATTATCTCTGTTCCTTCACTAAAAACGCATAATTTGGCTAGAACAACTTTAAGTATGAAGAATATGATGGGGACTATAATGCCGAAAAGTATAATGCATTCGAATATACATAAAAAGATTGCAGATTTGGTTTCTTTCTTACGCACAAAAATGAAATTCCAAATCATTGATGGGATAATTGGATCAGATGGATGGGAACTAGGAGGAAAACCTATTCAAATGGATTTGATTATTGCAGGAGCAGATCCTGTAGCTGTCGATAGAGTAGGAAGTGCTATAATAGGATATGGAATGGATAAAGTGAAATATTTAAAGTTTGGAGAACAAAAACAGCTTGGTACAGCAAATTTAGATAACATTGAAATAATAGGTAAATCAATTGAGGCCGTATATCATAAATTTTAGTCTAACCTTATCCATAAGATAATTCTTATTTCAAACAGACAATTTTATTTCTAATAAATATTATAAAGATTTAAACTAATTAAAAAAAATCTTGACTAAATTGAAAATAGTTGATTTACGTTCAGATACGGTAACGAAACCATCACCAGAAATGTGGAAAGTACATAGATCATTAGACAATTCCATGATCGGTGATGATGTCGAAGGAGAAGACCCAACCGTCAATGAATTAGAAGTAAAAGCAGCTAAATTATTAGGAAAGGAAGCAGCGCTCCTAGTAACTTCAGGGACGCAAGCCAATCTAGTATCGCTTCTCTCACAAACTAAACCAGGTGATGAGATTCTTTTGGAAGAATTAAGTCACATTTTTAAAAATGAGGTTGGTAGTGCCGCTCGTATTGGGGGTTTAATGATTAGAACCTATTCCACAGATAAAGGTGTTCCTTCATTTGGTCAACTCCAAAAATTGATTCGTGATAAAGAAGATATACATGAACCACCAACAACTCTCTTTTCTGTTGAAAACACTCACAATTATCATGGAGGGGTGATTATTCAACCAGAAATAATCAAGGATATGAGGGATTTTTCCGATAAGAATGATCTAAAAATGCATTTAGATGGGGCAAGGATATTCAACGCAGCTGTAGCATTAGGAATCCCTGTTACTGAATTCACAAAACATGTTGATAGTATTATGTTTTGCTTGTCTAAAGGTCTTTCATGTCCAGTAGGATCGATTGTAGCGGGTTCAAAAGAATTTATTACAGCAGCTAGGAGATATCGAAAAATGCTTGGTGGAGGCATGCGTCAAGCAGGGATAATTGCATCTTTTGGTTTAGTTGCCCTTGAACCAAAATGGATTAAAAGACTAGAGGAAGATCATAAAAATGCTAAATTATTAGCCAAAGGGATTCGATCTTACGATTTACCTATTACTGTTCATGAACCGCAGACGAATATTGTACTTGTGGAACTTATGAAAAAGACACGGATATTCAAAATTGTGACTGATCTTGGAAAAGAAGGGGTGTTATCATTTAATATTAGTAAAGAAAAAATAAGATTTGTAACTCACTATGGGATAAATGATGATGACATTCAATTTTCTGTCCAAAAAATAGGTAATATTTTGAATAACTATCTAAATAAATAAGGTAATTAGTTAATTTCGCTTATCTAATATTTTAATAAAAAAAAAGAAAAGTATTAGTCTTTTCGTAATTCTAAATCTTTCGAATTATCTTCAACCGCATCATAGTATTCAATATCCATTAGACTGCCTTCAGGATTTTCAGCCCAATGGACTTTAATTGGCATACCTACATATGTATCCTTAAACGCTATATTTGGATTCAATTGAGTAGGATAACTTGTATCCGATCCATCAAGTTGAACGCAAACAATCGGCTTCTCTTGAACCTCTCCTGTTTCGGGATCTTTTATATATGCAACAGTATACGTTGCTACTCGTCCTGTTTCCCGTAAATCAACCCAACGATCAGGTTTTACCATACATTTACCACAGACGATTCTCGGCGGGAAAAATACTCTATTACAACTTGAACATTGTAATCCCACAATTTTTTTCTGTTTTAATTTTTCTCTAAATGGTTGCATATGTGTGATATTAAATTTATACTTATAACTGGATAAATACCAATTTGCTGGCATAGTTCTCGTTCTAACATAATCCTTTTTAATATATTCCATTGATTTTCTTCTTGTTAGCTTTGACATAATATTAACCTCGATATTTTATTTAAATTTTCTAGCAGGTTCATCAGCCATAACCATCATAGTAATCAGATTAATATATCCACCCCAACCATGTCCTAAACTTGTATGAACGGTTTTTGGGACTTGATTACTTGCTTTCCCCATTATCTGTAGAGCTGCAACCGCAGGTCGTTCCATAGCAGAAGCTCCAATGGCATTAGTAGAATTAACACCACCAGAGCAATTAATAGGTAATTCACCATTTAGTGCCGTCACACCAGTTTCAAACATTTTCGATGCTGTATTTTCTTCAAATAAACCTAATTTCTCAACCCACATTAGTTCTTGATTAGGAAATGGGGAATATACTTCTGCATAATCAATCTCTTTTCTTGGAAAAGAAATTCCAGCTTGTTGGAAAGCTACATCAGAAGTCTTTTGAGCCCCTAACTGTTCTGAGGGATCCAATTGTCCTGAGCCACTACCACAATAACCTAAAATCCCTGTTTCTGTTGCTACACTTCCAACACCATTTACATATACAGGAACATCACACATATCTTTAGCTTTTTCTTCTGTAGTAAAGAGCATAGCACAAGCCCCATCTGATGCGGGACATACCATACCATATCTTAAAGGGTATGAAATATATGGAGTATCTAATACCTCTTCAATTGTCAAATTAGGCATTTTTAAGTGAGCCCACCATGTTTTGGCAGCATTATGTCTATTTTGCACTACGACTCTGGCTAAATCTTCTTCAGTTATTTTACTTTTACGCATATAATTAGTAGCTTGATATGACGCAACTCCAATAGCAGCTCCAGCAGAAAATAGAAGAGTTAGCTGATCATATGGAATTCCTAACGAGTTTAAAACAGAAATCTCTCCATAAGCAACGCTAGCAAGACCTGTAGCTGTATCGCCTTGGCTTTGTTGTTCAAAAGCAATTGCTAATACAGTATCAACACCTGGTAATCCAGAAGCAACAGAATAATATCCAGCTATAGCTACTGAACCCCCTGTAGTACCTCCTGTAGTTACTCTTAGTAAAGGTTTATTTCTTGCCCCCATCCAATCTGTCATCCACAATTCTGGAATATTTGCCCCTTCAAAAGCCGGCATGTTCCCATTCACAAACATATCAATATCTTTAATTTCAACACTAGGGACTTTTTTTAAGCAGTCTTCTATCGCTTCACTAACTAATTCTGGCATGTTTACGTCAGAACGCTTTGAAGCATGTTCACTGAAGCCTGCACTTGCCACACATACTTGTCTTCCCATCTTTAATTGTCACCCTCCAATACATATAAAATATTATTTTGAGCACACATTCCTATTTGGCCTGAAGCAATTGCTTTTTTGGCATCTTTAACTTGATAACCATTTGCTTCTCCTCTAATTTGTTTAACAGCTTCAATTATTCTTATAATTCCTGTTGCACATAATGGATTACCTCCCAAACCACCTCCAGAGGGATTGACTGGAAGATCTCCTCCAATTTCAGCATTTAAATTCACACCTTTACCTTTCTCAGCAAGTCCTAAGGCTTCAATAAAAATCAATTCTTCATGTGCAAATGATTCATATAACTCTACTACATCGATTTGAGTTTTGGGATCAGTAATACCTGCAACTTCAAATGCAAATTTACTTGCTAATTCCATGGATTTACTAGTAGATAAATCTCGATCACCAAGATAATAAGTTTCTTGATTGAAGCCTACACCAGTAATCCAAACAGGATTATCTGTAATTTTTTTTGCTTGTTTCTCAGGTGCTAATAGCAGTGCAGCAACACCATCACACGGTGGAGCTACCATTAATTCTGTTACAGGATCAGAATATATTTCAGAATCTAATACCTCCTTCACAGTTAGATTAGGATTTTGTGCTTCAGCTAATGCTAACGGGTTTTTAGAAGCATTTTTTCGATTTTTTACAACTATTTTGGCAATTTCTTCAGTACTTACCCCATATTTCTCCATATATGCCCTCATTTGAAAACCAGCAGAAGTAACATAATTAACATAAGTACTTGGACGTTCCCAAGTTGGATCTGTTTCGTATAAGCGAGCAGATTGATACGGGAACGCAGACGCCATACTCCCTCCCCATACAACAGCTAATTTGTGGTTTCCAGATAAAACTCGCATTAATCCATATAAAACCGCATGGGCACCATCCATTTCTACTTTTGATTCATCTGCCAAATAACCGCCTCCGGGTTCAACAGTTAATGAGTTTGAGATAGTACGTCCATCATAATAATCATTTGTGGCAGATATAACTGTAGAAATATCTTTCTTTTTCAACCCAGCACTATCTAAAGCTCCTCGTACAGCTTCAAAAACCATTTCATATCTACCGTAATTTGCATTAGAATATAATTTGACTTGATTATATCCTACTATTGCTACTTTTTCCACCTTAATATCACCTCCTATACTTTAGCAAAACCCTTTATATCTGCAGGGTTTCCTTTTGTTTCTTCTTCCCACTCAACTTTAAGTTTCATTCCTATTTTCACTTCTCCGGGATCAATATTTAATAAGCGATAAACTATTGATGTATTACTTCCATCTATCTGTACCATCCCAATAATTTGAGGTTTCTTCACTTTTCGACTAGCTCTATCATTAATTTTATAATAAGTTATCGTATAATTCTTTAATATTCCAGTGTCTGGCAAATCTACCCAGTTCTGGTCAAAAGGAATCGTTTCATTACATTTTCCGCATATTTTTCTTGGAGGAACAAAGACATCTCCACATTTGGGGCATTTATTTCCAATAATCTTCTTATTTTCAAGAGTATCATAAAACTTATCCATATATTGGCCAACCCAAAAAGCAAATTCAGCTCTTATAAGCCCCTTATTTGCAACAATTAATTTTTCAGTCATGATATCAATTTTTTTTAATTATAAATTATGTAATGATTAATATTGTGATTCGTAGTATTTATAATTTTAAAAAC
>JAEOTL010000253.1 GCA_016839845.1 Promethearchaeota archaeon
TATCTCAACTCTTTTTCAGATATTAAAAAGATTGATCTCAAAAAAATCCTATTACTCCTTTTTTTCTAATTAATACAAATATTTAAAATCAATTTCAATTCCCACAATTTCAAATTTAATGATTATTTAATAGTTAGAGTTTTGGAAATTAAGGGGTATTCTTTTAACTATACGTGAATAGTGATTCAATTAAGTTATGTTTAAATCACGTTGGGTTAAAATACGAGAAAGCAAGCGATACCTACTCTACACTTTCATTTTTGTTATTGCGATAAGTGTTATAATTTTGGGATTTATCTATGTAAACCCCAAAAATAGATCAAGTATACCAAATAGCAACGAAAGAGAATTTCCAGATTTCATAACTAAGAATGAAGATTATTTCATAACAAGAATCGGAGATATTCCATATATTAACCCGGATACGTATACTCTTAATATATGGGGCGAAATTGATAATCCGAAAGCATTCAACCTTACTGAATTACAGGAGTTGGATTTAGTTGAACGAGTGCTAACTACAGAATGTATTGGCAATCCTGCCAATGGTCCACTTCTCTCAACTACTGTATGGAAAGGATTCCTAGTCTATGATTTACTAGTGTCACTTGGTTTGAAACCAAGTGCAACTGGTGTAAGATATCAAGCGGCTGATGGATATTATGTTTCTCATACACTAGATCAGTTAAAAGAAAATGGGACAATCGGAGCACTATATATGAATAATTACACTTTACCCCCTGCTCAAGGATTTCCTCTTCGAATTGTCAATCCGGGAGCATTTGGGGCGAAACAACCAGCATGGGTTATAGAAATTGAAGTTATGGCCAGACCACTTGAAGATTATTGGGATGATCAGGGATGGGATACATCTCCACCAATGGATATTGACTCCACTATATTCTTTCCTAATCAAGTAGCATTTATAGATAACGGCGATACTCTTAGAATAGGTGGGGCTGCTTTTGGGGGAACTCGAATCTCCAAAATTGAATATACAATTGATGGGGGAATCGGTTGGAATGAGGTAACCATAATTAATTCAATTGACGCTGATCATGTCTGGGTGTTTTGGGAAGTCAATTTAACCCTCGATAACCCAGGAAGTTATACATTCTATACTAAGGCAACTGACATATTTAATAATACACAACCGATGTTTGATCCATCATGGCGTGACGGGACTAATAGTTGGCCTAGATTGATTATTCAGGTTCAGTAACTATTTTCCCTATTTTATAGTAATTCTTTTAGGTAATTTTAAAAATAAAAGGAAAGCTAAATTAAAATATCAGTTGGGTATGGATCTAAATAAGAGATTGACTAATATTATATCTAAAGGAGAACTTATAATCCAAATGTATATTTAACACTCATTCGAAAATTTCGTTAACGATAACTCCAAGCAGGGGTGAACTTTTTATACTTAACTCTTGAGTAGCTATAGACGCTTTATTTAAAATTGCCCAGATTTCTTTTTTATTTTTAATGGCATCCGAAAATTTATTCAGTTTCTTTATTGCAGGATAAGATTGTCCTTTACTAACGTAGCAAACTACAAAAGGGTCAACCGGCTTTATAAAGATGATATTTTCCCCAATTTTAATTCGATCTATCGTTTCTTCGAAGATCTCTGAACTGAAAGTATTAAATGCTGAAATAAAAGAGCTAAAAAGAGTACTATAATCCCAATCCTTTACAAAAGTATGGTTGAAAAAGGAATGCCCTCCTTCGCTCATTATTAAGAGTAATATAGGATCTTCTTGAACTAAATCTGGTGGTTCTAGCATCCTTTTGCCCATCATATGATCAAGAGTTTTGTCTATTTTCACAAATTTTAATCGTTCCCCAACTGGAGTTTTTTCTGTTCGTAATGATTCCCATTTTT
Organism: Promethearchaeota archaeon; assembly: GCA_016839845.1. Next base: position 1,889 of record JAEOTL010000253.1, read on the forward strand.
CTAGTTGTTCTAATAAGAGATCATGCTCTGATGATATTGTTCTAGCTAACAAGTGAAGCCCGTGTTCATCAGCTATACGTTCAGCTTTAGTGAAAAATTTTCTTGCATCTCCTAAATTCATTTGAATTAATGCTAACTTCCCCCGTAAGAGATTGATTTCTGCTATCAAACGAAAGGAATGTTGGAACTCCGCAAATTCGGATAATTGATTAATAAGGAGATTAACCTCATGCAAAACCTCTTGATTATTGTAAGATTGTAATTCAACCAAGTAAATATCACATAAGTGAAGGAGTGCTCGCTCAGTGAATTCCCAATTAATAATATCCTCCTTAACGATGTTTTGAAGCAATGTTTTAGCTTTTTCTTTATCGATGATCTTGGGACTCAATTTTAGTAATAATGCATTATTGACTCGACATGCTACATCAAATATTTCATCTTTTACTTGTTCATTGATATGTTGCATACGCTCCAAATACTGATCTGCTCGTTTAAGAGATTTAGCGTCTAGTGAAACAATAAAAAGAGAATCTAAGCATGCCATTAGGTTCCATTTATTGTCAATTCCTTCCCAAATCCTAAGACTTCGCTCAAGAGCTTCTATTGCACGATCTAAGTTCCCTTTCTGCCGGTATATCAGTGACGAATTGTTAAGGAATTGTGCTATGAAACCATTATTGCCCATACTTTCAGCAATGGCTAACCCTTGCTTAGTAGTATCTAAAGCAAGATCCAATTCTCCTATTACGCCATTCAATACACCGAGATCTTTAAGAGTCCTCCAATCATCACGCGTACGGTAAGTTCTTTGAACTTTCAAACACCGTTCCAGATAATTCAAAGCACGATCCAGGTTACCTATATTGAAATAATAAGTACTATTAAGGTGTAAGCCTATTGCGATTACCACGGAGTGTCCATATTCCTGAGACATTTGTAGCCCCTGTTCCCCATATTCCAAGGCTTTATCTATGTTACGATTTTTATAGAAAAAAATTACACTTCTGATTAGTTTTAGCTGAGATTCTCTTTTGGCGTATTCTTTTCGAGACAAACTAGCAAGTTGAGAAAGTAATTCTTCACCTATTGAAAGTAGCTCTGAAAGTTCTTCAAAATTATTTACTCCCCATAATGACCAGGCTTTAGCAATGTAACTATCAATAAGTAGAAGATTATTTCCAAGTGCTTGACTTTTACTGCATGCCTGTTCAGCAAATTTGAGAGCATCAGAATATCGTCCAAGTTCGTAGAAAATATTACTCTTTAGTATGTGGCAGAAGATTTGGTCTTCAGGACTGAGATCTCTTTTTTGTTCGTAATTATGTAAAGCTTCAAGGGCTTCGAAATAGGAACCTTCGATAAACCTCTGGTTTATATTCTGCAATTGATTACTAATTAAATCTAGCATTGGAATTGACATCTAACTGATTTGAAATCAAATAAAAAGAAGTAGAATATCCTTAAATAATTTTTTAGGAAACATTTATGATGAAAACTCACTTTATGTGTCTAACACCCTTCCAATAATATTGGAATATGGAAATTTAATCTTATTTTTTTCAAGGCACCTTCAGATTTTCTGAACAATAGATTATTTTTTTAAACTCTCTTGAATATTTTTTATTATGCCTTCTTCAGAAATCCCTCTATGTTTCTATTGTTCTGAATATGCTAAAGTGGTTAAAAATTATCCCGTTAATTTTGCGTCAAAAGATGAGAATTCATTTACTCCCCGATGCTCATTTCACTGGAGATTTGAATGTAGTAACTGTGGAAGATTGACACATTTTAACGGAATCGCCTGGTGTTCTGATTGCAAGGAGTTTACTTGTTTAGTTTGTGCAGAGGAAAAACTGGCAAAGAAAAAATTCCTAGTTTATGATTATTATTATGTCATTCCCTGCCATAAATGTGGGATTTACAATCCTGCTTTAGACTTTGCAGAATATAATAGAACGCATCCTTTCCAGATAGGTGATCTTAACCCAAAAGAGGATATTGGAATGTGGATGCCTTCTGGTGAGGAGGAAACGCAATTTCAAGAGTTTCCTCAAAAATATGGAGGTCTTGAGAGAGTTCTTGCACTTGGAAAACGACCTACTTTCGTGAAACTTGATTCTCTTAAGGATTATACCCCAAAATCCACCTGGGATGCTATTGCTCCTGTTTGGGTGTCAGGAGAGGAGGATTATCATCATAGAGATATTATCCTACCAGAAGTATATCGTATGATAGATGTAAAGGAGGGTGAAAAAATCCTAGATGTTGCATGCGGTAAAGGAAATGTCGCGAGGGATTTAGTAAGAAGTGGGGCATTAGTTACCGGAATTGACTTGTCTAAAATGCTTGACTATGCAATTGAAAGAGAAGAAAAAGAGAAATTAGGTATCACTTATATAGAATCAAATGCTGAAAAATTAGTTGAGAGATTCGAAAGAAGTTCCTTTGATAAAGTGGTCTGCAACATGGCTTTAATGGATATTGAGGATTTTAAAACTACATTAAAACAAATTTCTTATGTGTTAAAGGATAACGGAATCTTCGTTTTTAGTATTACCCACCCTGCATTTGCTTGGCCCAACTGTACATCTCTCCGAATTCCAGGAGATAGTCGAAGGAATGAAGATAAATTAAGAATATTATTCAACTATTTTGATGAAAGACCTACACTTCTTGATTTTAGTGGAGATGTCATACCGCCTCAAACTTATTCTCTTCAATTTCCCAGGCCTATAAGCTCATATTTTAATGAATTAGTAAAAAACAATTTAATTCTAAAGGAGATGAGTGAACCTAAAGCCTCTGAAGATTTGGTAAATGAAATTCCTAGTGATGTCTATTTAAATAAAGACATTAGACCTGATTTTCTAATTGTAAAAACAGTGAAAAAATCAGATTTTTAATAATTATCGGGATCTTAATTTAGGTTTAGAGGGTATTTACGATATTTCTCGATAGCAGCTCGTAATGCCAAAATATTTTCCCAAGGTGCGCTAAGAACGTTATGGCTTGGACCGGCGAAGTATCCCCCTCCATAAGCAGCCGCTTTTATACACCTTTTTACTTCCTCCTCAATATCTTTAGGGGTACCGAAGTTAAGTATATTTGATCCATCTATACCCCCAAGAAAAGCAACTTGATCACCCATAGTTTCTTTTAAATAAGCTAGATCGACGCCTGCAGCCGGTTCAAGAGCCTGTATCCCGTTTAACCCAACATCAACCATATGAGGCAAAAGTTTATCAATATACCCACAGGAATGTTGAATTATAAACATACCGTTTTTCTTACAGGCCTGAAACATCTGTTTATAATAAGGAAGAAAAAATTTCTTAAATTGTTCAATGGAAAAAATAGATCGTTGTTTCATGCCCAAGTCATCCATATAAAAAACTATATCAACTCCAGCATCTGCAAACCTTTTAATTATTTCTAAATTAACTTTAGTAAACTCAGTCAAGACTTCATGTATAAATCGGGGATTCTTACGCATATAATATGCAACTCTTGGCACGGTCATACCCTCAAATAGCGATTCATGTATAGTAATAGGGAGTGAACCCATAGGATAAATATATTTTGATAACTTTTCCACAAAATTTTCCCAGATCTGAGGAGAGTAATTTAACTTATTATTCAGAAGATCGATTGGTTTACCGTGCTTATCCCAATATTCATGAATAATCTCCGGAGTTTTAAAATATCCATCTACATACCACAAATACATCAAACCAGTACCGACTTGGGGAGCAAGTTTCCATATTCTTCCGTCATAAGTCAATATAACGCATTCGGGGTATTCAGGTGGGGCCTTGGTTACATTTAGTCTGAATTTATCAGTTCCCCAAGGATCTATCCCGTGAATGTCCGAATTCCAGAAACGTAATTCAGTTATACTTCCTGAAGTTCCCATAAGTACTTTGAACTTCATTTCTAAAACATCATCCTCAATCCCAGCTTGAATTTTCTTAAATTCATCAGAATTTTTAAAGTACTGATTTGAAAGTCCCGTTGTTTCAAATCCTAAATAATGAATAGGAATCATATCTGGTTCTTCAAGCTCTAAGGTTTTAATAACTCTTTCTCGTTTTGATAGCACCATTTTGCACCCTTCTATTGCATGTAAGTAATATAGGAACCTCAACCTTAAATAGCTTCATACCCAAATGAGAACCCAATATAATTATATTGCTCGCAAATATATGATAGTATAAGACCCAAATTTCAATTACTCTATAATATGTCTGATCTAGAACCAAAAGAATTGGTTAAGGCAAAGGAATTCATTGAAAATGGGAAATTGACTAAGGCTTCTCAAGTTTTAAAAGACTTTGGGGAAAAGAAAGATATTTCTCAATATGACCAAATATCCTATTATGTTCTTATGGGGTTTTTATCTGATAAATTGAAAGATAAAGAACAGTTATTAAATTACGCTGAGAAAGCCTATCAGACAAGTCAAGAACAGCAAGATTCCCTTCAATTAGTTGATGTTTTTATCGTAAAATCAATGGCAAATTTCTCGGTTTACAAATATGACGAAGCTCTCACATTATTGTTGCAATGTGAAAAAATCCTTAAGTCTCTTAACTTAGAGACGTCGAAAGAACACACCAAAAGAAAAGCTGAGATTTCTTGTCGAAGAGCAAATATCTATTTTATGATGAGAGAATTCGATAAAGCTCTCGAGTATGCAGAACAATCTCTACTGCTAAATACAAAGCTGGAGCATAAGTTGGGCATAGTTGAATCACTGGATATAATGAAAACCATATACTATTCACAAGGCGAGTTTGATAAATCACTAGAATACCTAAATCGATGTATCCAGCATGCCAAAGAAATCGATTACAAAGCGCAAGTTCTAAACTGTTATATCAATTTTGGCCTTATTTATGCTTTTCGGGGTGAAATAGACCTTGCTATAGACTACTATGATAAAGCTTTAAGAATAGCTAGGGAAATCGATTACAAATTTGGAATTGCGGCATGCCTAAATAACCTTGGAGATCTATATCGGAAACAAAGTTTATTTAATCTTGCTCAAGAAACCTTGGAGAAGAGTGTAAAAATCTTTAAGGAATTAGGTGTTTCAGGAGTAACGGCTATAGATTGCTTATTTCATTTAGCTCTTGAAGAGGGTGACCTCAAGTTAGCGCAAAAATACCTAGAACAGTTGAAGGAAATTAAAGATAGGTCGAAATTTAGTAGTATGGCATATCGTGTTGATAAGGCAGTATTTTTAAAGACTAGCCCACGATCCATCAATCGAGGTAAAGCTGAGGAAATATTGAAGCAAATTGTTGACGGAGAAATTGTTGACTATGAAATAACACTAATTGCATTATTACATTTATGTGATTTACTCTTAAGTGAACTAAAGAATACTGGAGTTCTTGAAATAATTGATGAGATTGACCCTTACCTTTTTAAAATACATGAACTCGCCGAAAAAAACCATTCTTACCCATTACTCGCAGAAGTATACATATTCCAGGCTAGACTTGCATTAGTGACCTTTGAGTTAAAAGAAGCTCGAAAATTATTAACTAA
>JAEOTL010000100.1 GCA_016839845.1 Promethearchaeota archaeon
TATCTCCTTCATAAGCTCTTTTATGATCTTGAACCAACGGAGAACCGATTACATTTTTTCCATCAACAAATGCTTGAAGTGTAAATTCTTCTCCATCACACTTTTCTTCTAGAATAAATCTACTCTTACTTTTTACTAAATCTTCACAATACCCTAAAATATCTGACATTGAGAAGAGGTGATCCCCATAGACCATTACCCCTTTCCCACCAGTAAGACCCTCTGGTTTAACAACAATGTTCTCTTCTCCCATTTCCTTAATATAGCTTTCCACACCCTCCATTGAATCAAATGTTTTGCTGATAAGGTTTGACGAGATCTTATATTTATCAAGAAGATCTCGAGTAAAGATTTTCGATCCCTCTAATTGAGCAGCCTCTATCTTCGGACCTACGCATGGAATTCCTCCTTTCTCTAAAGCGTCTACAATACCCACAACCAACGGGGCTTCTGGTCCAATTACTGCGAAATCAATTTTTTTGGTTCTTGAAAACTCAAGTATTTCTTGAAAATCTGTTTCAGAATGGATTTTAATACCCTTACTCAAATCTTCTAGTCCGGCATTTTTAAAACTCATAAAAGAGAATAGATCTGCTCCCCCTCTTACTAAAGTTTCACCAATAACATGTTCTCTCGCACCATGACCAACTATTAGACAATTTACCATTTTTTATCAAGGCATCAATTTTATTTTATTATATTTACAAACTAGGTTATCGATTAATTTTAACATTAATTATTAACCAAGTAATTACTGCTTCAAGAAGGAGAACCTATCAATTTTGCCTAATCCCGAAAATCCCACTATTATGCTTGTATTTGCTTTGAGGTTGAAAAATTTTTCCAAGCAAAAATAGTTCTCTGAAGGACAGTAATCATTATCCCAAATGCTAATATTATCATTGTCCACCAGATTGCTGTAGAAAACCAAATCTGAAATATAGATCCGATAAACAAAATAGGGACACGATCAGTCCTCTCAATCAACCCTACTCCATATAGGTTGTCAATACCCAAAGCTTCAATCTTAGCCCGTGTGTAAGAAGTTAAAAATGCGCCAATCATTACTATAAGGCCTATTTCAATGGTGGTATACCCTCCTAAGATCACTCCCGCAAATAGAAAGAAATCCCCAATTCTGTCTAAGGTTGAATCCAAAAAAGATCCCAATTTTGTAGGTCCTTGAAGGCGAGCAACAACACCGTCTAATTGATCAAAAAATTCCGTAATGAACAAGCAGATAATTATTATAATTAACCATTGAAAAATGAATCCGATAAAAGACAAAAACGCAAACAGTAAACCTAATGAAGTTATTAGATTCGCGGGGATCCTTTTTATCTTACGTGCTAACGGCAATAGCAGTTTTTCCGAGAATTTTTTAACTTGGAGTAGCATTTTATATACCTTCTAAAAATGTAGGATTCATTAAAAACTGTATAAACGATTTAAAAAAAAAAAAGGAATTATAGTCTGTAAATTGGAGTAAACTTCTTTTCTAAGTATTTTAAAAAGTACTCTGAATTCAAATCTTCTCCAGTAACTCTTTTTATTAAATCATTAGCTCTATAAATGGCTCCATGCTGATGGATATTTTCTTTTAAGTATGAAAGTAAATTAGAAAATTCACCTTTTTTATAATCTTCCGGTAAATTGGGCATATCTTTCAGTGCTTTAGCATAGATTTGTGCTCCATATAGATTTCCGAGGAAGTAAGTGGGGAAATAGCCAAATAATCCTCCTGAAAAGTGCACATCCTGTAAAACACCCTGGGCATCATTAGGAGGAACTATCCCCAGTAATTCTTCAAATTTAGAATTCCATATTTCAGGTAATTCACTTACTTGAATCTTCCCTTCCATGAGAGCTTTTTCAATTTCAAACCTCAAAATTATATGTAGACCATAAGTGACTTCGTCTGCATTCACTCTGATGAACGAAGGTTGGACAATGTTAATTGCTCTATGAAATTCTTCCATTGGGACATTTTTTAAGTTCTCAGGAAAGTACTCTTGAAACGTTGGATACCAGTACATCCAAAATTCCTTACTACGACCGACTACATTTTCCCACATTCTTGATTGAGATTCATGAATTCCCATTGAAGTTCCTGTACATAGAACTGTATCATGTAGCTCTTTTCTAATGCCCATCTCGTAGATTGCATGTCCATATTCATGAATTGTACTTGTTATACAATCGGGAAAAGGTTCGGTTGTTCGCGTGGTAATTCGTACATCCAACGCAGCCAGACTTGTCGTAAAGGGATGGGTAACCTTATCTTGACGTCCAGATCCAAAATCGAATTGCAATTTTTCAATAATTTTATGACTTAATTCAAATTGCTTATCTTCATCATAGGGTTTGTCAAAGATTGAACCATCCGGTTTATCAGATGACGAATTCAATTTTTTTACGTAATCAATCAATTTTGGTCTTAGTGGATTAAATATATTGGCAATCCATTGGTAAGTTGCACCAGGTTCATATAAATCAATTAAAGTTGAGTATATATCAGGATGAGTTCCAAGTTTCTCTGCCTTTTCTATTTGCAATTCAACTGTTTTTTCTAGAATTTTCTGGAAAATTGAAAAATCACTTTTAGCTCTGGCATCCCTCCAATCTTTCGACGCCAGTATACTTGTTTCAGCTATTTCTGTAACCAACTTTTCGGGCAATTTAGTAGCCAAATTATATTCTCTGGTTATATCTCGAAGCATAGCTTTATCGATTTCGTTAAGATCAAGCTTTTCGGCTTCTTTTATCATTTTCCCTACTTTATCTGAGGTGATTCTTTGATGAGTTAACTTAGTTATTAATGATACCTGTTTCGACCTCCCCTCAA
>JAEOTL010000254.1 GCA_016839845.1 Promethearchaeota archaeon
CCTTCAGATTCCAATAACTGACCGTTTTTTAGTCCAGTTAAAGCCCCAAAGGCATTAATTCCTATATTCACAAAAACTTTCTCCCAGCCCTCCTTAATGATATCCTCTACTATAATAACCTCAAATCCTGCCAACGTTATGAGCTCTCCTAATAAATTCAAATCAGAACGGGCTTTTTCGGATTCTTGATTGTTGTTGCTTAAATCCTCTTTAAAAGGGATACCAATTTTCACTATCCCGTCACCTGTATGTATCACCTTTCCAGGTTCTTGTAACAATGCCCCATTTGTAGTAACAGCGCGTATTATCTTTGTTTTCGGTATATGATTTCCAACTATGTCCTCATTGCCAATCCCGTTCTGTAAAATAACCAACCTTCCGCTCATAGCAATTATTTTCTTATATTGAACCACAGCAGTTTCAATGTCGTATGCCTTTGTTGTCAGGAAAGTGAAGTCCAATCTAAATGTCGAATCGCTGCTTAATCTTTCTTCAAAAACTTTCTCGTTTTCATAAGCCATTATAGTAGAAACAGTCTGTACATTTTCATTCTTACTGATCTTTAATCCTGTACTATTAATTGCCTCCGCATGGTCTTTATCGCAAAAGAAAAAGACCTCTAACTCATAAGACTCAGACTGAATTGCTGCTATATTGCCCCCAAACAAACTTCCGATAGATCCCGCCCCGATAATACCGACTCGTATACTTCTTTTCATGATATAAACCTTCCTAAATCAGTCTGCCCTTTTGAAAACTCTCCCGTTTTCTTTTTAATTTCTAGAATCTTCACATTTTTTGGGCTGTTTCGGGGTTGAATTCCCAGCTCCTTCATTAACATTAAAGAATTTTTTACAGCATACCCAGAAAAGTGATTATTAAAATAAATTCCAACCCTCTCAACTTTTGGGACTATTTCATTTATTGGCTGCACCCACTTTTTAATTTCCTCCTCTTTAAAAAGATAATCAAACCAAATTTTTCTCCCATATCCATGAAATCTTATATACGCAAAAGCAGGATTGGTCACATCCATCCTAGGAGGTAATAATGGCTCAATCACCGCACAATATGTTAAAGATTTGTCTCTTAAATACTCAAAAACCTCATCAACCATCCACGATGTATGTCGAAACTCTACGACTAAATGATATTTATCTCTCTTGGAGTCTCCAGGCCAGTTATTTATGAACTCTTTCAGATTACCAAAATGCTCCTCTCTTGTGAAAAAGGGTGGTAACTGAATAAGGAAGGAAAGTATTTTCTTCGATTTAATCAAGGGTTCCATGGCTAGTAAGTAATATTCTAAATCATTCATACATAAATCAATGTCTAACTTATGCTCATGCGTCACCGTTTGGGGTATCTTTGCTGAAAACAAAAAATTTTCGGGAGTATTCTTGGCCCATCTCTCCACAATCCATCGTGAAGGGGTATTGTAAAACGTAGTGTTAATCTCATTTGTGTAAAACACTTCAGAATAAAAAAATAAATAGTCTTCTTTCTTAAGGCTTTTTGGATAGAATGGACCTACCCACTCGTCATACCCCCATCCAGATGTGCCCACCAAAACCTTACCAACCATAGCGCGCTCCCAAGCTGTAAACGATTTTTATTATGTCCTCACAATCTGCATTACTCTCTGCTTATATTTAGCATCTTTCCTATTTAAACTTTAAAATTCACCCAATTTTCTAATTTAATTTACAAATTTCTCTACAGTCAGTTTTTCTTACAGAGATGTCAAATAATAATGCTTCTGCCCGTCTATTCCACAAAGGGGCTTTTAAACTTTATTAATCACCACCATAAAATTTTTAACCTAGCATTTGTTATTATATTTCGCCGATGGCATTTTTAATGCTATAAAAAGTATTTATTCAATCCATCGACACGCTATTGGTTAATAAAATATTCCATCAGCATTCGATGCAATAGGCCAATAGATGGCTTAGGCCTCACTGAAGTACACCAGAAACGACCAAACAAGAAGTAAGAAAACAAGAACTATGGTCAACAGTACGGTACCACAGGACGTGAGTGCTTGAACCGATCCACTCCATTGGTCGGCTCAAGAAACCAACGCCAAGCATGAAAAATCATGCTCATACGAACATAACTCCCTATATTATTAAAGTCTACAAAAGTAATCGTCTCGATTTTAGAAAATTTTAAAATTTTCAAGTTTCAAATTTTTACCATTTTTGAATACGCAAACCCTTAGGCAAGCAATCTGAATCTTTCCTCAACTAGACGCCAATACGCCACCGCTATTTGGTGGATATCTTGGCTTGGGCACCGATGAAGAGCGTGACAAGCTGCGATAAGCTTGGGTTAGTCGCATGAAGACGCTGACCCCA
>JAEOTL010000255.1 GCA_016839845.1 Promethearchaeota archaeon
CAATAAATTTTTCCTTCTCTAGTTCTTTAAATAAAACTCTCTCAATTTCATCGATAAACTTTGTCCAAATTAAGGATAAGAGAATTATTAGTTTCGAAATATTTGATAACTGTTCTGAATTCCACTCGTCTTGACTTTTTAGTATCTCTTCTAGTTTGTAGTTAATAAATAAATAAACTCCTGAAGGATTGTAATCTAACAACCATGAATATTCTTTAAGGATATATACAATCCAAAATGTATCATTTATGTTTTCTTTTTGATCTAGGGTAAAACCTCCTGATGTCTTTTGAAATTGATGGAAGTATTGGATTTCTTTATCCTTAACTTCTAAGTCCATATCGAGGTATTTCATATCCAAAAGACGGAATATCATAGCTAGAGGTTTCCTTTTGCCATCACCGATAAGAGTTCTAAATTGATCCCTGCTATTTCTTATATCAATCCCTAGAAGTGTAAAAATCTCCATTATATAAAATAAATTCCTTGCCGGGGATGCATTCTTACAGATCTCGCAATCTTTTTCATGACAATGTTGAAAGCTATTTCCCTTTCGGAGTGATAAAATATAATTTTTTATCTCTTCTTTGATAAGGCTTTGCCCATCAGAAGCAAAATATTCCTTTAATAAACCAACATTTTTTAAACTCACTAAGGCTAAAAACGTCGAGTAAACATCAGGACGTTCGTGAGATACTAGAGAAAATCGAAATCCTATTTGTTCAAACTGTCTAAATTCACATTTCTTAATGAATTCAAATATTTCATTTCTAATTTCTCTTTTCTCTTCTTTGAGGTACTTTCGTAATAACGTGAACCAAAAAATGTGTTCTAAAGTTAAGTTAGGTTCATTCATCAAGTTTTTTTGAAAGTGTTTATAAAAAGTAATTAGTTTATCATACTTATTTACAAAGAAGTTCCCTATTTCTCTTCTTTTGACAAGTGCGAATGATTTAAACGGCTCCTTTTTGAATTTTGTAATATATGGGTACGCAGACTTCTTGTCCACATTAATCAAATTAAATTAAACCCCGAAAATCCTATATTTATTATTTTGTTATTAATGAAAATATTGACATATATTTTTTTTGAATATCAGAAAGATGAAATTCAAAAATTAAGACGGATTATTTACATGTTTGGTTCTTGTCTACGCGAAGTTTCTCGAAGCTGTTTTCGAGTGAAATATGCCATAATAAGAGCGAAAAGGACACAGGCTGCAATAATATATAAAACGGCGTTTATAGCTCCTGGGGTATTTGAAGGGGGAATGTCTAAGATGATATACAATTCAGCTGAAATACCCATGTTTTTGTTTGCCGACGAATCAAAAGCTCTCACTTTAATGATAAATATTTCCCCATTTGCATAGGAGGTAATGTTTAACCAACGGAAATACCATTGACTTGCGACTGTATAAGTCATTGAGGCATTAAACAATGAGGTCGTTTGATTTGAAATCTCTACAGTAACATTTCCTGGTAGAGGAGGATTATCATCTGTGATGTTTACTATTACATAAAAAACATCTAAAACTACAAGAGTATTGTTCTCTTCGGGAATAAGGATTACTACAATGGGTGCGATAGATTCATTTTCCGCAGAAGTCCTAAGAGATGGTGGATTTATTTGAACTTCATTATCATCTTCACCTTCACTCAAGTAATCAATTGTAGAATTAATCTGGGTAATGTGGCACTTCTCTCTTAATATAAAGCTAAATCCCACAAAAGTTGTGCTCAGAATTGCTAGGAAACAAAGAATGGTAATGATTTTTGTTCCTCGATTGTCACTTTTCAATTCCTTCACGAACCTTGCACGTAATTTTGCTTGTTTAGATAGAAACCAGTCTTAAATTTAAATTTTGAGAAAAAGAAGTATAAGATGTTTCAATATTTTGAAAAATCCTAAATTTAGCAGTTATAAGAGTGCCCTAAATTATTGAATGAGTTAAATAAGAAGAAATATAAAATGAAAGATTAATTATAGGCTTGGATCACTGCTGAAACTCCAAGTTGCATTAATTCCTAAATTATCTTGAATCAATGGAGACTGAATTTCATCTACGGTTCTTACTTGACCTGATGGTACCCAATTCTTGGCATAATTGAACGCAGTAATCAACGTTTGATTTTGATCTAACTGATCCCAGAACTGGTGGAAAAAGTTGGATCCCGCAAAGTCATCGGGATTCGAGTTATCACGCCAGTACCACGATAAGAGATCGCTTGAAGAGGTTATTAAAATTGCGTTGGGCAGATTGTACCAACTCGATCCAATATTAATGTCCGAATTTAAGAAATTACCGCTAAAACAAAAATCCATGTTTATTAACATTCTTTTGCATGGTATTTGACTTACTAACTCAATGAATTTTGTCTCATTTACAACACTGTCATCTGCTTCAAAGTGAAAGGTTGCGTTTCCATCACCCATATATTTATTGGATCCATGGTCAGTCATAAAGATAATTAGCTGATCTCTTCCCCGTAATGATGATGCAAAACTCCCTGAAATAGAAACATCAAGCTCTTGTATAAACCTACTTGCATTTACATCGTCATTCTCAACATCAATTACTGCTCCGACCAAATCATTTGGGATTCCATCAGTTGCATCAATATCAATTACACTGTCTCCTGTATGATAAAGCATTAAGAAAATGTTATCATCGGAGTATCCATGATTTTTTAGAATCCAATATACCTGGAGTGCTTGAGCAGGAAATCCATCTGAATCTATGGAAGATGGTATGGGGTATGGAATTGGGGGTGGGAACCAATAATCGACATGGACATCATCAAAAAGCACCATGTCAGTCCCAGTCATGTTTCCATCCACAGATAAAACTAAATACAATTGAGTCACATCGGCTTCGGCAATACCAGTTACATTAAGGAATGTCCATCCTGCAAAAGTCTCATATAAACCTTTTGACCAATCTGTTCTTACTACATCATTCGTATCATTCAGCCAACGTAATCCTATTCTCGCTCCTGGACCAGTGGGGATAATAGTTGTAGGTGTCCATGAATTTGTTGTGATATTAACCCACGCAGAAAGGTTATAAGCAGCATACTGTAACAAGGGGATAAAGTTTGTCCAATTGTAAATAAGTTCTATATGCACATATGCGTTACTAAAATTACTTTTCGCACCCAATTGTACCACTCCTGGAGTATCATGGCCTGGAAGTGTGTCATCTGTGAAAACATACCCGTTGGGATTAGGGTCTCCGATCCAGTTTGCCGTTTCAGCATCAAAATCCCCATCTCCAAAATCAGGGTCCCCTTCCTTCCAAAAAAAATCATTGGCACTACTAAGAATAATCGCTTTTCTTTCTCCCGGGGGTGGTGGTGCATTCATAATAGGAATATAAATTATCCATCCAGTAATGATTAATACAATGATTATAACAAAAGCAACTAACGGACCAAACTTCATTAAATTCTTTTTTATATCCATTAAATCTCACTTATTTCTGAACTATAATCTCTTGAATAATTAAATATAATTTCTGTGTTAAAGTAGAATTACGCGAAATTCTAATTTAAATATTACTTCTGAATTTAATAAGATTTAGCTTCTTATGAATTTATACTTGCCAATATTCAAAAAGTAGAAAAATAAAAAAATTGTTTATATTTATAAATAAATTAAACTCTCATTTTTCTAAGAAAGAAAATCTTCTCCTTTCGGGTTTTCTATTATATCCAAGAGTTTATATTCTGTTATCATTTGAAGAACTCCTAGAACTTGCAAGCCATGCTCGTATTGATCATTCGAATCTGATAAATTTCTCCAACAGAATGGGCATTCGGTTGTTAAAATATCCGCACCTACTGCATTTGCTTCGTCGCATCGCAAGCTCGCAGTTTTTAGAGAAAATTCGGGATATCCTGCTCTTACTCCTCCACCTGCGCCACAACACATACTGTCGAGTTTAATACGATACATCTCTTTAAAAACTATTCCTACATCTTCTTCAAGTTTTTTAAGAATGACGCGTGGAATTTCAAACCAATCGTTAATTGCGTTTTTAATTTTACGACTATCCATCATAAGGTTCTTTGAATTCTTAATCATCTCTTGTTCCATATCAACCGCAAAATGTCTTCCTGTATGGCAGGGATCATGATAGGTAACCACTTTTCCTTTTAATTCTTTGTTTGGCTTAAATTTAATTTTACCATCTTGAATTAATTTTGCCACTAATTCAAAAGCATGTTGAGTTGTAAATGGAAGTTTTTCACCTTCAGATATCCATTTTGGATAATCAATAGTGAAGGTTCTATAGCATCCAGCACAAGAGAAAAATACCTTCTCTACATTCTTGAATGCTTCAAGGTTTTTCTTCATTAATTCTTGAGCAGTGTCAACAGCCCCTACTCTAAAGAATGGACTTCCACAGCATACTTCATCTTGAACTAGTGTAAAATCCATCCCTAATTGTTCGAATAACTTAGCTGTTGCTATTGCAACCTCTACTTGCCGATAACTTGCAGTACATCCTACATAATAAGCAATTTTAGCATCTTTATTATTAATAAATTTTTCCAAGCCAGCGTCTTTAGCCCACTTTAATCTTTCATTAGCAGCCCCACCATATGGATTATTACGTTCTTTTACTAATTTATCTACTAATTGATGTTTGTCTATCATTGGTAACCCCGCTTCTACACATGCTGCTCTTAAAGCTTCAATAATATCAACAGTACGAATTTTATTTTCACACTGAGCTGAACATTGACCGCATGTAATACATGGTAAAATAACATCTCTAACTTCTTCAGTAAGTTCTAAGTCACCATTTAAGATAGCACGCGCAATCCACATTTTACCCGCATTCCAGAAGGCTTCCCACCCATATTCAATACCAGCGGGACAAGCATCTACTATACCTTCATAAAGTACAGTTCCTTGCTTACCAGTAAACTCACCAATGCCTTCTCTATCCGGTTCACCACTGTAAGCAGATCTGCACGCTTTACAGTGAATACATTTATAAATATCCATTTTAAGCTCTTCGAGCCTTTCCATTCCAGTTTTTGCCATTTTTTTCTTTACCTCCTTTATTTATGGAAGAGCAAGTCTTCCTGGATGCATTATTATGTTAGGATCTACAAGTTTCTTGAATGCTCGCAAATATTTCCAGTACATTCCTGCTTGGTAATAAGCTTGCACATGAATATATGGATCAGGCCTATAATTTAACCACCCTTGTTTCAGCGCATACTCCGTAGTTTCTCTATTCAATTCCTGAACCTTCTCAAGGTTTTTGGGATCAGTACTATCAAAACAAATGATTGGCATACAAATTGCTTGTCTACATCGTTCAATACTAGCAATCCACATCACTGGTGGAAATCCATACTTTTCCATAGCTTTAGTATACATTTCAGCGAAATGTGCTGACTCATTCCATGGAGTATACCAGGTAATAAATAGAAATCCCGCTTCCCAGAAGCTGTATGGAATTGCTATCTTATTTGGTTTTTTCATCCTGCTTGCGATTTGTTTAGGATGAAGCTGTTGTTTTATAAGGGCATCAGGATTTTTTGCTCTTTTCTTAAAGTCTTCGGCCATTTCATCAATTCTATTAGTTACGTAATCCAATTCTTCCTGGGTCTGTGCCCAACACTCCCAATTCATCCACCACTGAGATATTCCCATTTCTTTATAGAAATTGTAGTCTTGTGGAATTTTATCCTTTGGCCATCGAGCCATAACAAGAGGATAATTCCCTCCTTGAACCATTACAGTGTTGTGAGCAATACCAAATTCTTGTTTACCAACTTCAAGAGTTAGATCTTGCATATCATAAGGATTATCCATGCCCCAGACTACTACCGTTTTAAATTTAGGATGTGGATAAATTTTCACTGCAACTTTAGTTATTACACCAAAAGAGCCTTGAGATCCCATTAAAAAACTCCACATATCAGGACCTAAACCATATTTATAAAATGGTTTCGCAAATGGTAGTGCCCAAGATCCAGTTCGCACAACATCACCATTAGGGAATACTATTTCTCCGCACATGAAGTTATCTCCTTGAGGACCGACACTTGATGTATAAAGTGAGAAGCCTCTATCAATAGCATCACCCATTACTGTCGCTGCAGGTGGAGCACCATCAGGGATAGGAGGTGCCCACTCGGGATGATATTTATGCATATAAGCCCAAAGCTCACCATTGGTAACCCCTGGTTCTACGATGCAATAACGATTTTCTTCATCGATTTCGATAATTCGATTCATTCGCCCTAGATCGAGCAGAACTCCTCCTGGTTTAATCGTTGGACATGCAAATCCCCCCGATAACCCACCGGAAATAGGACTAACCGCAATTTTTTCTTGAGTGCAATATACTAAGATTTTACGTATCTCTTCTACATACTTTGGACGAATGACAATATCAGGAATTTGACTCTCTAAGCCCATGACTGATTTTGACAAGTAAGAAGCAGTAATCGCTTTATTATTTGTTGCATATTCTTTACCGACAATTCCTATCATGGCTTGTAAATCCTTATCATTTGGAAGTTTATAACTCATATTTTCCAACCTTTTAATTTATCTTCAATTTATTGGTTTTATATTAAATAATTTAATATCTTGGTAAATTAAGAACTGAATTTTAAATTTTCTTATATCTTTTTCATATTTAACGTGATTTTTTCTTATAGACGATTTGTAATCGGTTTAATATAGCTTAGTGTCTGATTTAGAAAGACTTATCGAAATAAAATTCAGAGCCTAATAAAATTTCTCGAATAATCTATAGAAAATCAGCACAAAAATTAATTAAAATCTCTATAATTCAATTCTTTTCACTCATGAATTAACCAATTCTTTCGACTGATCATAAAAGTTATAGGAATAGGAGTGTAATGGTGATTTCTCCCTTCTTTTATCATTTAAAATGAAATCTTCAAATAAATCATTGTCTTCCTCAATAAATTCCCAGAATTCGTCATAAATCTCTTTCAGAGATTTTTTTTTCTTAAGGGATTGTGGTTTTTGACCTATTTCCGTATCTTTCTCGCATTGAATCGATGATGTCTCCTTCTGATCAATAAGCTCTTCTTTCAGATGGAAATTTTGAAACAGGGGTGTATTATCTTTCATTCTATTGTCATTAAAAGCCTTTATACCATTTGTTAGCTTTTTTGAATTATTAATGTTTAATTCAAAGTCTACTCTCTGATACCCTCGAATTTGTAAATTCTTATCAATAAAAAACTGAAAATGATGAGGGCATATTAATCCTTTGTGGATGGAAATTGTAGTTAAGTGAGAGCTTTTATTTATTGATTTTTGGGGAATACCTATAAGATCCCTGGTTTTACAAATAGGGCAGACAACTTCAATTTTTTTAGTAGTGAGTGGGACTAACATTGTAAAAAAAATCGAGTTATTTTCAAATGATTCCAATTATAAATATTTAAACTCCTGTTTTCCTAGTTCATATGAATACCGATATTCTGATAGAATAGAACATTTATGCTTAATTTGTAGACAAAAATGTCAGAAAATAGGAAAGAAATGCTACTTTGAAGATAAGGTATAAATTTTTATTCTTCTTAACTTTCAACCGTTAATCAATATAATATAATCCAATGGATGAGATGTGAGAAATGGAAGCTGATTTTTTAAAAATTCCCTTAACTGTTGATCCGGAAAAGATGAGAAAGTGGATGAGTGGAGAAGCAGGCCCAGTAATGTATTTAATGTTTGGTATAACATATGAATGTCAGTGTAGTTGTAGACACTGTTGTACTGGTAATTATCCAAAAGAAAAAAACCGCGATCTTACAACAGATGAGATAAAAAATGTTCTAGATCAAGCTGCTAAACCCATGGTTGTAAATTTCTTTGGTGGAGAACCAACATTAAGACCAGATTTAATGGAATTAATAGAATATGCAAAAGAAAGATCGATGTATGTTTTTACAGATACCAATGGTCTAGTAGTAACGAAGGATTACGCCCAGAAGTTGAAAGATAGCGGATTAGACCTACTCTATGTGAGTTTAGATAGCCCAGTTCCAGATTTACACGACCAATATCGGGGAGTTAATGGATGTTATGAAAAGGCAGAGAGTGCAATAAAAAATGCACTTGATGTTGGGTTAAAATGCGTAATTTCTACCTATATGACTAAAGAAAGTCTTGCTAATGGAGATTTTGAAAAGATAATTCAGAAATCAAAAGAAATGGGTACTCATGGAGTAAGATACTTATTACCAACCCCCGCAGGTAAATGGCTGCATGAAACCGAGGTACTATTGACTCCTGAAGAAAAAGAAAAGGTTTGGGCATTAACTGATTTTCCTTATGTTTGTAGAGACTTTTATTTTCAAACTCAACATTCAAGTCAATGTAGAGGAGTAGCAGATCAGGTGTATATGTATATTTCACCTTATGGTGATGTCCAACCTTGCTGTTTTATGCCCCTTTCTTTTGGAAATGTCCGGGAAGAACCATTAAAAAAAATTCTTGAAAAAATGCATAGTCACCCGATGTACAGCCATGAGTGCATGTCAAAACAATGTCCAATGATAGATCCAGACTTTAGAAAAAAGTATATTGAAACCATACCCGATGAGGCAAAACTTCCGTTTAGAATGTGAAAAATTCGATCTAATTACTTTTTATCCTTCTTTTTATCTTTTGTTTAAAATAGTTTCTATTAATTTATTTACTGATAACAAACTTGGAGAATTTTGAGGTAGATCGATTATAGGAGTTCCCATCATGTCGAATTCAAGAATATTTGGATCTTCTGGAATCTTTGCTAGTAAGGGCAAATTAAGTTCTTCAAGTCTGTTAGTAATATGCTTTATATCCCCTCTTACTCTATTTACTACAATCCCCAGTTTTTTATAATTGGTAAATTTCTTTGCACTTTTCCTCAACGTATTTGCCGTTTCTACACTCCTAATCGAGAGATCTGACACTATAATAAGAATATCTACAGATTCTATTACCATCCGGTTGATCTGTTCAAGCCCAGCCTCGCAATCCAATAAGACTATATCAAAATCCTTTGAAATAGACTCAATAACCTTTCTCAAGAGTGTATTTGAAGGACAAAAACAGCCTGGATCCTCTGGTTGGCCAATAGAAATCAAACTATAATCCTTTCCTTCAACAATGGCATTATAGACTTCAAAATCAATATTCTCAGCTAATTCTTTGACTGTTCTTTCTTTCTCTAACGTCTTATTTATAACATCAATCCTTATCATTTCAAGGCTAACTTGTGGGACTAATTTAACCATATAACTTAGATGAGGGTGAGTTGGATCAGCATCAATTAATAACATTTTAAAATTATAGTTTTGGGAAAGATTTTTTGCAATAAGGGTAGTAACTATTGTTTTGCCAACGCCACCCTTCCCTACAACAGCTATTATAAGTGGTTTTTCAAAATTTTCGTGTCCCATTTAATTAACCTTTTTCAATATTGATTAATTTCCAATTCGTTCTCTTTCACTTAAGACTTGTTTAACATTATAACATTCTTCTCGATAGGGGCATAGATCACACGCCCAATCATAATCACAATCAACTCTTTTCTTCCAATCATCAATTTTGTTCTTCCACTTAGTACTCAAATATGAAGAAATTTCTGAAGTTGTTTCAATAAATTGGTTTATTAAGTCAGGATAAGACATAATGAATATGATCTCAATCTTTTCAATCAAGTTCTTGAATTTCTGAGTATACAGATAAAAAATCGCATTTCCTAAGAATTCAAGGGAGAAATTATTTTGAATAACTGTAGAGTTGATTCGACACCAAAATCTACGAGGTACAGATCTAATTGAAAAACCCTCTATACCACTAGAAATGAAATTAAACTGTTTTAGAGAAGCCCAGTCATTTTCTGAAATGTTCTTGCCCCCAATTAAAATAAACATGCTAAAATCGATAGATGGCGCCGATATCTCCCTAATTTCAGGTCCTATTAGAGTTATTCTTCTGTTATTTATGTAGTTTAAAGATTTTAACTCAGATACCGGATATACTAAAGAATATGATTTTTTATTGACCCCTCCTAATTCGAGTTGAGTTTCTTCCTGAAGGATAATCTCTTTACAATTATCTAATTCGACTTTTATATCGAATCTACTTAAGAAGTCTGAAAGGGAAGACTGCTGGTTATAAATTGTGACTTTCTTTTCATTACGAGATTCTGTTTTTATGAAATCTCTGATTTTTTCTATATTTTGTTTGTAATCTATAATCTTCTTATTCTCCCTTTTTCTTCTCATAATCTATATTATAATTTCTTAACTCTTTTATATATATAATTTAGAATGTAATTCATTCACTCTTATTATTTTAATAATTTATTGCATAGAATAAAAGCTTTTAATGCAAAAATCAGTATCTTTTTAAAGTTACACAGCATAATTAATAATTGATTTCTAGTTCAATATGAATCCAAAATTATAGGTTAGAGATTAGATTATGTCTGTAATGGAAAAATTTACTCAGGCAATTCCCCTCGTAAATCCATGGATTAATAGCTGGAAAAATAAAGGCAAAAAAGTTTTAGGATATTTTTGTACTTATATTCCCGATGAGATCATTTATGCTGCCGATATTCTTCCAGTTAGAATCAGAGCGATGGGTGTCACAGACACACCGATGGGAGATGCATATTTGACCGATACCGCCTGTAGTTTTACGCGATGTTGCCTTGAGTTGGCTAATAGAAAGCAATATGAGTTTCTTGATGGCATTATTTCATGTAATAGTTGCGATCAGATCCGTCGTCTCTATGACAACATGAGATACAAAACTCCGTTTTTCTTCCATCATTTTTTAAGCACTCCTGGTGTTGTTAATGAAATAACCATAAACTGGTTTAAACACGAGTTAGTTAAATTCAAGGAAGTCTTGGAGAAAAATTTTGAGGTTAATATAACTGATGAAAAACTAAGAAGTGCAATCAAAATATATAATAAAACACGTTCTCTTCTAAAAGAATTGTATATGTTTAGGAAACGTAAGGCTCCACCTATTACTGGTACAGAAATAATGAATGTACTAACAGCGGCGGTTTCTATTTCGAGGGAAAAATTTAATGAATTATTAATTCAAGAGGTTAAAGAAGTAAACGGAAGAGACGGGATTTCTAATTATAAAGCAAGAATAATGTTAGTTGGAAGCATGCTTGATGATCCGGGATATGTTAAAATTATCGAAGACCTTGGTGGATTAGTAGTCACAGACTCACTATGCCTAGGAACTAAATATTTCTGGGATTTGGTAGATGAATCATCCAATCCATTCGATGCTCTCGCTGAACGTTACTTATCAAGAGCTTCATGTCCACGTATGGCAGGCGAACAAGCAATGAGAATGCAATTTGTAATAGATCTAATTAAAGACTTTAAAGTTGATGGTGTTATTTTTCAAAGAATGAAATTTTGTCCATTATGGTGGGGAGAAATTTTTATGCTACGCAGAAAATTGAAGGAACTTGGTATACCATTTCTTGATTTAGAAAGAGAATATGTATTAAGTGGTACTGGAGCTATGAAAACTCGTGTTCAAACATTTCTAGAAATTTTGGAGGCGAGGTGACAAGATTGGACGAAGAATTATATAAAAAATATCAAAGTTTAGGTAGAGGAAATTGGGGTAAGGATTTGAACCTTCTGAAAACCATATATTTTGGATATCTCCAGCTCATGAAGGATGAAGATTTTACTCCGGTTGTCGAGTTGTCACTTAATGTTTATCTTGATATCCTTAAAGCACGTAGGGAGGGGTCTCCCATTATTATGTATCCTTTCAATTTTGGGCCTGAAGTATTTCATGCTATGGGTATTGCACCTCTTATGCAAGAAATATTTAGCGTGGGTCTAGCTCCTTCCCATTTAAACGAAATTTACCTTGATTTCACCAATAAAATAGGGTATGGGGACAACCCAACCCTTTGCAACGCACAAAGACCCTTAATCGGTGCTTTTATGCAGGGAGGTGCACCCTTACCCGATCTCCTCTTCTTCCTCTCGACACCATGCAATCCCCTTTCAATTTCATATCAAGTTTTTCAACAATTAACAGGGGTTCC
>JAEOTL010000015.1 GCA_016839845.1 Promethearchaeota archaeon
AGAATTTAATGTCGATCCCTTTGTTATGATAGTTTTCTCTCGATTTCTTGTGAATTATTTAATGGAAAAAAGTAAACTGAACCAAATTGAATGGCTATTACCATTTCATCCCTATGCTGCGCCAGAATTCATATATCAAGGTAAATATCAAGAAGTCCAACTAACAGTTTTGATACCACCTATGGGTGCTTCCCCTTTAGCTTCAATTACAGAAGATTTGATCTATTGTGGTGCAAAAACTATTTTTTTAGTTTGTGGCTCTTGGGGAATAGGTGATAAAGTAAATTTACTTGATTATCTCATTCCTACACATGGTTTGGGAATGGATGGAACAAGTCTACACTATGGGAGAAGATCAAATGAGGAAATTGAAATAAATAAGGAGATAGTAGAGATATTTATTGATGAAACAGAAAAAAGAACTGAAAATTACCATATCGGGAAGAATTTTTGTAAAGAAGCATTCTATAGGATAAATAAACCAGAAATCCTTGAATTACAAAAACAGGGATGTGTTTCTATGGAAAATGGAGAAGTTAATGTTCTCGCAACGATTTGTAATCAAAATAAGATTAAATTCGGTGCATTTTTTTATAGTTATTATAATCCTCTTGAAGGGTGGAATATTTCTTGGAATGAAGCCCGATATAAAAACTGTGTAGAACTTGAAGGAGATATTGCATTAGCTACAATGTTAAAAATAAATAGATTATAATTGAGTTAAATCTTCTATTTTGATTTCATCCATAAGTGAGCAAGATATATCAAAACTTCAGAAGCTTTTTGCAGAGCTAAAGTTGGGATGAATTCTTTTCTAGAATGAAATAATTGACCTCCAGAAAAAATATTTGGAGTTGGAATTCCTTTCGCACTTAACCTAGCTCCGTCTGTACCACCTCTTATAGGATGAATTTTCAATTCTAATCCTGCCTTTTCAATTGCTTGTTTAGCTAAATCAACCACTTTAGGTTTTTTTTTAAGGTAAATCCTCATGTTTTGATATTGATGTTTAAGATTTAACTCAATTTTTAATCCTGGATAGCGTATTTCATAGGCATTCTTTAGATTTTTTAAATAGCTCATTCGTCTTTGGTTATTTTCTTCTAAAAAATCTCGGATTAACATTCTTGAAGTAGCCTCTTCAGCAGTACCCTGCAATTTTGTTAAATGAAAAAATCCTTCCCTTTCCTCTGTGTGTGTAGGTGATTCAGATTCTGGAAGTTCATTAAAAAACCTACATGCAATTTGGATCGCATTAATCATTTTATTCTTAGCTTCTCCAGGATGTACATTCAAACCTATAAATTTAGTTTGAGCTAACCAAGCATCGAAGCATTCAAATTCTAATTCACCCATTTCACCACCATCTACAGTATAACATATTTTAGGAAGTCTTTTTAGATCAACATAATCAATTCCTAAACCAGTTTCTTCATCTATACTAAAACAAATAAATATTGGGCCATGTTTTAATTCATCAAACTTTTTCCAAGCAGCACAGGCAGTCATAATCTCAGCGATACCTGCTTTGTCATCAGCTCCTAATAGTGTGTCTCCTTCCGAAGTAATTATATCAAGACCTATGTATTCCTCTAAATTAGGAGAATCTCCAATAGATAAAACGATATCCTTATTTTTAGTAAATTTAATCTCTTTTCCATCATAGTTTCTATGAATCACAGGTTTAACATCTCTTCCACTTACAGAAGGTGCAGTATCAATATGTGCCAATAAACCAATAGCTTGTACTTTTTCATAACCTTTACTTGGAGCTAAGAAAGTATATACATTTCCAAACTCATCAAGGATTATATTTTTTAAATTTAGTTCTTTTAGTTCCTCAATTAACAACTTTCCAAGATCAAGCTGGTTTTTTGTTGTTGGAACAGTTTCTACACTCTCATCTGAGGTAGTCCAAACTTTCACATATCTCAAAAATCGTTCTAAAGCATCTTTTAGTAAAAATTCTTGAATTCCCTTTGATAATTCCATATCAAGAAAAATAATTCTTAAATTTTAAAGTTAAATAATCCCTATTAAAAAGATCAATTTTCATCTTCCTTTGAATTTTGGTTCTCTTTTTCTAATAAATGATTTCATTCCTTCTCCGAAATCATAAGTTCTAATGTTTTTACAATACAATCTAAATTCATTCTGTAATGATGGGAATAATTCATTAAATTGGGAAAAGTTTAACATAGACTTATTATAACCTAGGCATTTTGTAGGCATTTTTGCAATCTTTTGTGCAAATTCATGAGATTTTTCTTTAAATTCATTCAGTGGATAGACTTTGGTAACTAATCCAATATCCAAAGCTTCCTTTGCATCAAGATGACGTCCAGATAGAATTATATCTGATGCACGCCCAAAACCTACAATTCTAGGGAGAAACCAACTTGCCCCACTTAGTACACAATGAGCTCTTTGCGTACGATGATCTCCAATTTTTAAATCATCTGCTGCTAATCGAAAATCACATGCGAGAGCAATATCGAATCCTGCCCCTAAACAATATCCTTTCAATAAAGCTATTACAGGTTTTTGTATTTCTCGTATTAAACGAACAACTTTATGATGGGGCATACGTGAGCCATCTTCTAGTGGTGTGAATTTAACTCCTTCTGGACCCATACTCTTCATATCATCGCCAGAGCAGAAATGCTTACCAGCGCCTTCAATAATAATAGCACGAATCTGCTTATTTTTCCTGATTGAGTTTAATACATCCACAATTTCCATTAGTAATGGGTACTGTAAGGCATTAAACTTATCTGGGCGATTTAAGGTGATCGTTCCGATCTCATCTTCGAATGTAAATATAATGTTTCTATAATTCGTTTTAATCAATGGATTCTTCACGTGATATAGTTTTAGGTTAATTATATATAGGAGATCAGAAAAATATTATTAACTAAAAAAAGTAGATAAATCATGAAGTCATCCAATGAAATAACTTCAAATATGAAACCAACTAATTATGAAAGACGTTATGACATTGATTGGTTGAGGATAATTGCTGTCTTCTTAGTTTTTATTTACCATTGTTCAAGATTCTTTGATTTAAATGAATGGCAAGTTAAAGTACCGTTAAATGAACAAGATTTGGGTGTGACATTTTTCTTTAATTTTTTAGGTGGAATTGGAATGCCTCTTTTCTTCATAATTTCAGGGATGGCAACATTTTATTTTTTAGGATTTGCGAACGCTGGGCTTTATACAAAAGCAAGATTTGTTCGTCTAATAATCCCTTTTTTATTTGCTCTATTTACCCAAATTCCTATCCAGGTTTTCCTTGATCGAGTAAATCATTCAGAGTTTACTGGTTCTTTTTTCGAATTTTACCCTCAATATTTTAATGGGTTATATGGTTATGGAGGAAATTTTCCTTGGACAGGTTTACATCTATGGTTTTTAATTTTACTATTCATATTCTCACTGGTGACAGTAATACCATTTGTACATCTTAGAAAAGAAAAAAACCTAGAAAAAATTTCAAAGGTAGCAACTTTTTTTACCAAACCAGGAAGTCTATATCTATTTATTATACCCATTTTAATAGTAGAAATTTTAAGTCCGCTTTCTATCCTTGGTATGTTTGGAGGATATAACCTTTTTTCACTCTTAATATTCTA
>JAEOTL010000256.1 GCA_016839845.1 Promethearchaeota archaeon
CTTCTTTGGATTTAACGGAGCTAGGCTTAAAGGTGTATTTAGTTGAGAGAACACCCTCAATAGGGGGCCGGATGGCTCAACTGGATAAAACATTTCCTACAAATGATTGTAGTCTTTGTATTCTTGCTCCAAAGATGGTAGAAGTATATAGAAATCCTAATATTGAGCTGCTGACTTACCATGAGGTAAAGGAAGTTACTGGACATTCAGGCAACTTTCATGTTACAGTCCTAAAAAAACCTCGTTATGTTGATGAAACACTATGCAAAGGATGTGGAGATTGTTCTACCAAATGCCCAAAGATTGAGACCCCTAATATATTTGATATGAACTTGGGGAAGAGAAAATCTGTATATATTCCCTTTCCCCAAGCGGTACCTCCTGTGTATTTAATTGATCCAAATCTATGCTTGAAATTAACTAAAGGTGTTTGTGGGGTTTGTGAAAAAGTCTGTACTGTAGGAGCGATAAATTATGAACAAGAACCTAAAGAAATTACGATTAATGCAGGTGCAATTGTTGTTGCTACGGGTTATGATATGTATGGAGACAAACTGTCTAATAGATGGGGTTATCAATATGAAAATGTAGTGAATGCGTTAGAATATGAGAGAATTTTAAGTGCGTCTGGACCTTTTGAGGGACATGTGCTACGACCAAGTGATCACATAGAGCCTCAAAATATCGCATTTATCCAATGTGCGGGTTCAAGAGATTTACATGAAGAAGTACCTTATTGTTCCAGCGTTTGTTGCATGTATACTGCTAAAGAAGCAATAATAACTAAAGAACATTCAAATAACACTCAATGTTTCGTATTTAGACATGATATCCGGGCTTACGGTAAAAATTTCTACGAATATACTCAAAGAGCACAAGATGAATACGGTGTAAATTATTTTCAAACTAAAGTAAGTAAAATAGAAGAAGATCCTGCCACAAAAGATTTAATTATTCATTACGAGGATTTGAAAACAGGAGAATTTAAAGAATTTCAAGCAAATTTAGTGGTATTAGCAACACCCTTGGTTCCTTCTAATGGAACAACGGAGATAGCAAAAAAATTAGATATTGATCTTGATTCATATGGCTTTTTCAAAGAAAAATTCTATTTCAATAAATCACAGTCATCAAGAGATGGAATCTTCTTATGTGGATTTTGTCAAGGTCCAATGGACATCCCTGAAACTGTAGCTGACGCTAGTGGGGTCGCCTCACAGGTAGCAACTTTATTAAATTCCAGTAAGCACTCCCAGATACTAAATAAGGAATTTGAAGAACCAGAACATATAGTGAAAATAACAGATGAACCCAGAGTTGGTGTATTAATCTGTCATTGTGGAATTAATATCGGGAAATATGTAAATATTCCATCTGTAGTTGAGAATATAAAAAAACTGCCTAACGTGATTATCTGCGAAGATAATTTGTATTCTTGCAGTTCTGATTCACAAGTTAGGATTAAGGAGTTAATAAAGGAATATAATTTGAATAGATTTATTGTTGCTTCATGTACTCCCCGAACTCATGAATCATTGTTTCAAGAAACATGCCGAGAAGCAGGACTGAACAAATATCTCTTTGACATGGTTAATATTCGGGATCAATGTTCATGGGTGCATATGACTGAAAAAGAGCTTGCCACTGATAAAACTCAAGATTTAATAACAATGGGAGTTGCGAAATCGAGACTTTTAAAACCCCAGAAGGAAAAGAAATTGGAGATTACACCATTTGCTTTAGTTATTGGAGGGGGTGTTTCAGGGATGACTGCAGCATTAAATATTGCAAATCAAGATTTTAAAACCTATATTGTTGAGAAAGAGGAAGTTTTGGGTGGTAATTTAAGAAACTTAAATAAGTTATATCCCACCCAAGAAGATTCTACAAACTTTATGAAAGAGCTTATAGGGAGAGTCTTGAAAAATAAAAACATCCAAATATTCTTAAACTCTAAAATTAAAGATATTAGTGGATACCTCGGTAATTACAATATTAAAGTATTGGATTCAAAAAATCAGAGCCATGATCTCAATGTAGGGACCATCGTGGTAGCAACAGGGGCCAGAGAATTAAAACCTCATGGATTGTATGAATATGATGCTCAAAATGAGGAGGTTATAACACAACTAGAGCTGGAACAAAAACTCTTAATCCCTAATCAATCTTGGCTTGATGGGATCAAACGAATTACTTTTTTCTTATGTGCCGAAGCCAGACAAGTAGAAGGGATAACCTATTGTTCAAATGTATGTTGCGGTACCTCAATTAAAAACATTGGTATTCTTAAAGCATTAAAGCCAGAACTAGAAATAATTGTACTCTATAGAGATTTCCAAATGGCTAAGAAAGAATTTGAAGAATACTATCGAGATCGAAGAAAAGATGCGATGTTCTTGAGATACGATTTAGAGAACTTACCAATAGTTAAAAAGAATAAGTCAGGAAAGTACGATGTAAAGATATATGATATGAATTTACATGATGAAATTACTTTTGAAACTGATATGATGGTATTAGCAACGCCTATGATCCCTCCTGACAATCTAGAGGAACTCGCAAAGATGCTCAAAGTTCCATTAGATAGAACTGGATTTTTCTTGGAGGCCCATGTAAAATTAAGACCATTAGATTTTGCTACTGATGGAGTTTTCTTATGTGGGTGCGCACAATGGCCCAAAAATATACAAGATTCGATATCACAAGCGAATGGAGCTGCGGGAAGAGCAAGTAGATTTTTAAGTGCAAAAGAAATTTTTATTTCAGGATTAATTGCTGAAGTAAATCCAGATGTATGCATCGGGTGTGGAACTTGTGAAGAAACCTGTGCTTATAACGCAATAGAACTGAAAAATGAGGCCAAGGACTATGAAGAAGTAAGTTTCCTAATTAAAAAATCATCTATTAATTCGGGTCTATGTAAAGGATGTGGAACTTGTGCTGTCTCGTGTCCGATAGGGGCGATTTCTGTTAAACACTATGACTTTAATCAAATCAAAGCTATGATAAAATCATATCTATAAGACAAAAAGTTTTTTGGCAATCCCTTTTTTTCATAAATCTAATTTTATATCTAACATATTAATCAGTAGTATTTCTCTTGTCGAAACTATGGTTATTTATAATATATAATATAAATTAATTAGGATTTTAGTACCATGAGAGCAGCAGTATTCGAAGATATCAAAAAGATTGTGTATTATGAAGATTATCCTGAACCTGGTCTTGACCCAGATGATATAATTGTACGAGTTCACTATTGCGGGATATGTGGAAGTGATATTACTAATTTTAAACATAAGATGTATCAAGTTCCATTAATAATGGGGCATGAAATCTCAGGTGAGGTAGCTAAATTAGGTGAGAATGTTTCGGGATATAAAATAGGAGATAAAGTTGTTTGCTTTACAGTTTCTCTTGATATTAGCAAGGGTGAATTAAAAGGTTTAGGAACTTTCCAAAATGGTGGTTTTGCGGAATATGTTAAAGTACCAAAAGAATGGGTATTTAAGATCCCTCCAAAGATTTCTCTCAAAGAGGCAGTGTTGCTTGAGACGTTTGCACTGGCGAAGAGAGCATTCAAATTATCAGGATTAAAAAACAATGAAAATGTAGTTATTTTTGGGGGAGGGAGTGTTGGATTAACTACTCTAAAAGCTTTACTACTCGATAAGAAACCTAACTATGTAGTAGTTGTAGAGCCTAATGAATTTTTAAGAGGTAAAGCTTTGGAGATTGGGGCACGAGCCGCTGTTCCCCCGAGGAGAGCTAAAATTAAAAAAGTTCTCAAAGAACTTGACACTCCTACTTTCATATTTGATACAGTGGGAATTAAAGAAACCTTGTCGGATGCAATGTTTCTAATTAAAAAAGGAGGCACTATAGTATTGGAAGGGATTCATAAAGAAAGTATTACATTTCCCTTCTTTAATATCGTGTCAAAGGAAATCAATCTAAAAGGATCCTTTAGTCATGATAATGAGGACATTTTAGCAGCTATAAGTTTATTTTCAAATAGTGACATAGCTGCTAATGATTTTATTTCTGATATAGTTCCTTTAAAGAATATTCAAGCTGCTTTCGAGAAATTTCTTGATACTCGTCTTAGAAATTTCATTAAAATTGTTATTGAAATTTAAGACGTAAATTCAATTCTTATAATTATAAAAATTAAAATTAGTAATGCACTTACTGAAAGTATAACGCATGTCTTTCCAAGGAATAGTCGAAGCATTCAAAAGAATTCAAGGGATTGCTAATAAAACCCCTGTCATGCAATCTAGAACATTAAATTCAATGCTGAATGCTGAAATCTTTCTAAAATGTGAAAACTTTCAGAGAGTGGGTGCTTTTAAATTTCGTGGTGCATATAACGCGTTAAGTTTACTTTCGGAGGAAGAAAAAAAACGAGGGGTAATCACACACTCCAGTGGTAATCACGCCCAAGCAGTTGCTCTTGCTGCATCGATATTAAAAATTTACGCAACAATAGTTATGCCAAAAGGAGCTCCTATAAATAAAATTAAAGCTACAAGAGATTATGGTGCTAAGATAATTTTCTGTGATAATACTTTAGATGCTAGAACACGAACAACTGAGAACTTGATAGAAAAAAACAAATTGGTTCTGATTCATCCTTACGATAATGATAATGTAATTAATGGTCAAGGAACTGCTGCTTATGAATTCATAAAAGAAGTAGGATCTTTTGATGTAATGATAACCCCACTAGGAGGTGGTGGATTATTAAGTGGAACTGCTTTAACTACTAAAAATTTATGCCCAAATGCCCAAATTTTCGGGGTGGAACCTTCAATTGCAGATGACGCACTCCGGTCTATTGAAGCAGGATATGTTATACCAAGTTCTTATCCAGACACCATTGCAGATGGATTACGTACATCAATTTGCGAGAGAACGTTTAAAATTATCCAAAATTCAGTTGATCAAATCAGTACTGTGTCTGAGAATGAAATTATTACTGCGATGAAATTTCTCTGGCAACGAATGAAACTCATTGTTGAACCATCAGGAGCAGTTCCTTTAGCAGCAATTCTTTCAAAAAAAATTAGCATAGATGAAAAAAGAGTGGGTATAATTTTGAGTGGTGGTAATATTGATCTAAATCCTTTCTTTGAATTGCTAGAAACAAAAGTGAGATAATCATGATTGAACAACTTGAAAAAATCTTTAGTCCCTTGGAGCTTTCATGGATAGATACATCATCTGAAATTGTTCAATCCGAGAAGTATAGTGAGCTCTTGTCAATTTTCTCTAACCTGGAAGATCTCCTTCAGGAAGGTAGAATTAAAGATAAGGATGAGTTCCAAAGAACGATAAGACATGTATTTAGACTATTTAAAATATTCTTTTTAATTAAATCTGGGAAATTTGTTCATGATACTCTTTCACTAGAATCATTAACCACGATTAAAGAAAAACTATTGAATCAACACATTAAAAACAAGGTAATAATTCCAATTATTTTAATATATCATGATATTGGAAGATTGGATGACAAGAAAGAGCACCCTTATCAGAGTTATCAGCTCATATCAAAAAGAAATATGCTTGAGCGTTATAACATCTCTGATACAGAGCAATTACTTATAAAAAAAATAATTCAATATCATTTGTTATTTGCAACCATCTACACAGGGGAATCCACTTTTTACGGAATATCTTCCTTACTGAATGATTCTGAATTTAATCCTTTATTAGCTGATAAAGAGAACATTGACAGGTTTATTGACTTGTTAGAAATTTTCACATATATTGATATTTTAGGCTATTCTTATGCTCGAATTTATAATCACTATGTATACTATTACGATGAGATTAACAATAAGTTAAAAGACATATTAAATTCATGGCCAGATAAGAAAAAAGCCTTAAAAAAAGCTAAAGAGTATTCTCAAGAATGGATAGAATGGAGAACTGCTGGTGCTCTTAGGATTTTTCAATATGTTAACACAGAACCATACCTAACAAAAGAATTTTACTTCGAGAAGATAAAAAACAGCATTAACATTGATATTAAAGGTTTAACAGACCACTTAGAATGGGATATCATTAAGGAAAACCACTTAGTTAATACATCGAAAATTCAATTGAAATATGGTTTAGCAATGATAATGCTATTCGCTCTCGGTAAATTTTTTCGCGGTCCTATTAGGGAAGATCAACAGATTTCAAGTAACCTTATCGCATTTTGGGTTTTACTTTCTAAAGAGATAACAATAAGATCTAAGTCTGAAAACGATCATTTATGGAATGTTCATTTCACAGGGCTTCCAAACTGGTGGAAATGGGATAGAAAATTTAAGAAGGAGCTGAATTCTGAAAACCTTGAATTAATTATTAAGACGGGTATACATGAATTTGATGAACGTAAGAAGGAATTTAATCTGTATTTAGATTTTTATTCTATCTTTAATTCATAGTAAATCAATTTCAAGATAATTAACCTAATATGCAAAATAAAATTCAAATAGAATTAGAATAAGATTTTTTTGATCAATCCTATATTATGAACGAAATCACTCACACGGATAGAAGAAAAACATATCGTTCAATTACTACCTTGTATTTTATGATGTTCTTCTGCGGAGGAATTTTACCCGTGAATATTTCCAATTTATTAATATATCTCCCAAACACTACAAGATTTGGGATTGGTATAGTCACCGCTTCCGCTTTAATTATAGGAATAATTAGCATCCTATCATTCGGTTATTTTGGTGATAAGATATCAGAAAAATCCTTGAGAAAGAAGATCTTCATATATACTAATTTGATCTGGATAGTTTCCTATGGATTAGCCTCGTTCTCATTAAATTATTATTTTTATCTCCTTGCTATTATTACGGGGGCAGTTGGATCCGGAGCTTTTTTACCTATAGGCTTTTCTATGATAAGTGATCTTTATTCACCAATCCACAGAGGGAAAGCTTTTGGGGGGTTACAATTTAACTCAGTGTTAGGGGGTGGTATGGGAATCATTTTGGGGGGTTTGCTAGGAGGGTATGTAGGTCCGTTAGGATGGAGATTTGCTTATGGGTTGGGATCTGCCTTAGGAGTACTGGTCTTAATTAGGTATATTTCTTCAGCTATAGAACCCGAACGAGGACGTGCTGAGCCTGAATTTGAGGATTTTCAAGGAGAATTAAACTACAATTACAAGATTACTCTAGTTAATCTTAAAAAATTATTTACTACAAAATCACTTGGAGCTATTTTATTAGCTGTGCTATGTGGGGGTATAGCAAATACGACTCTTGGTACTTGGGCAATTTTCTACTTAGAAACTAAGTTTGGTGGTGCAGATGCGGGATTTCTTGCTACAACTATATATATTTTAGCGGGATCTGGTGCGCTTCCAGGAATCATCGTAGGTGGGAGGTTAGGAGATCGATATTATAAAGCCGGAAAATATAAAGGTCGAGTTATCATCCCAATTATAGGATTAAGTTTGGGGATTTCTCTACAAATGGCATTTTATTTAATTCCCTTCGCAAGCACAACAGTTCTTCAAATTGTTCTCTCTTGGATATTTTTTCTCATCATAGGGTATTTCGGGGCATTCTTTGTAGGATTTTCTTCAGGAAATCAATTTGCAATTTACTCAGAAGTAGCCTTACCTGAAGTCCGGGGCACTGCAAATGCAATGAATGGGTTAATGGTTAATATGGGAGGAATATTTGGAAATTTCCTATTATCTTCAATGATTGAAAATAACATCTCGTCGTTACCTTCAGCGATTTTTTTAGTTCTCTTAATATGGCTATGTGGTTCTTTTTTCTGGATAATCCCATATTTTTACTATACAAAGGAATTAAAGGAATGTAGAGAAACATTAACAAAAAGAAGAAATGAATTAGAGGAAACAAGAAATAAGAAAAAAGAAAATTAACCTCATTTTAGAACATTTTCCTCAAACATCTTTTGATTTATTTCCACCCCTAAACCGGGTTTCTCTAAAGATTGTACATTTCCTCTCTCTGCCCTGATTGGTTCTTCTAAAAGTTGATATTCCACAGGGATGAATGGAAACTCGCACCAATCGCATCTTGTTGACATTATGAAATGAAGATTGGCTGCTAGTATATGCCCAAAACCAAAAATATGGGGAATACATCGAACACCCCTAACTTCGGCCATAGCATCTATTTTTTTCATTTGAAGATACCCACCACTTCGAGTGGTATCTGGTTGAATTATATCATAACAATCTTTAGACAGAATGTCTTCAAATCGAAAGATCCCCATATCATTTTCTCCCCCAGCAATTTCAACCGGGGATTTTTCTCTTAATTTAGCTAAACCCTTGAGATTATCTGTGGGAATTGGTTCCTCTAACCAGCAAATATCATACTTTGCGCAGATATTCGCAACTTTAAGAGCTTCGTTTACAGATTGATAGGCAGAATTAGCGTCTACCATGATCTCAATTTCTGGAAAGGCATCTCTTACCTCTTTTATTAATTCTTCGTCTTTTTTCAGACCGTTTCCAATACGTAATTTTACGGCATTAAATCCTCCTAATTCGGGTTTCATTGCGGATTCAACAGCACCTACCGCCGCTTTAGGTTTATATCCACGAGGCATGGAAGCATAAGCTCTCACCTTTTGTTTTCTTCCGCCTAGAAGCCTATAAATTGGCTGTTCTGTAGCTCTTCCTATTATATCCCAACAGGCAACCATAATTGCTGAAGTTGATGAGGGTATCCCAAACATGATTCTGTTACTCGAGGTGTAAAGGGAATTAAATATTTCCTCAGTCATAAAGGGATCCTTCCGTATCAACATTTTCCTGAGAGCTTCCTCCACAAAAACCTTTTGGGCTGCATTACTCAAATTCCAATGACTTAAAGCCCATCCATTTATCCCTTCATCCGTAAGTAAATTTATGTATAAGCCCGTTGCTTTAAATCTTGGCATAGACCCAATCTTGATTTTAAAATCAAGTTCAAGTAAATGTGTTTTAACATCGGTAATTTCCATCTTAATAAACCAACAACATTATTTTTTAACTGATTATTGATGGAATTAATTTGAAGTTTGTTTTAAAGGTTCTGAAGAATTCATCTCTTGATTGATTTGAAAAATATATATAAATTGATTCGCATAGTTAAACTTTTAGAATAAGAACAATTTTATTTCATTGTAGTAAGATGAACTATTTGTAATAGAATAGCATATAAGAATGGTATCAAGTGTCGGATATATTTAATAATTCTACGGAAAAGAATCCACGTGAATATTTATGTGTAGTCTATGTAATGTATTTTGATGAAAAAAAAGGACAAATCCCTTTATTAATGTATCCAGATGATAGATTTAGGAGCAATAAAAAATATATGCGCCCTATAGAATATCATCCAATTTGGTTTCTGGAAGCTGAAGATTTAGATCATATCGACTTGGAATATAAAGGTTATGCGTTTTTTGGGAAGAAATTCACAGCCAAATCCGATCGAGAGAAACGACGTGCAGGCCTTGAATCAGAAACACCAGAAACTATAGTAATAATAGTTTCACTGCCCTTTGAACTAGAAATTTTCGGGGATGATTTAGTTCATAAATTGACAGATAAATTACGAAATAACTTTGAAGACCAGTTTTATGAAGTAATCGAGAGCGAAATAGCAAGAGACACAGTGATAAAGACTCCAAAAGTTCAAGAACGCATCACAAAAGGGATGAAGGTAAAAGTTTTCATGAGAGAATTGATCGATAATACAGTTAAAACATATTTCTCAAATGTGATTAAGAAGAAATCAGATTCTCCTTCTCTTAAAACTCAAAAAGCCATATCATATTTCTCCTTAAAGGGATTTAAACTCTCTGATCTGAGCACCTATGGAGGAGAAAATGGGTTTGCTTCTGTTGAATTATTTGATTCAAAAACGCAATCCAGTGGTGACTTTACCCCCAATCAACCATTATCTCTTTCGAATATAAGTCTAATTGAAATAAGTCAAGAATTAGAAGTAACCGTTAAAAATAATACAGATAAAGAATTAATGGATGTCTCAATAACAATGACTCATTTGAAGGAGTTTTTTGAAAAAGAGGTGATGGAGCTCGAAGTTGATTCATGGTATCCTCAAGAAGAGGTCTTGTTTGTTTCTCCTATTGTACCTCATATTGATGAATATTTATTTACTGTTGCCCTTCAAGATGAGGAAGGTAATGGTCAAAAAATTCTTACTCAAAGAATAGATTTAAAATCAATAAAAAAAATAACAAGTTAATAGTGGAAATATAATGTCAGATGATGAAATGACTGATAAAGATATTATCATACGAAACTATCGAACTTCAGATTATCAAGCCACCTTAGAGATTCTTAAAGAACTTAATGAATTGTATGATATTGGTTTTGACGAAAACCAATGGAGAGAATCTTCTGGATTAAGGCAATTTAAATCGAATCTAAAGCGAATTACATTGATAGTAGAATTAAAATCTGGTGAAGTTGTAAGTATGGGTGTAATTGAAGCCCAAAAAAATACTTTGGGTCAATATATAGGATATCTTCAAAATTGGGCAACGAAAAAAGGATTTATTGGATTAGGTGTAGGAAAACTTCTCGCGGATAGGGCTATACAAATCCTCCAATCTTGGGGATGCGATACCATTCGAATAGATCTCCCTTATAAAACTGATAAGAAATTACTTGATGTATTTGGAAAAGCGGGATTTCATCCAATATTGACTGTGTTAGAAAAAAGATTTTAGACTTTTTACGAGCTTAATTTTTCAAATCTTGCCTGGAAAAATCTGAGATACTGAGGTTCAAACACCATTTTCAACCCGTGAATTGACTCTCTTTTTTCGTACAGACGTATTATTGATTCTGCTGTATATTCCATATGCGTATTAGTATATACTCTCCTTGGAATTGTTAACCTAACCAACTCTAACGCAGGAAACACATTCTCTCCTGTTTCTTTATCCCTTCCTTTTGAGATTGCTCCCCTTTCCATACTTCTTACCGCCGAATCTTCATATATAGCAGCTGATAGTGTTTGAGCCGGCCATTGTTCTCGTTCAATATGAGGTAGAAACTGGAGTGCATTAAGAAAGACGGCATGACCCCCAATAGGTTTAACAATTGGAACCCCTGCTTTCATTAATAAATCTCCAAGATAACCCACTTGATTTACCCGGTATTTTAAGTATTCATATTGAGCACTCTCTCTCAAACCTCTAGCAACAGCCTCCATATCTCTTCCTGCCATCCCCCCATATGTGTGTAACCCTTCATAAACCACGACCATATTCCGAGTGGCTTCATATATTTCTTTATCATTAGTAGCAAGGAACCCTCCAATATTTACTAAGCAATCTTTTTTCGCACTATAAATACATCCATCAGAATAGCTCATCATTTCTCTCAAAATTTCGACAATGGGCGTGTTTTCATATTCCTTCTCTCTCTCACGAATGAAATAAGCATTCTCGCTTGAACGTGTGGCATCGAAAATTATTTTAAGTTTGTAATCATCACAAAATTCTCTCAACTTTCGCAAATTCTCCATCGAAACAGGCTGTCCTCCTGCCATGTTAACGTTTTGCTCTACACTGACAAATGCGATTTTGTCCAAGCCGTAGTCATCTATATATTTTTGCAATTTTTTAAAATCCACGTTTCCTTTAAATGGGTATAAATTTTCAGGATCATGAGCTTCATCAATAATAATATCAACCATCTTCCCTCCAGGAAGTTCAACATGCAATTTAGAGGTGGTAAAATACATATTTCTTGGGACAATCTGCCCCGGTTTAACAAGATGGCTGTACATAAGGTGTTCGGCACCTCGACCTTGGTGGGTTGGAACTAAATATTTATACCCTAAAACATCTTGGACCGATTTCTCAAGATGATAGAAATTTTTAGCTCCCGCATACGCCTCATCCCCCATAAGAAGACCACTCCATTGATAATCGGACATCGCTGACGTTCCAGAGTCAGTAAGTAAATCAATAAATACATCCTCGGATTTTAGGAGAAAAGTATTGTAACCCGCTTCTCGAATTGCTTCGCTTCTTCTGGTGGCATCTGGCATTCCAACATGCTCAATCATCTTGATTTTAAAAGGTTCAACTGGACCATTCATAATTTCATCATTGGGAAGGATACTTTAATCTATTAAGGGAATTAAAGAACGAAGAATTGAAAAAGGTTCTTATTAAGGTCTCCCATAGTATTCCCATTGGTTATTAATCTAAATAAAAATTATTCTTACTTAAAAAAATATGAAAAGTTTCCCTAGCTCAAGTGTAAGTTATATGAAATACAGTGAATATACACTAGATTATGATCTTGCTATAAATCTTTTTTCCAAAGTTTCCTTAAAAAGTGCGCAGCCATTTTTGGTCTCCGATCTCTTGTAAATACACCTTTATAATTAATCCCTCCCATTCTTCGTATACCCTGTGCTGTTTTAAAATCACATAAATTCCAGACATGGGCACCTACGATGTAGTCTTTCGTATTAAGTAATTCAATATGTTTACTCAGGAACTCTACTTGATATTCTTCACTAAACATTTCTGGGGGTTGGGCATGGGCTCCGGGAATAGTATCCGCTCCAAATTCACTTAAAATTATGGGTTTTCTGTACATTTCATGAATTTTATCGAGTCCTATTGATAGACTTTCTAAACCCTTATCAATCTCACCAGGATTTAAATACCATCCATAATATCGATTCAAACAAACTATGTCGCAAAACTCAAATGCCCAATCTTTAACACCATGCATATTAACAAGGGTTACAAGTCGCGAAGGATCTAAGTTTTTGGCTTGATCATAGAGACTGCGGAAAAAATCTTTTGAACGAGAACTCGTCTTGGTCGGTTCATTGGCAAGTGACCAGGCAATTACACTCGGGTGATTCTTATCACGAGAGATTAAATCCTTAAGATAACGCGAGCATAATTCAAGATGACGGTTCAGATGATCTTTATCAAATGTTAATCCAACTGCGGGTATTTCATCAATGACTAGAAATCCTAAACGATCAGCAAGGTCCATCATCTGATCTGAATAGGGGTAGTGGGAAGTACGAAAAGAATTGGCACCAACCCATTTCATGAGGGAATAATCTTTAATAATTACAGACGGAATATAACCTCGACCAACAATTGGGAAGTCTTCATGACGTCCGAACCCAGTTAAATAAAGTGGTTCACCATTTAAAAGAATTTGATCTCCCTTGACCTCAATTGTTCTTATTCCGATTGATAACGTATAGGAATCATACGCAATTTTGTCTTTAATCAAGCTTATGGTGAGGGCGTAAAGGTTAGGTGTATCAGGAGTCCAAAGTTTAGGGTTTTCTACGTTTAATATGGAATCTACCTGATCAATATTCTTTACGTCTTTAGTCTCAATAACTTCTCCATGCCCTTCTAATTTAAAACTAATCTCATCTTTTATTCCCTTTTCAATATCAACTTTTACATGGACCTTAGCTCTACCATCAGATACTTCTGTTATAACCGTAATATCTTTAATGTAATTATTAGGAACCGAATAAAGGATTACGGGTCTATGTATACCACAATACGGAAAAAAATCAAAATTAGCTGAAGGGTAAACAAAAGGGCCTCCACTGGGAGGAACCCGATCAGGAGATAGCGTACCATCTACTCTTACCACGAGAATATTGCCTTCTCTATTTAATTTATCTGAGATATCAAACTCAAAAGGTAAATGTCCTCCCTCATGGGTTCCAATATTAGTACCGTTAATCCAAATATTTGCGAGGTAATTCACAGAACCAAATCGTAAAAATATTTTCTGATCCCCCCAAGCACTTGGAACTCCAATTTTTACTTGGTACCATGCTGGTCCTAAAAAGTCTCGACCTTCCGCAAATTGTTCATTCCAGCTCGCTGGAACTGCGATAGGGACTCCACCGTCAAAACCTTCATTCCATTTCTCTTTTATTCCTATATTGGAATAATCAAACCGAAAATCCCAAAAATCAGATAATTCAATATATTGTCGATGTAAATTTCTTTTTGGATAGAGAATAAAATCACCATCAAAAATATTGTAAAATTTGAAGAAATATTTTAAGATTGAAAAATTCAGAATCATATAATAAGTTGAATATAAAAAGAAAGGGAGAAGTAAAAAAATGATTGGGATAAAATCTTATGGTGCTTATTTACCAAAGTACCTTATGTCTCGTGATTTAATAGCTCAAGCTTGGGACTTCCCGGCTGTTCCTGGAAATAAAGCTTTTGCAAATGCTGATGAAGATAGCTTAACAATGGCAATTGAGGCAGGTTTGGATTGTCTAACTGGAATAGATCCAAAAAGTATTGATGGCTTGTTTTTTGCATCTACTACTCAGGTCTATACTGAAAAAGACTCCGCTTCATTTATTGCTACCGTTTTAGATATGAGAAAAGATATAATCACGAATGATTTTAGTGATTCTCTAAAAGCGGGAACTTCTGCATTAGCAAGGGCGGTAGATACAATTAAAGCTAACGAAGATATTAAAAGCATTCTAGTTGTCGCAGCGGATAGTCGAGTCCCCGAACCTTCCACAATGTGGGAATTTGGATTTGCTGATGGTGCTGCAGCGCTCCTAGTAGCTGAAGATGAAGAGTTACCTGTAAGTATAGAAGATTATTATTCAATCTCTGCCAACGTAACTGGGCCTTGGAAGAGGACCACAAAAGATAAATTTATTAGAACGTTTGAGGCTAAAATGGACAATCGTTTCTATTCAGAAAATATTACAAAAGTAATGGCAGAGATAATGAAAAGAAATAATTTAAATCCTGAAGATATTGATGTTGCTGCTTACTATTATAATAATCCTCGATCTCATGCACGAGTTTCGAAATCTATGAAATTTGGGCAAGGGGTAGCTCAAAATGGCTTGTTTTTTCAAGTTGGGGACACTGGAACACCGATGCCATTCATGTTGTTAATCTCTGCACTGAAGAGACCAAAGGAGGACGCAAAAATAATAGTAGCAGGATTTGGTGATGGTGCTGATGCCCTGTTAATGCAAATACGCAACAGAGGATTGGTAAGAAGTCTTTCCAAGGATCATTTGGGAATAGCGGGACATCAAAAATCTATGGTGACGGTTAAAAATTACAGTTCCTACATTGATAATAAGGAGTTGCTTGAGAAAGACAGGTATACAAGAAAAAGTTCAGCGGTAGTTCATTGGCGTGAGCAAGCTTCACTTTATCAACTTTACGGTAATAAATGTAAAGAATGCGGAACGATCCAGTACCCTCAAATGTACCCTACGTGTTATGGATGCCGAAAAAGTGGTACAATGGAGCCAATTAAGCTGAAATTGAAAGGAACTATCTTCACATTCACTTTAGATCATCTACTTGGAGGAAACTACTATGTAACTCCTATTCCTCGGTGTGTGGTAGATCTGGAGGACGGTGGAAGAATATTATTAGATATGACAGAAATCGAAAACCCAGAAGAAACTGTATCTATCGGTATGGAAGTTGAATTGACTTTTCGAAAGATGCATGAGGGTGGTGAATTTCATAATTATTATTGGAAAATAAGACCAATAAGAGGTCGAAAGTAATGGTGAGACATGGAATCGCTGATAAAGTAGCGATTATTGGTTGTGAAATGACCAAGTATGGTGAGAGATGGGATAAAAGTCAATATGATTTATTAGGCGACGCATGTGATGGTGCATTTAAGGATGCGGGGATAGTTAAAGATGATGTAGACGCAGCGTGGCTTGGGGTATTTTATTACTTTACAGGTCTTTCAGGAACAACACTCGAAGATTCATTGAGACTTGACGGGAAACCTGTAACTAGATGTGAAAATTATTGTGCCTCAGGGATGGATGCCTTCCGTAACGCGTGTTTTGGAGTAGCTTCTGGAGCTTACGACATAGGTCTTGCATGTGGTGTGGAGAAATTGATGGATGAGGGGGGTAGTGGCTTACCAGGATTTAAAATATTTGGGCATCCTGTTTTACCTTTACCATCAGCCCCTGCAATGTTTTCCATGGCTGCTACCCGAGCGTTTCATGAATGGGGGTGGACTAAAGAGGATCTTGCCAGAGTTGCCGCAAAAAATCATGACAATGGTTCAGATCATCCTAAAGCTCATTTTAGGAATAAGGTCTCAGTCGAACAGATTATGAAAGCACCGATGATTGCAGATCCTTTAGGACGATTTGACTGTTGCGCAATGTCAGATGGTGCTGCGGCTCTCATCATAACACGACCTGAACTTGCGGAATCTTATGCTCATGCGGATGATTATGTTGTAGTTAAAGCCAACGCGATTTCAGTTTACACTACGACTCCTTGGTATTGGCCTCAGTATGGATTTACAGAATTTCCTTCTACTAAAACTGCCGCTGAAATGGCATACAAAGAAGCGGGGATAACAAATCCAAGAAAAGAAGTTGATTTAGCAGAAGTTCATGACTGTTTCACAATAACCGAATTATTAAATTGTCAAGATTTAAGATTTTGCGAACAAGGGGCTGCAGCAGAAGAATTAAAGAACGGAACTTTTAATTGGGATGGGGAAGTAGCAGTTAATCCTTCTGGAGGCTTGAAGTCCTTTGGGCATCCTATTGGGAGTACGGGGTGCAGGATGTTAACGGAAGTAACCAAGCAAATACAAGGAAGAGCAGAGGGACGACAAGTCCCAGATGCAAAAATTGGGTTAGGTCATAATCTAGGTGGTGCCTACAGTGTGTGTTCCGTCAGTATTTTAGG
Source organism: Promethearchaeota archaeon (assembly GCA_016839845.1). The sequence continues at coordinate 16,759 of JAEOTL010000256.1, forward strand.
GATGCATGATTAAATACAATTTTTTTAAAATTATAGAAATTGAAAATAAAATAATCAAGAGAGAATCAAAATGGTTAGACATGGTATAAAAGATAAGGTTGCGATTATAGGGTGTGATGCTACCAAATACGGAGAAAGATGGGATAAAAGTCAATATGAACTGTTAAATGAAGCCTGCTATGGAGCCATTAATGACGCTGGCATCGTTAAAGATGATATCGATGCAGCATGGTTAGGGGTTTATTATTTCTTTACGGGACACTCAGGTAGTACATTGGAAGATTCTTTAGGATTGAATGGTAAACCAATAACTCGTACCGAGAATTATTGTGCTTCAGGGATGGATGCTTTCCGGAACGCTTGTTTTGGTGTTGCTTCAGGAGCCTATGATGTTGCTCTGGCATGTGGTGTTGAAAAATTAATGGATGAAGGTGGAAGAGGACTCCCAAGTACCAAATTTTTTGGGCATCCCGTACTACCACGCCCCTCAGCACCTGCAATGTTCTGCTTGTTGGCCACACGTAGTTTTCAGGAATTTGGGTGGGGAAAGGAAGATTTGGCTCGAGTAGCTGTAAAAAACCATGAGAATGGGTATTATCATCCAAAGGCACACTTCCGGATGAAAATTTCAATTGAGCAAGCTATGAACGCTCCCATGATAGCAGATCCTCTCGGAAGATATGATTGTTGTGCTATGAGTGATGGAGCCGCAGCAGTAATTCTAACGAGACCGGAACTCGCTGAAAGCTATGCTCATGGTGATAATTATGTGGTGGTAAAATCAAACTCAATAGCAGTGTACACGTCTACTCCATGGTATTGGCCGAGTTATGACTTTACTCATGCTCCCGCCACCGTTAAAGCTGCTAAAATGGCGTATAAAGAAGCCGAAATAACCAATCCTAGGAAAGAAGTAGACTTAGCTGAAGTACATGATTGCTTCACTATAACTGAGCTATTAAACTGCCAAGATCTTCAATTTTGTGGACGGGGAGAAGCTGCTGAGGAATTAAAAAATGGAGCGTTTAATTACGACGGTGAGACTGCAGTTAATCCGAGTGGTGGACTTAAGTCTTTTGGGCATCCAATTGGCAGTACTGGGTGTAGAATGGTTCAGGAAGTTACTAAACAATTACAAGGTCGAGCAGAGGGTAGACAAGTTCCTGATGCAAAAATTGGTTTAGCACATAATCTTGGTGGAGCTTATGCGGTATGTTCAGTCACTATCTTAGGCCAAAATGATTAAAAATTGGGGATATGATATGTCTGAAAAGAATCAAAGTCAAAAGCTCACAGATGAAATTAAAAAATTTGTGTTAGAAACAGGAATGGATATTGTTGGGATAGCAGATGTTGATAATGAATTATTCCTAGAGGCACCAGAATCTCACCAACCAAAAAATATCTTAGAAGGTGCAAAATCTATAATCGTTTTTGGAAAATCCATGCCAAAATCAATATTTCGATTGAAAAACCATCATGATAACCTTGTCCATAGAGCTTATCATAGTTTGTATAAATTAATAGATATTACTGGAGTTAAAGTGGCGCATTACATTGAATCTCTTGGCTATTATTCAATTTCTATTCCCTCATATAATCCTATAGCGATAGAACATTATATGCCCTGGGGTGTTATTTCATTAAAACATGCGGGAGTAGCCGCAGGTCTCGGAAAAATCGCAAAAAATGGTTTGTTAATACATCCACATCATGGTACACTGTTGAGATTATCGGCAGTCATTACTACTGCAATACTTAATGCTGATCGAATAGCTGAAGAAAATGTTTGCAAAGAGTGTAATCTATGTATTGAAAAATGTCCACATAACGCATTTGACAAGGATGGTGCTTTCAACAAAAGGACGTGTCTCCCAAATACAGTTAAGCATGGAATTAGCATACTGCATCCACCTGATGAGGATTACAGAAAGAATGTCGAACTAATATCAAATACTTTCTTTTTGGAGTATACAATTGGGTGTACTATTTGCTTAGATGTTTGCCCCATCAATAAAAAACAACTGTCAGAAATTAATGATTAAGGAAATTGGATTTTCATCATTTGTTAATATTTAGGTAATGACTAAAATCAGTGAGATTACATCAATTTTAATAGTTCATAGATTTTCGATGGACATTATCGGTTTGAACTCCTGAGTAAATTCTTTGTTTTTTTTTAGAGAATTATATTCTTTAATAATCTCGTTTCGAATCATATTTTTATTGTTAAGCTTAGTTATCTTGACTAATCTTAGTGTTCGCTTATAATATTTAATAGCTTTAGTTTCTTGGTTAAGTTTCACTAAGATTTTAGCGAGGTTCCAAAAAAATAAAAAATCATCTCTATAAAGTTTTATAGCGATCAGGAAATAATTATATGCTATTTTGTAATTATCCTTATAAAAAGCTTTAATACCAAGATAAAAATAATCTAATGACTTTTTTTCTAAAATTTTGAGAGAGAAGAATTCTATTTCGGGATGTTCAATTTTATCACGTATTATTTTCAATTTATTTATTATATTCTCATTTTCTTGGTCTTTTTGCATCAATTTCTTAATTGTTTTCTTTGCGAAGGATTCAATTGAGGAAAATGCGATTTTCTGGGTTCCAGGATAAGTATATATATTTTTAAATGAGTGACATAAAATATTAGGAAAATTCAATCGAATTAAAAGATCTGTTACATCAAGAACTCGTTTGCTCACCAATTGAGAAAATATCCTTTTATCTTTAAGAACTCTTAATAATACTTTAACAGATTGGGGCCATTTCATCAATGAATCTACTAGAACTTCAAATATTGAGCTAATTTTGTGCGTTTTTTGATAATCAAGTAAAGAAATCAAATATAGAGATAATAGATCTTCTTGTTCTTTAATTAGGAGCGAATTATTAAAATCAACATGACCTTCAGATTGAAGAATTTTATGCACATTTGCTAGAACTTGGAAAATTTCAACGTCATTAGAAATTCTAGGCTTATAACACTTAATTCTTACAATGGGGATCAACTCAGTGTTGAAAAAATATGTGGTTTCGATATTTATGAATCCTATATTTTCTAATATTTCACGAAGTAAGTAAATAGGAAAACAGAATTTATGCTGTAATCCTTTATCTGGTACTCCATAAAACCATCCTAAAATAACTTTTTTCTGATCTTCATTAGATTTTAAATACAATTGACAGATTTTCTTCAGATCAGGGATTTCAAGGATCAATTTACCATTAAGCTTTAAAACGCGAAAAAATTCATTTAACGCATAAATCGCTTCAAAAAATGTCAAATGTTCAATAATTTGAACTGCTTTTACTTCCTTAAAGCAAAAATCTTCGAAATCAAGGTTAACAGCAGACATTAATTTATCTGCTATTAAATCTTCATAAAAATCTACATTAATGTATTCCGGTTCGTATTTCTTTCCACAACCAACATTTAATTTCATTTTTTAAGAGCAATACCTTTAAATTTCTTCTCAAAATCCATTATCCTTATGGTAGAATATCTTGTACCGCTAGGATAAGTAGTATTTGTATGTGTGGAAATACTAAATCCTAATTGGGTTACAAATATAATTGCAGCTCCAACTAAAATCAAAATAATTATTAATATAATATTTGTTATAATTCTATTTTTGAAGCTATAAGACCCTTCTTTAAAGAAGAGGGATCTATTAATTTCTCTTCTAGTTAAACCTAAATCTTTACCTATTTGATATAATTGAAAGAACTCATTATTCAATGTTCATCTTCCTCATTTTTTACTGGTACTCGCGATTAAATTCCTCATTAAAATATTTATTTTAATTCACCTTCTTCCTTTAAAATCCTTGTTCTTTGCTGTTGAATAATATGATCCTGAGGGATATGTATCTTTAATCGCTGGTGTACCTAAAAAAAACACAGCTATTAAAATCCCAAAAACGATGAAGACTATTACTATCAAGGCAGCAAAGAATGTTAAACGCCTTGGATTGTTAATAAAGATTATTTTACTTATTTCTTTCTTCTTTAATCCTAATTCCTTACCAACTTGAAATAATTGAAAAAAATCTTTAAACAGAGTTAGAATCTCACCTCTTTTTGTAGAATAATAATTTATTTGAATGTTAAATTGTAACTTAAATTTTTTAATTTTGAGAATATTGAATCTAATTTCCCCCGAATAGGAAATTCTTCTAAATTGAATATATTTTTTTCTATTGATCTTAAACAATACGGATCATCAAAGCACTCAAGTGCATAAGCTGTTCCCAAACAACCTCCTTTACATGAATTTACTAAATCGCAATTGACACATAATTGATTTAATATCTTCTCATTAGATCTTAATCGATTTAATATTTCTTTTAAACTCTGAGTTCTTACATTTCCTTCAACAAATCCATCTGGGAGTGTTAAACATCCTTTGATATTTCCATTACTTTGAATTCCTAAAACGGATAATCCTGCCTGACACCCAACCCATGGATTTAATCCCAAGTTAGGAATAAATCTTGAGAAATGTCCAAAACAATGGGCTCCTATTAATGGTAGTCTTCTATATGAGTATTTTTGTTGATTGATTGCTATAAATAATGCTATTGTGTAAAACTCCTCCCTCGTTATAACTAATTCTTTTGGAAATCGTCCAATTGGGACACAAATTTGAACTTGCCATGCAATATTTCTGTCTAAGAGTAAATTTTTTATTAGATTCAGTTCTTTGATATTAATCTTATTAACACTCGTGATAACACTTACGGGGATTTTTTCACCTTTTAACCTTTTTATAGCATTTAATGTTTTTTGAAATGATCCTTGAACTCCTCGTAAGCGATCATGTGTCTTTTGATTTCCTCCATCTAAACTAAGACCAACACAATCAACATTTAACTTTTTTAAATTTTGAATATGCTGAATCAAATTTAACCCATTTGATACAATTGATAAATCCATTTTAAATTTCTTTATTTCTTTAGCAATTATGTACCAATCTTCTCTAATTAAAGGTTCTCCCCCCATTAATGCTACTCCTTTATAACCACAACTATATAATTCCTTTACTAATTTTAAAGCCTCCTGAGTATTCAACTCGTCAAAACGGCTTTTTCCAGCATTTGAGCCACAATGTATACATTTACTATCACATTTTAATGTAATTTCCCATACTGCACAAATGGGTTTAATTCTTTGAGCTATTAATGATGCGATATTTGGCATATTTCAAAATTGGAGGTGTTTACCTAAATTAAATTTATATCAAATTAATTAATAAACTTTTTTGAGAGAATTTTTGCTAATATTTAGAAAGATAATCTGTCTACCGAATACGGTTAAGTATGGGATTAATAAATTACCTATATTATAAAAAAAAAAGAAAAATTATATCTTATTTATTCAAGTCCTATTTTTCCAGCATACTTCACTATTATGAATATGATAAACGCAATAATTATGAAGTTAATAAGAGCTGCGATGAAATTTCCTACACGAAACACACCGACTTTAAACTCTTGAAGATCTTCAAAACCGGGTAGGAAAATTCCTATTATCGGGGTTATAATATCTTCTGCTAGTGACAAAATAAGCGCATTAACTGCGAGCCCAAGAATAAATGCCGCTGCTAGCCCTAGGATTTTGTATTTCTTTATAAAATCTAAAAATTCTGCAGCAAGATTCTTTGGCTTTTCTGGCTTAGGTTCTGGGGCGGGAGTAAGAAGTTCCCGAATTTTTGTTAATTCTTCCAACATATCATTTTCTTTAGACATGATTGAAATCTCTACTTTTTTATAGATAATTAATGTTTTGAACCCTAGTTATTTAAATTTTTTTTATATTTTTCATAGAGAATAAATGATATAATCAAAAAGAAGAACCCAAATCTTGTAATTTAATTCAAAAATTATTTAATTTTACAATAATTTTCAATAATCATGGATGCTACTTTTAATAAATTTCAAGGAGACGTAAAAACTGATACTGTTAAGTATTTAGCGGATCCTCAGCTAAGGAATATTGTCAATGTAACTATAGCTCTGGGACGCCCTTTACTCGTTAAGGGTGAACCTGGAACAGGAAAAACCATGTTAGCACATGCTATCGCAACAAGCTTAAACAAACGGTTAATCATTTGGAATATCAAAAGTACAACTGAAGCCATTGACGGCTGTTACATGTATGATACCGTACAAAGATTGAATGATAGTAGATTCGGCTGTGAGGATAGAGATGTGAATAATATTCATGATTATATTACATTTGGCCCCATGGGCGAAGCCTTTGATTCTGATGAGCAGGTGGTTCTTCTTATTGATGAAATTGACAAAGCAGATATTGAATTTCCAAATGATCTACTCCAAGAATTAGACGTTATGGAGTTTTACATTAAAGAAACTAAGGAATTTATAAAATCGAAAACTCGACCAATTGTAATTATAACCTCAAATAATGAGAAAGAATTACCCGATGCTTTCTTGAGGAGATGCGTGTTTCATTGGATAGAATTTCCTTCCAGGTCATTTATGGCTGAAATTTGCAACTTACATTATCCAGATCTGAAGGAAAACTTATTGAGCCAATGCCTTAAACATTTTTACGCTTTACGAGCTATTACAAAAATGAGAAAGTTGCCCTCTACATCTGAACTTCTTGATTGGATCGGAGTATTGCTTAAAAGCGGGATAAGCATTGATGAATTGAAGAAAGGGGTTCCCTTTTTAGGAGTTCTTATAAAGAAAGAAAAAGATATAGAAATAGCAATAGAAAAACTCAAATTTCCAACCTAATTTGTCATTTCCATGTTCTTGGATTATTTTTTTTACCTAAAGGAAGTATTACCGGTTAGCATAACGGAGTTTATGACCCTTTTAGAAGCCCTCAACAAAGGGCTTATAAAGAACATGGTGGAATTTTATTATATCTCTCGTTCCATTCTATGTAAGAATGAACATCAATTAGATATATATGATATTGCTTTTGCTAATTACTTCAAGGATGCTGCAATAGACTTTCCCGAAGATATTAAACAAGAGATGTTGGAATGGCTGGAAAAGAATATTACAATCCTCCGTTTACCTGCAATAAAAGAACTGTTTCCCGGGATGAGTTTAGAAGAATTGGAAGAGCAGTTTAGAAAATTGATGAGAGACCAAAAAGAAGAGCATAATTTTGGGAATAAGTGGATAGGCACTCAAGGAACTTCACCATTCGGAAACACAGGTCAAAATGTAACCGGATTCAGAATTGGTGGGGATTATGGGATGCATAGTGCCGTGAGAATAGCTCAAAAACGGATATTTAAAGATTATCGTAAAGATTTGACAATAGATACTAGACAGATAAAGATTGCGTTAAAAAGACTAAAAGAATTAGATGAAATTGGAAAGAAGGATGAACTGGACCTAAAGAAAACCATTGATGAAACTGGGAGAAATGGTGGAGATCTCGAATTAATCTTCAGCAAGAGGAAAAAAAACAATATCAAACTCGTACTCCTAATGGATGTTGGAGGAACGATGGATCCTTATACTCATCAAGTAAATCTTTTATTTTCGGCAGCAAACAACATAACACATTGGAAAGATTTTAAATATTATTATTTCCATAATTGTATTTACAACTATCTGTACGAAGATGCTAAGAGAACTACTGATAAAGCTATAGAATTTGATGATTTTCTAAGAAAATACGATAAATCTTATCGCGTAGTTATTGTGGGTGATCAAGATATGCATAGAAGCGAATTAGTTAATCCTCACGGTGCTATTTATGATGATGCCAGTAATAAAAAATCCGGTCTTCATTACATAAATGAAATCGCCCTTCATTATGGTAAAAATGTAGTTTGGCTCAACCCTGAACCAGTCAGATATGATTGGATGTCATGGACTAAATTAAAGATAGCTAAGCGTATACCCACTTTTAGCCTGACTATAAAGGGTATCGAACAAGCTATGGATTATTTGCGAGGTGGTGGGAAGAATCACTACACCACAGTAGACCATCTTAAAGACGTTATGTTAGCACTTTATTAAGAACAAGGTGACTGCAAGTTACTACTATATTTAGAACTATCTTTTAAATATTATTTAATAAGATAAAAAAGAGAAATAAAAGATAAATATTCTATTCTTTTCCATATTCTACTCCCAGAGGGAGTTGTTCCATTAATATATCTCTTAATCGAGGGGTAATTGGGCGTCCCTTCTTATGAATGGCTCTTCCGACAACCGCTTCTGCAGCCTCAAGTGTCATTTCTGAGAGAGTTGGGTGACTATGTATTGTATTCGTGATATCTTCAATCGTTAAACCATGTTGCATAGCAAGTGTAATCTCAGCAATTAGTTCCGATGCTCCCTCACCAATACAAGATGCCCCAACTATATTGAGGGTATGTTTATCTGCCAGGATTATCAGTAAACCTTCTTGTCCCATACATTTCGCTTTACCGAGGCTACTATAAGGAAATTGACCCACTAACACGTCAATTCCATATTCTTTTGCTTGTTTTCGTCTAAGCCCTACAGATCCAATATTGGGACTTGTGAAGATTGTTGATGGAATTACTCTATAATTTGTTCTTTTTGAATGTATCCGAAAGTTATTGAGACTAGATAGCGCATTGGCGACCGCAATATCTCCTTCATATCTAGCGACATGGGCAAGCATAAGTCCCCCATTTACATCGCCAATTGCAAATATTCCATTCACACTTGTTTCTAAGGTGTGAGGATCGACCTCAATAACACTTCTTCTTGTTTCAATTCCTAAATCTTCCAATCCTAGTTTGTTAGATACTTTATCTCTTCCTATTGATATTAAGCATAAATCTGCTTCATAAGTATTCTTCTCTGCAGTGTCTATGTCCTCTATATTGGTTGAGGCTGAACAGGTTGTTGCCCTTACTCCTGAACCATAATTCTCAACAGACAACACATTTTGGGAAGTTTTAATTGTAATTCCTTTCGTATCAAATGTTTTCTGTAATTGTTTGATAATAATAGGTTCCTCTGATGCTATGGGTGATGGAAGATACTCTAGAAGAGTTACTTCGCTCCCAAAACTGGAAAAAATATCAGCGAATTCACAACCGATAACTCCTGCGCCAATAATTAATAATTTCTTAGGAATTGTCTTAAAATTGGGATCTAGAATATCATCACTTGTTAATATTTTCTTATGATCTACATTGAAATTTGGAAAGATGGTGGGAGTGGATCCTGTTGCGATAATTACCCGTTGAGCGAGAATAATTTCTTTAGTATTTTCTCCTTGAATTAATACTTTAAATCCTTGGTTAGCATCTCCTGCTAGAATTTTACCTTTTCCTATGAACACATCGTTTTTCCACGCTTTTTGTAGATTTGCAATCCCAGTCCCCAACTCGTTTACTATTTTATTTTTTCGCTCAACAACTTTAGAGAAGTCTGCTTTATAATCTTTAACAGAGATTCCAAATTCCTCAGAATTGCTAATAGATTCAAGAAAATGAGCTGAAGCAAGTAGAGCTTTTGTTGGAATACAACCCCTATTCAAACAGGTACCACCTAATTTATCTTTTTCAATAAGTGCAACTTTTGCCCCATATTGAGCTGCTCTGATGGCTGAATGATATCCACCGGGTCCTGCCCCTATGACTGCTATATCATATTCTTTTTTCTGCTTTTCTTCGTTAGGCAATTCCAAATCTCCTTTTTTTTAAATTATTATAATCCTATTTTAATCCAAAAATTTGGATTTCTGAACAAAAATTATATTAGATTTTACGTCTCGAGCTTTCAATTCTCGCATTATCCCAACTAATGTGTTTTCTTCACCAATGTGAACGAATGTTAAATCTCTACTATCACGACCTTCAATAACACTCAGTATTTTTTCACAGATAGAATCGACACGTACTTGCTGATTAATATAGTAATTTAATTCCTGTAGTTCATTTGAATAATAATCGATTAAATAACTTAGTTCCTGAGCGCCAGGAGAATTTTTGTTTTTCAGAGCATCATAACAAGACTTCAATTCGTTATATTTGTTTTTCATTTCACCGATTTGGCTTGAAAAATGACCTTTTACATAATACGGCAATTCAACTGAAAAATAAGGAATCTCATATTGTTTTAGGACTTTTGCTAAATGAGTTTCATTAAATTCTCTTAAGGTGGTATATCCTAAATCTAATGTAACAAAGCTTACTGGAATTTCCTTGAATTTTTCAAATAAATTGTTTGCTCCCTCGCCTGTAAAATCTTGTCCTATATCACTTACTTTATATACAGCAAAATTATCATCCATAAATGTTTCAAACATTATACTATTCATTATCATCCCTTTTTTTGTGATTTTTTTTTTATCATTTTTTTTTTTTTTAGAAATGATCAGTTCTTGAACTAATACATTAATTGAGTTTATGCATCCCCGTCAAATTAAGTATCAGATTCCTACATTAAGGTATCTCGGAATTTAAAGAACCAATGCAATTTGGAAAAACTGTCTATTTCCAAATAATGAATAGTCAATATTGAATATAAACGTTTCGGTTTTCGAACATACGTACGATGAGAACGAAAAACCCAATGAAGGAAAATGATCATAGTCTCATATTAAAAAGTATAAATTGACTTATCATTAAGATCCTTACCTTATCAAAAACCTTAATTTGATCTTTTTCAAATATAATAGGAATTATAATATCAAGAGTTCGAAATACCTAAACAAATTCTTTTCTATTTAAGCATTCATTGCTTCCTTTATCAATTTAAAATAATAATGAATAAATATTCATAAAATATAAATATTGAAAATACATATCCTTAATTAATAAACTAAAAATGAATTAATATCAAAAACTAACTAATAAATGTGTAAGAATTATGAGTAGGATTGTTGGAGTTCCTTCTGATGGATCTGAATTATCAGATAATATATCTGCCCATTTTGGACATTGTAGGTATTTTGTCGGTGTTAAAATCTCTGAAGATAATAAATTCGAAAAAGCTTTTTCTGTATCTAACGAGGGTCATTCAGGATGTATGGAACCTGTTATGAAAATGAAGCAAAGAGACGTTTCAGATATGATTTTAACTGGAATTGGAATGCGTCCTTTCATGGGCTTTCAACAAGTCGAAATAAATGTGTTTCGAGGAATTGAAGGAAACATTGAGAAAAATGTGAGAATGCTATTAGATGGGAAGTTAGAAATCTTGAATGATGCAAGTTGTAGCAACCATGACGAACCTCACAATCATTAGAAGAAATTCACGTGAAAAACTTAAATGAGAGGATTTTTAAATGCCAAGTTTTAAAGAGACATATGAAGCCATTAAAGCAGATATTAAAAAGGGGGAAAAAAATTTCAATATTGCATGCGAGATGCTACCCGATGGGATGCAAGTAGAATGTACAATGGGAGCAAAACCGTTTAAATTGTTAATTGACGCTCCCCCGGGCTTAGATGGTACCAATGAGGGACCATCCCCATTATTAGTAATTTTAGCATCTGTAGGGGCATGTATTATTGCTGTAGCACGTTTTTGGGCAAAAATCATGGATATACAAATTGAGAGTCTAACTGTAAATTCCCGGGGTCATATTAACTTAGGCGCAATTTTTGGTATCGATGATACCTTACTTGCAGGTTACGATAAACTTGAACCAGTAGTAAGAATTAAAGCTGATGCACCAGATGAGAAAATAAATGAACTAATGGAGAAAGTTTTTTCCCATTGCCCAATTATAACAAACATGGGTGGAGCATCCCCAATTACGCCCAAAGTCCAAATAAGAAAATAAACTCCTAAATAAACTCCTAAATTTTTTTAATTTATACTTACTTTCAATTAATTAAATTTGAAATTTTAATATTTATAATCTAAATGAATAAATATTTAGAAAACGTTTCTAATTATAACTATCAATTCAATGATGAAAAATGGGACGAAGAAGACGACAAAGATGGGTTCATCATACTCCCAATAACTTCTATTTTTCAACGGTCCCACCCACCGAAGAAGATAGTATAATTTTGACTGTGGCTGAATTTGAAGCAATGAGATTAAAGCATTACACAGGATTAAATCAGAAATTGGCGTCTGAGAAAATGGGGATTAGTCAACCGACATTTTCAAGAGTACTCGAAGCCGCTCACCAAAAAGCAACACTCGCATTAATAGAGGGAAAACCGATCAAGGTTCATGGTGGTAGTGTCGACTATAAACTGAGTTTTATAGGATATGGATGTTTGGATTGTAACCATGAATGGGAAGACAGCTCCGCTTCAAAGGATAGAAAAGTTAATTGTACCAACTGTGATTCTCAGAATGTTTATTTTATCGTAAGAGAACTTATTTAAGTGTCATTACCCCATAGAATTCCTTTTAGATTCTTGAAGATCTTTCCTATGGCTAAACTAGCTTTAGAATCTGGTGCATAGTCTATAACTGTTTTGGTATAAGACATTGCTTTTGGGATAGATAAGTCAAAAGGTATTTTTCCCAAAATTCTATACTCAGTATCTTTAATGTACTTATTGAAATCATCTTGAAAAGGACTCTGTAGGTCTGACTTATTAACAATCAACCCAAATGGAATATTAAATTGCTGTATAACTTCTATAACTCGCATTAAATCATGTAACGCAGAAGGTGTAGGCTCACAAATTGTTATAACATAATCTAAATTCGCTAATGTCGCAATCACAGGACAGCCAATACCCGGGGGTCCATCTATTAATACTAAATTGGTCGTATTGAATTCTTTTATATTCCTTAGATATTCCTTTGAGTCTGACACTAATTTTCCGGAAGTTGTACTTCCTAATTGAGTTCTCCCATATATCAAAGGAAATCCCTTTTTGCAATTATATGAAATTATTTCCCCACTTTTTACAGGATTTATTATAAAAGCATGTGTAGGGCATAATACTTTACAAGCTCCACAACCTTCACATTTTAAAAAATCTATTATTGGAATATTATTCTGACTATCCCACTTTAAAGCATTAAACTCACAAAAATGATTATCAATACATTGTTTGCAATTAGTGCATTGATCTTCAATAAATTCTGATTTTAAAGTGGCGAAAATATCTTTTGTTTCTATTGTAGATTCATCATCATGAGGAAGTATAACAGCTAAATTAGGTGCATCAACATCACAATCCAGGGTAATTACTTCAACTTTTAAATCTTGTTTCGCGAGACTTACTAAAGAAGCTGTAATCGAGGTTTTTCCTACACCCCCCTTTCCAGATACTACTCCAACCAGTTTTCTTTTCAAGGTATTACTTCCCTTCTTTTAGATTTTTATTTAAACCTAACCACTTTTTCAAATTTTCATACAGCTTAGTAAAGGCTATGAACCCCGCCCCATTTTTATTAAACCCACTTTCAGTTTCCATAAGTGGCTCTCCAAGACAGTAAGAATTAACGATATCTTCGTCCATAGGAATATCACCTAGGACTTTTATGTTTCCTTCATGCAATTCCTTTAAAAATTGATCTCTATACCCTAATAATGACGATCTATTTACTATAGCTTTATAATCTTTTTTCAATAAATTTATTAATTCTATTATTCTACCTAAATCTAGTTTTCCAAACCTTGTAGGCTCTGTAATAGGAATAACTATATCTGATTTATCGATTAATAGTTCAACATCACAATGCGCTCCTGGTGCGGTGTCGAAGATGATAATATCAAATATATTTGGATCTTTTTGCATAATTTTTTCAAGATTTTCAATTAGTGCTTCTACAATCCCGGCTGAACGTGCTTCGGAAGGTTTTAGTTCCCCGAGTAAGAGGGAAAGACCGTTAACCTCAGTTGAATATATCCAACCAATTGTCTTAAAATCTGACTCAATTGCATTTTCGGGACAGATTTTAAAACATAGTTTGCACCCTGAACAAAGAGAAGACATTAGGATAGGAATTGAATCATCAATATATAATAAGGCATGATTTGCGCAATTTTGAGCACATAAACCACACCTCGAACATTTATCTTCTAATATTTTTGGCATAAAAAAAGGAACTGCCATTTTATTTTCAAGGTTCCCTTTTAATAATAAATATGTATTGGGATTCTCTACATCACCATCTATGAGGAGAACATTATAACCATCATTTTTGAACATAACAGCAATGTTAACGGCACATAAAGTTTTGCCTGTTCCCCCTTTACCTCCAGTAATGCAGATTATTTTAGGTTTCTGTGTGCTCATAAGAAAGAAATGATTTCTATGAAAGTTAGATATATCTTAAGAATTATGAATTCCTTGTCTACCTCGACCAGCTCCCATTCCGTGATGAGAACCCACATTTGGGGAAGTAATTTCACGCAATTTCCCTTCGAGGTATTGATTTATTACGTTTTTTATTAACATATTTTCTCCTTGATAATGGAGAGCTTTTATATTCAAAGCTCTAAGTCCATTTGCAGCATTAGGCCCTAAAAAACCCACAATTACAATATTAGCACCATTATTCCCGATTATTTGAGTCGCTTGCACGCCAGCACCCCCCATCGCGTTAACTGCATGGTTTGGAATAGTCTTAATGGCAACAATCTCTTTATTATCTAATTCAACAAATGTAAAACTTGAGCACCTTCCAAATCGAGGACACATTTCATCATTTAAACCCCCTTTTCCTATTGAAGGAATTGCTACAATAACCATGATATCATCACCTATGATTTTTTTTGAATAATTATTCTTTTAGTAACGTTTTTAAATTATTCTGAATAATTATTCATAATAAGAAATATTTGAAAATATATAAATATTTTCTATTTAAATTTAATTTTTACCGAAAACGTGGCATTAGTAAATAAATTGATTATATCAATAATTAGAGGTAGATAAAAATTCAAGAAGAAGAAACATCAGATATTAAGTTACAAGAGATAGATAAACAAGAAAAGCATGAGAAGTTAGACGATTTAACGATCAGCATTCAAAAAAATATGGAAAAAATCAAACATAAAATTGTCGTAATTTCTGGTAAGGGAGGTGTAGGTAAAACAACAGTGGCTGTAAATCTCGCAATGAGCTTAGCCAGTATTGGATTAAGAGTAGGGCTTCTGGATGTCGATATCACAGGCCCCAATGTAAATAAAATGCTTGGGATTGACTCAAATGAAAAACCCCGAGTTGATCCTACAGAACAAAAATTCTACCCTGTGCTTGGACCTTTGAATATCAAAGTGATGAGTATGGCCTTTCTTATTGAAAATTCAGATTCACCTGTAATTTGGAGAGGTCCAATGAAAATGAGTGCAGTAAGACAGTTCCTAGGTCAAGCTATATGGGGAGAGTTAGACTATTTAATCTGTGATTTACCACCTGGAACTTCTGACGAAACAATAGATATATTACAACTTATTCCTGAGGAGAATGTAATCGTTGTCTCTACTCCTCAAGAAGTTGCTCTAATGGATGCTAGAAAGACTATAAAAATGGCTCAAATTATGGAAAGAAATGTACTTGGAATCATTGAAAACATGTCGGGCTTTAAATGTCCTCATTGTGGAGAGTATATTGATCTTTATCCCCCAGGAGGAGTTGAAAAGGCAGTTAAAGATTTCAATATTCACTTATTAGGAAAAATTCCATTTGAAGTACAAATAGGAATCCAAAGCGATCAAGGCTTACCATTTATTATCAAGAGTTCTGACTCCGCAAGTGCTAAATCTTTCAAGGAAGTAGTTAAGAGGATTAGAGAAACATTAGAAAATTAGTTTGTTAATATTATCCAAGAACTAGATTCAGAAGAAAACCCTATTGGATGTGAAAATTAAAATGTCAAAAGATTATCTTGATAAATACGTAGAGGAAATTCAGAAACAAATTAATGAAGAGGCAATTGAGAAATATAATAAGCATATTGTTGAATTAATGCAAAATCCGAAAAATTGGGGTAAACCAAAAAGCTCTGAAATAAGTGTGTGGCATGCATATGAGGGATCTTGTGGTGATACAATGCAATTCTTTTTAAAAATTAAAGATGACATAATCGAAAAAGCACATTTTCTGACAGATGGATGTGGAGCATCAGTATCAGTAGGAAGCCAAACTACTATTTTAATTGAAGATAAGCGTTTGGAATTCGTTGAAGGATTAAAGCCAGAAGATATTGATAATGCTTTAGATGGCTTACCCGATGACCATAAACACTGTGCTGAATTGGCAATAAGAACTCTAAAACGCGCAATTGAGAAATATAAATATAGAAAGAATGAAAGAGCTAGTGAATAAGTAAGTACTTGAAAAAGTATTTATGGTTGAAACAGTATGAAGATATAATATCCTATAGAATAGAATAAAAATTATTATTTTAAAATAATCACATGAGCTTTCATAAGGTAATTAATAACCAAGATCTTGATACGGAAAAAAATTCTATTGCAATTAACGTTTCAAAGCTTAATAAAAGATTTGAGGATCTTATTGCTGTAAATAATGTTTCTTTTAGAGTTTTTGAAGGAGAAATTGTAGGAATTCTCGGTCCTAATGGAGCAGGTAAGACTACTACCATACGATTACTAACAGGTATTTTTAAATTAGAAGAGAAGGCAAAAATTGAAATTTTTAATAGGGATATAACGGAAAATCTAAGTAAATATAAAATTAACTTTGGAATCGTTCCAGAAGTTAGTAATGCTTTTTCGGATTTTACTGTTTGGCAAAATATAAAATTTTCAGGTGGCATTTATGGTATACCAAAAGAAGAGATTGAAAAACGCTCGGAAGAACTACTAACTCAATTTGGTTTAATGGATAAACTACATTCTAAAACAAAGGCTTTATCAAAAGGGCTTAAACAACGGCTTAATTTCTGTTTAGCCTTACTTCATGAACCGCCCATTTTAATTTTAGATGAGCCTACAAGTGGCTTAGATCCAATTTCTGTTAAATTAATGAGACGACAAATTCTACAATTAAAAAAGGAAGGTAAAACAATCTTAGTTTCTACTCATGATATGCAAGAAGCACAAAATATGTGTGACAGAATTTTAATTATGAATAGAGGAAAAATTATTGCTGATGAGAGTCCTAACGTTCTTCGTGAAAAATTTAAATCTACATTAAATGTGTTATTCAAAATTGATGGTGTTTTATCGGACGATCAAGAAAAAACCTTGATGGATATATTTAATATTATGAAGGAAAAAAATGAGTATTATGTTTTTTCTAGCCATAATGCTCCAAAAGATATATCTAAGCTATATAAGTTTTTAAAAGAAAATAGCTTAACAATTTCTAATTTTAAAGTAAAAGAAATATCCTTAGAAGAAGTGTTTATCCATCTAATATATGAAGATTCGATTTCGATGGGGGGTGTTAAAAAATGATGAAAAATAGTCTAAATAGAATTTGGATATTAAGTAAAAAAAATATCTTTCTCTACATCAGAAAAGGTCCCGTTCTTATTTTTGGCTTATTATTTCCTTTTTTCATGACCCTTTCTTGGGTTATTGGTAGAGCCATTTCTATAAATTCTGTATTTGTTGGAATTATATCTATGACATCTTTTTTCACAGCAACGGCTATCAGCCCTGTGGTTTTACCAATTGAAACTCGTGAAAAATCATTAGAACGAATAATTGTTTCTCCGATATCATTAAACGAGATATTATTGGGGATAATTACTGGTTCGACTTTATATTCACTAATAATTTCATCTATTATAGCCACTATCTTTGTCCTAATATTTTCAATACTAAATTCACTTGCAGCGATATTTCTATTATTTTTAGGGATTACTCTTATGTCAATCTTAGGATCTTTATTAGGTCTATTAATCGCAGCATATCCCTCAGATATGACATCAAATGTTATGATTTTAGTGAATTTGATTAAGTTCCCCTTACTCTTTATCAGTGGGATTTTTATTCCCCTTAAAAACTCACCCCCTTCTTTATTAATTTTATCACTTTTCTCACCAATTACATTTTTTACAGATCTATTAAGATATTGCGTAGATGGGAGTAATTATTTCTTATATCAATTTGATGTTATGATATTAATCATTTGGATAGCTGGATTATTCATTGTTGGTTATGTATTACATAAAAGAACAATGCCTAAAAGATTCTCAGAGACGGGAAAAATAAAAAAGAAGCGATGATTAAAAAGAATCTTATCATTAAATTTCCAGAAAACCTAAATTGAAAGAAACTAATAGAAAGCCAACAAAGCTACTGCATATAATTAGAAAAAGCCACCATTTCATAAACATTGGAACTTTTTTTCTATAAATTTCATATTCTTCCTTGAAAGTCTTTCCAATCGAATATATTTCTTCAAACTTTGCTGTTAGAATATAAATAAGAATCACTATCGGAGATAAAACTAAAGCTTCGAATGCTCCTCTTTCAAAAACAAGACCAAAAAAAATTAGCATATGGCCTAAATAAATTGGATGTCTTGAAATACCGTAAGAACCTTTAGTAAGTAGTTTTCCCATTTCTTGAGCTCCAATACCTCTTTTTTGAAAAAATAACCATATAAAATTAATGATTCCTAATATAATTAGAATCTGACCAATGATATCCAATATTTGGGTGAATTCTCCAGTAATTAATCTTTGAGGGGAGAACGGAATTAAAAATAAAACAATAATAATCCACCCAATTACAATAGCTACATTGAAAATTGTATTGTTAAGTAATTTCTTCACAATACCAATTTTCTCTTTCTTAATTATCATGATCTGAATTACAAACCAAATAATAACCCATATCGTTAAAATTATGATAGTTAGAATAATTACGGCACCTTTATGATTTCTAATATGAATAATCATTCGTTATATATAATTGTTATACTTCGTTTTATTTATTTTACTAGCAGAGCAAACACAAGTAACTGTTACAGGAGATGCATCTGGATTTATCCTTTTAATTATCATATTTTCACTTTCGATTTCTCTACTTTATATTAATATTATTTTTAAAAAATTTTATATTTTCTGAATAATTATTCATAAATAGATATAATTCAAATAAAAGCTCTTATAATGCACATTTAGTAAAACTATTATGCCAAAAGATTATCTTGATAAATTTGTAGAGGAAATTCAGAAACAAATTATAGAAGAAGCAATTGAGGAATATAATAAATATATGGTTGAATTAATGCAAAATCCGAAAAATTGGGGTAAACCAAAAAGCTCTGAAATAAGTGTGTGGCATGCATATGAGGGATCTTGTGGTGATACAATGCAATTTTTCTTAAAAATTGAGCATGATATAATTAAAAAAGCAAACTTCATAACAGATGGGTGTGGAGCAACAGTAGCTACAGGAAGTCAAACTACAATAATGATAGAAGGAAAATCATTGGAATATGCTAAAAGTTTAAAACCAATTGACCTTGATGAAGCTTTGGGTGGTTTACCAAATAACCATAAGCATTGTGCTGAATTAGCAATAAAAACTTTAATACATGCTATTGAGAAATATCTAATTCAAAATCTAAGCAAAGAAACCCTATTTGAATAATATGAAATATATATATGGTCCCGTCCCAAGCAGAAGATTAGGGAGATCATTAGGGATTGATCCCATCCCATTAAAAACATGCAATTTTCAATGTATCTACTGCCAACTAGGAAAAACAACTAATTTTACTAATGAACGTAAAAATTATAATCCGAAAAAAGAAATCATTGCTGAAATGAAGGAAGGTATCAAACGAAACAAGAACAACTTTGATTATATAACATTTGTGGGAAGTGGTGAACCTACCTTATACAAAGATTTAGGAAGTTTGATTGTAGAAGCGATAGAAATTTCAAATAAACCTGTTTGTGTAATTACAAACGGTGCTTTATTATATGATCAAGAAGTAAGGGAAGCTTTAATGATGTGTGATGTCGTATTACCCAGTTTAGACGCCGGAGACGAGAAATCATTTATTAAGATAAATCGACCCCATCCTTCTCTCAATTTTAAAGCTGTTATTCAAGGATTCATAACTTTTAGACAAGATTTTAAAGGCAAATTTTGGATAGAAGTAATGATAATGAAAGGTATTAATGATTCCAAAGAAGAACTATTAAAAATTAAAGACAAACTTGATTTAATAAAACCAGATCGAATCGACATAAACATTCCAATAAGACCTCCTGCTGAAGATTGGGTTAATATACCTGATAGAAATGTTATATCAATATTAAATGAGATATTTGGGGAATATAATAATATAAATTATCCAGAAATCGGGACATTTGGGATTTTCTCATCAAATTTTGATAATGAATTAATATCAATAATTGAAAGACATCCTTTAAGGCAAGATCAAATTCTTGATACATTTTATTCTGATAAATTTAATAAAAAAGATATATTGACTCGATTAAACTATCTTGAATCTCAGAAAAAGATCAAAAAAATGATCTATAATAACAAAATCTTTTGGAAATTAACATGATATTGATTGGGAATAAATTAGATGTAAGATATGATAATTTTATTAATTTTTTTATTTAGCATTTTAGGTAGCATTGGGGCAATTATTACAGCGAGTATCCTGCTTTTATTTAAGGGAAAAGCAGAAACAAAACTGGTTGCTTATTTAATTTCTTATGCTATAGGAACACTCCTTGCTGCAGCTTTACTAGGAATGATCCCTAAGGCATTATCTTTGAGTGATCCATTAATAATATGTTCTTTTATTTTGGGAGGGATTATTCTTTTTTTCTTTCTGGAAAAACTGGTCATTTGGCGTCATTGTCATGATAAAGAATGCGAAATCCATAGTGCTGCAGGACCCATACTACTCATTGGAGATGCAATCCATAATTTTATAGATGGTATAGTCATTGCTTCTAGTTTCATAATTTCCATTCCTATAGGTATAGTAGTGAGTCTTTCAGTAATAGCTCATGAAGTGCCTCAGGAAGTAGGGGATTTTGCAGTACTCCTAGAAAGTGGCTATTCAAAAAGAAAGGCTTTTTTCTTAAACTTTTTGTCAAGTTCCTCCACCATTCCGGGGGCTTTAATTAGTTATGGCATTTTGGATAGCATTAGTGTAATAATTCCTTTTATTTTAGCAATTTCAGCAGCAAGTTTTATCTATATTGCATTAACTGATTTAACGCCAAATTTGCATCATAAAATAGGAATTGGTGAAAGTATAAAACAGATTATACTAATTATTGGGGGAATTGGAACGATATCGTTAATTCTTTCGCTACATTAATTATTAAATTATTAGTTTTTTAAATTTAGACGGCGTGGATTTTAAAAATGGAAGAAAAATTATTCCCAATAAGCGTGAATCGAAACCTCTGTGTTCGGTGCGAGAAATGTACTTATTCTTGTAGCCCAAAAGCAATTTTTTGGAGAAATTCCCTTAGGTGTGTAAATTATGAAAAATGCCGTGGTTGCCTAAAGTGTGTAGAAGTGTGTGAACATGGTGCTATTGAAGTCATTTCTCTCAAAGAGGGAAGCCTTGTATCTTTTGATATTGATGAAGAAAGATGTCTTCTATGTAAGAAATGCTTAGAAGAAGGTTTTTGTTTTGAAAACTTATTCATTCTCAAATCTTATCCCGATGGTAAAGAAAAGATAATATTTAAACCAGAAGGAATGAAAAATTGTTCTCAATGCTTAAAATGTTTTCTAAATTGCCCAAATAATGCAATCATTCCAAAATTCACTCCTAAATAAAACGAAGGCATTTCTTTTTACTTTGTTATTTATTCGATTTGAGTTCCTTAGTCAAAATTTCATTTAATACGTGGAATTCTGTGATCTCCATTTCTATAAGACTATTGGTTAAAACTAATTGGGGTCCTTTTTTGAGTTCTTTTGTTAAATAAAGTTTATCAATCTTTTCAGCACTTAACCATTCTGAAATCAATATACCTTTTCTTTTTTCTTCATTTATAAATTTATTAGGAACTAGTACTAATCTTAATAATACTCCCTCTTGAAATTCAAAAAACGCAAAATATGGTGCTTCCCCAAAATGATCGAATATCTTCGAATTTATTCCTTCGTTATTAGACACAGGAACAGCGATTTTCAAAATTTGTTTCTCTTGAGCTCGAGCAAGAAGAATTAATTTAAATATCTCGGGGAACTCTGTTTTTATTCTAACTGATAATTTATCCTTTAATGCTCTAATTTGGGACAAAGTCATGTCTTTATTTAATATAATCTCCGCCTCAATGAATATATACTTCCCATATGACCTAACTTGTAGGCTTTCTAAGCTTCTAATCCTTGGATACTCTTCTATAGTTTTGATTAATTCATTTTTTTTATCAAATTCAATAACTGCATCCAGTAGTGTTTTTATTGAGATGAGGAAAATGTCATAGCCTCCTTTAAAGATAAAAACTGCAATAATAAGACCAATAATTGAATCCAAGATGTGTAAACCCCATAATGTACCGATAAAGCTTATTAGAACTGAAGAAGATATCAGACAATCAAATAATTTCTCACGCGCTTCGGACTCAATGATGGGTGAGCCTGTTTTTTTCCTAATTTTTTTTAAATACAAAGCAAGAAATAATGAAATCGATAAGGAAATAATTAAAAACAAAAAAATTAAGGGTGAACTATGTATCACACTTGGTTGTCCGGTAAAAAAAGTTGATATATTGGTAATTGATTGTATTATAATATTATATACTGTGAAGAAAATGAACAACGAGAAAAATAGACTAACGATATTTTCCAATTTATAATATCCATATGGAAATTTATCATTCGGCTTTTTTCTAGTGAATAATAGCGCTATTAACGCCGAAAGAGACATCACTATGTCTGTCATATTATCAAATGCATCTGCTTGGAGTGCTACACTTCTTGTAACAACCCCAAAAAGCAATTTAGAAATAAAGAGAATAATGTTGAAAAGTAAAAGTAATAGATTTATAAAAATCGGTTGCTCGTAAAATTTTAGATTTTTTTCTAATCTAGACATGAGATTTCAAATATTAAATGAAACGTATATTCTATATCTTTTTCTTCCTTACCGTCATCAATTTAAAGAAGTTTTGTTTCTGAAGTAGGAGTAGGTGTTTTTATTACTAAGAAACGAAATATTTTATCAGATTCATTTGCTAACGTGTGAGGGATTTTAGCAGGACTAAAAATTAATTGATCTTCTATAACATTAGCGCGTTCATCTCCTATTTCAACAATACCATTTCCTTCAAGGACGTAGAAATTCACATCCACAGGAGTTATGTGTTTTTTGAGAGCTTCTCCTGGTTCAAGTTTAATATGAACGATTGTTGCGTGCTCAAAATTGAACAATTTTTTTACAGCAACTTTATGTGGTGTATCCGCAATCTCTACTTTGTTTACATCAATAATTTTCACATATTTTCACCTAAGTATAACTATTTTAAGCTTTATTTGAACAACATCTTGGGACATACTAAGTAAAAAAATCATTTAAAAATATACTTTACTGGTAAAGGAAAATAAATATCTGAAATAGATTATTCTTAATAATTAAAATAATTTAAAAAGAGTCATTGATTAAGTTGATTTTTCAAATACCTGGAATGCAATTTGACATAATAACAGCAATTCCTATGCTCCTATTATGGATTTTAATATCCATTGTTGTACTGATTCTTATCAATAAAAGAAGACTGAATACAAAAATCAGCATCATTATTTTTATATTTGTGGTTGTTGTCGGAGGTATCATCTTAGGTAGTATACCCTATGCAGTTTTACCAATTCAAACTATTCTTTCGAATATAGGAAGACCTGTCCCCATTATTGCCATTCTTCCCATGGTAATAATCTTAACAATATTACTACTAACAGTACTATTTTTCGGTCGCATATTTTGTAGTTTTGCTTGCCCAGTGGGTGCTTTACAAGAACTTACTTCTAAAATTAAATTTAAATCAAGCGTTAAAAAGCAAAAGAAGGTGAAATATAAAATTGATATTTCATACAAAGCCGCAACTATTATACGATGGATTTTCTTTTCAGTTACAGCCTTATTAGCTATTTTTTGGAGTTTTTCAGTCACACAAATAATAAATCCTTTTACCGGTTTCAAAATTTTTACTAATCCTCTTGTTCCGCTGTTTTTAATTCCTGGAATTTCTTTATTGATTGTAATAATTACTAGCTTTTTCGTATATCGTCCTTGGTGTAGACTTCTCTGTCCATTTGGAGCACTTTCCTCCTTAGTAGGTCGTTTTAGCCGATATAAGTACATAAGGACAGAAGACTGTAATGAATGCGGATTATGTGAAACAATTTGCCCTACTCACCAAGCAGAACGAGATAGTAAAAAGGAAGAATGCTATTATTGTAATAGATGTGTGGCTGTTTGTCCTCAGAAAGCTATCAAATTTGGGAAATAGTCTAAGCTCAAATTATTTATAACTTTTTTTTTAAATTTACGGTCCCTGTTGCTGCATTACAGAATTCTACATATTGTTCTAACCTTCAAACATCCGAATTATAGTTCCAGACAAATTCAGGGATTAGGTTTTTTATTCAAAGCCTTGTAGATGAATTATTAAATTATCAGTATGTTAGATGACATCCCACTTTCAATCCTTTATAAGATGGGCATTTGATTCCATAACTTCTGATAATTTTCCTTGAATAAACAGGTTAACGCAGTGTTTGATTAGAATCTTTTCTTCATGTGCTTGAAAAATCTTTATATTTTGGGAGTTGAGCGATTGAAATGCCTTTTCCCAATATACCCAATAATCACATTTGGTGCATTATTTTGCTTAATAATTTCTGCTACGTGGATTCCTAAATTTCCAATTATTTCTGTAGTATAAATTGGAATTACTTTAACAGAATTAATAGTTCCCTCTTCGATAGAAATAAAAGTAATACTCTTACATTTTCCGAACCGTAAATTTAAATTATCATTTAATCCACCATCTTCTTCAGAAGGAACCGCTACTATTGGCATTTTCTTAATTAACTTTAAAATTTGTTCTTATTTTATTTTTCTAATAATAATGAATAAAATAAAAACATAATTGCGATTAGTGCTAATTTAAGTTGATAAACTGTCTAATGCCCTAATGACTTCAGGGGTAATATGATGTTCAATATCACAACACAATTTATCAATTAAATCTTTATTTTGTAATTTTAAAGTTTCTAAGAAAAATTTTCTTAATTTTCTATTGTTTGTAATTACTTGCTTAGCAACATTCTTTCCTTTTTGAGTTAACCTTAAAGATTTTCTTGGTTTCCAGTCGATGAATCCTGTTATTTTCAAATTATATAGCATATTGGTTACTGAAGGGGGTGTAACTTCTAAAAAATCAGATATCTCTGAATTAGATACCCACCCTCCTTTATTATTTTTCGAGATTATGAATATTGCTTTTAAATAGTCTTCATAGCTTTCCTTAATCTTAACCATTTTGATCTTTACCTTTTATAAATAAAAAAAAAAAAAATTATTCTTCTTTAGCAAGGTCTGCAATTTTCTTGGAAATCTCTTCTATCGTATTTTTCATGCCCTTCATTTCTAATTCTAGATATTCTTTTTCTTGTTTGAGCCTTGTTAGTTGATATTCAGAGTTCATTGGTTGTACAGTTCTTGATGCATATGGAGCATAGGTGGGTTTATAAATTGGGGGACCATACCCCCAATCCATTCCTCTGCCATATCCCCTGCCTCTCCCTTGGCCCCAACCTCTCCCACGTCCCATTCCAGAACCTTTTGCAAATCCTGGTGTATCATAACCAGCGCAATATCCTAAACCCCTTCCAGTCATTGAACCTAATCTCCTAGGTCCAGTTCTATCTCCACCTGGCATATTTTTTTTTTCACCTCATTTTATTTCTTTTTTTCCTAATTAAATATAAGTAATCTTCAAATTTAAATATTATGAATAATTATTCAGTATGACAAGTCCCCAAGTTTAATTACTATTAGAAGCGATATTATTATGAATCAATATTCATAATCACAAACTAAACCAAAAAAACGATTTGAATCTATTAAGATTTTTCTAAGATTATTATTAAAAAAAAATAAAAAAAAAAAGGGAATTTATTTTCTTGAATTTTCTTCTCTTTTTACATATTAATAATAGTATCATTTGCAAAAATCATATCAATTACATCTGCAGATGCGACTAACTTAACTCTTTCAGACACAAAATTGCTTAAACCACGGAGATCTATATCTTCTTTACATACCATCACAGATCTATTTTGTTCGAGTGCTTGAGATATTGTTTTGTTAGATTTATTTGCGAAATATACAGCATTTTGGAGCAAAAGGATTGTTATGTCATCATCGTTAGTATGTTCAATAGCAAGTTCTACTCCCGTAATATCTTCACTTGTTATAAAATACAGTACTTTTTTACCCATTTTTTTCAGTCCTCCTAAAAAGGTATTGTTACGGTTGAACCCGCAAGAACTTTTAAAATCTCATCGTGTTCTTTAATTTCAACGCTCTCAATTAAGTCTTCTTTTGTAAGTCCGCGTTCATCAAGTGATTTCTTGTCTACATAAATTTCTAAATCGATATCCTTCAAAAAATTTATGTGCATTGAATACATTGTTTTATCCACGTCTTTAAGAAATGTATATACCCCATCATTAATTGCTATAGTAATCGGTTCAAAATCTGCACTCACTGCTACTGACATCCTTAAACCTTCCACAGGATAAAGAGTTCCATGTGGTGGTTGCCTTAAAAGTATAACTACATTTTTTTCTTCTGACATATTATCACCTCAACATATAGCAATAAGTCGATCGGTTTCTTCTATGATTTTTGCGAGATCAGGTGTTCCTGCTCGCTTCACATCTCCACATTCTCGGTTTAAACAATTTTTCATAGTTCCTCTAACCAGAAGACAAAGATTACACAATCGAACTGTTGCTCCTTTCTCGAGTATTTCTTTGAAACCTTCCTCGATATTAAATATTCCTTCAACGCTTTTTTGATTTTCTAGAGCCGCATTTACAGCATCCATATAGCAAAAAATACGAACTTCATGCCCTTTATCCAGCGCAGCATTTGCTAGCTTAACCACAGTCTCTGCAGATTGAGCTTGGTATGGTCCATTAAAAAAAAGAATACCAAGACGACTCATTGTTTAGTTATCATCTCCAAAGTTTAATCTTTTCTCCACATAAACAGAAGATAAGCTGCTATCCATGCACCAAACATTATGCAAGCACCAGTTACAATACTATGTAATGATAGTTGTGGGACCCCACCTAGAATGTTTGTTACATTACATCCCATGGCTGTAACCGCACCAAAGCCCATTAAACCACCACCAAAGAATTGTTTAAGCAACATAAATCCATCTTTTGGAACTCTAAACTTAAATTCTCCACCAATGTACGCACTGACGAAAGCTCCGATTATAATCCCAAATATAATAAAACCAGCCCACATAACAGAATCCGTTGTCGTAAGCCATAAACTAATATCCATCCAACCGCCTGTAATACCTACCACTCCATTGCTAGCGATAAAGCCAGCTGTTAAGATTAGTCCAATGAGAATCCCTGTAACCCACCATGGGTATCCCTTTTTAAAGGTTGCTTCCTTGAAATTTTCGAATTTGATCAATGACTCATTCGCGTCTCTCTTTCTTTTGATCGCTGGCCATGCCCAGAAGAAAATCATTAAGGCAATTCCAACTAAACCAACAACCAGCATCAGTATTGGAGTTATAGTCGCGTTAAACTCACCAAAAAGAGTTAAAGCTGGCCCACTCCCCACTACAGTCGCTTGTAAGGCATTCTTAGCATTACTTAAGACTCCAAACCCTGTCATTAGTGCACCAGTGGTCAAACCTACTGCTGCAACAACAGAGCCCATCATTCCTTCTCCTACTCGATACGTCGTTCCACTTGCACAACCTGCTGCAAGAACCATTCCTACTCCAAACACTAATCCGCCTACAATAGCCCCCCATGGTTTGAAAGGTTTTGGAGCTAAATCAATTACTCCCCCAAATGCAAAAATAGCGAATCCAACCATTAGAACAACTAGTGCAACAGCTACGGCTTTTGCTAATTTATATTCCTTCAATAGAATTATATCTCTGAAAGCAGAATTCATACAGAATCTTCCACGCTGCAAGATAAAACCAAAAATGGCTCCAATTATGAGCCCTACCACTAAAGCATACCAAAAATCCATTTTTTTTATCACCTTATTTTATTTTTACGAGAATCTTCCAAGAAGAATCTCCCAATTTTTCTTCAGATAACACCTCATGCCCTAACGACTTCATTGTCTCTGGTATACGTTCAGCTGAAAGAGGATAATCTATTAAAATTTCAAGTACTTCCCCAGAATTCATCTTTTTCACTTTTCTTTTGCTTTTTACATCCGGATACGGACAAACTTCACCCGTGCAATCCAGTGTATCTGTAATATCAACCATTTTTTTTCAACCATTTATTTTGTTTTGAATAAATATTCGATATTATATCGATAATCTTATTTATGCCCCAAACTATTTAAGATTAATGAATAATTATTCTCTATCTTGATGTCTATGTCATTTACTCTTTAAAAGATGCTTATTTCCTACTAGTCCATTAATAATTCATTTAATTCTCATAAATTTCGAAAACACTTCTTGAAAATGCATCTTCTATCAATTATGAATAATAATTCATTAGACTTTTAATAGTATGAATCTTTTAATTACATAATATAGAATAAATGAATAAATATTCAAAAACCAAAGTGAGTAGTTAACGTATGAGTAAAGAAGGTGCGAGAATAAAAATTGATGAATATAAAGGTCCTTTAGGATTAATCAAAGGATTTGAATTGACCACTGGTAAGGTAAGTTTTGGTGATGAGACAGAATGGGAACCAATGGGACCCCATCCAATGCCACATATTCCTACTTTACGTAGTTGGTTCTTTAAGTTAATGGAACGTTATAAACCATTTTACATGCCTATATGTGATATGTGCTGTTTATGTACATATGGGAAGTGCAATCTTTCCAAAGGACGAACCGGAGCATGTGGTATTAACATGGAAACACAACAGGCGAGGATTGTAGAAATAGCATGTTGTATTGGAGCAGCGTGTCATAGTGCTCATGGGGATCATCTGGTTCATTGGCTTAAGGAAAAGTACGGAAATGTCCCTATCAATTTTGGAACTAATATTGAAGTTGAAATGCCACATACTCGATTAGTTATAGGGATGAAACCAGAAACTTTAGAAGATCTTGAAACTGCTATGGATTGGGTACATTTCACAATCACTCATTTACTAGCAGCTGGGCATACAGGGCAAGAATCTAATTATCTGGATTTTGAATCGAAAAGCTTTTTAGCAGGTTTAGCAGATTCTGTCGGCATGGAAATCTCAGATGCTGCCCAGATTGCGGCATACGGTTTTCCTTTGGGTGATCCTGATGTTCCTATAGTTGAACTAGGAATGGGGACAATGGACCCTGAAAATAAAGCAACAATCCTTATGATTGGACATAACGTGGCACCGGGAGTTGAACTGGTTGATTATATGCGGGAAAATAATTTGGAAGATAAAGTTGATGTAGGTGCGATTTGTTGTACTGCCTTAGATTTAACTCGCTATTATTCAAGTGCTAAAATTGTGGGTTCCCTCTCTCGTCAGATGTTCTATATTCGTTCTGGGTTAGCTGATGTAGTGATGGTTGATGAACAATGTGTCAACCTACGTAGTTTCGAACAAGCAAAATTGGTAAATGCACCATTTATTGCTACAAATGAAAAAATTATGGGAGGATTACCTGATAGAACAGATGATCCTGCTGACGAGATTATAGAAGATCTAGTTAGTGGTAAGGTAGAGGGAGTGCTTATTTTGGACCCAGTCAAGGCAGGAAAAGTAGCTGTTGAAACTGCTATAAAGGTGAAGCCAATAAGAAAAGCCAAAAGTGGAATTCCTGATGAACAGAATTGCATTGACATGGCCATGAACTGTAATGGGTGTGGTAATTGTCAGAGGAATTGCCCAAATGATTTACCTCTTGTTGCTGGTATTGAAAAAGTAAAAGAAGGGGATTTCTCAATCTTATCAGATGCTTTTGATTCTTGTTTAGATTGTGGTAGGTGCGAGTCTGATTGTAAGAAAGATGTATCTCCTTTAACTTTAATCATGTTTGCAGGACGAGATAAAATTCGAAATGAAAAATATAATTGTAGAGCTGGGAGAGGTCCAATAATGGACACAGAAATCCGTAACGTAGGTGCTCCAATCGTCTTAGGAGAAATTCCCGGTATTGTGGCAATTATTGGATGTGCAAATTATGCAAAAGATATTCAGGAATTATACAAAATGGCTGAAGAATTTTGTAATAGAAATTATATTGTTGTGGTATCTGGATGTGGGGCGATGGATATCGGTCTAGTAAAGGATGAAGAGGGAAAAACATTATATGATAGATTTCCTGGAGATTTTGATAGAGGAGGATTAGTAAATGTAGGATCATGTGTTTCCAATCCTCATATAACTGGTGCTGCCATTAAAGTTGCAAATATTTTCGCAAGACGTCCATTACGCGGAAATTTTGAAGAAATAGCGGATTATATATTAAATCGAGTTGGAGCTGTTGGTGTTGCATGGGGTGCTATGTCTCAGAAGGCAGCAAGCATAGCAAGTATGGCTAATAGTGTAGGTATTCCTGCAGTACTTGGTCCACATTCTGCGGAATATAGGAGAATGTATATTGGGAGATCAGATAATGAAGACTCTTGGAAGGTTTTTAATGCTAGAGATGGAACCCCAGATCATTTAGTAGGTCCCGGTCCAGAGCATTTATTAACTACAGCTGAATCAATTGAACAAGCGATTTGTTTAGTTGCTAAAATGTGTTTAAGGCCAGCTGACAATTCTAAAGGAAGGATGATAAAACTTTCTCACTGGATTGATCTTGAGCGCAAATATAAAGGTATAAAATTCCCAAATGATCTAGTTAAATTCATTCGTGTTGAAGCCGATATACCGATTAATATGAAAACTGAAATTTTAGACTTCTTAAAGGAAAAGGGATGGACAACGAAAGAAATAATCGATCCTACATTGCTTAAGAGACTTTGCCGTGAACAATAACGTAGAATAATTATGAATAATTAACAGAAGGTCAAACTTTTTTTTTTATTATTTAAAATTCCATTTTTAAACAGAGAAATTTAGTATGTAAAGTGCTAAAAGCATGAAATACTGCCTGTAATATTCATTTTAGAAAAAAACTAAAAGATTTTGATTAAGGGAGTTTTAATTATCAATTAAAAGTCTTAATATTCAATTTTAAGCGAAAATAGAAGAAATCTGAAAGTTAAATATTAAAACTCTTAATTATAATGATAAATTTCCATCTAATATTAATTTACTCTAATTGAATCAAACTTAAAATTCTTATATTTTGTTATGCCTAAATTTATATTTAGAAATGCATTTAATAATAATTAAGAAGCATTCAAATAAGGTGAAAATGAATAGTTAGATCTTTAACAAGAAAAATTATTTCTGGAATTTCTTTAATAAAATGTTTAACTGAGTGTGAAAAAGGAGAACTAGTCACTATTCTAAAAGTAACTGCTGGACATAAAGCCAAACAACGTTTAGCCAATTTAGGGATTCTCCCTGGGGTAAAAATATTAAAAAAGAAATCAGCTCCATTAAAGGGACCCTTGGAAGTAATCGTAAAAGGCAGTTCAATAGTTATTGGGAGAGGAATAGCCGCTAAAATAATGGTTGAATGCTCAAATGAGTGCGAATCATAAAAAAGTAGAAAATATTTATGATCTATTATGAGTTGTCATTTTCCTGCAAAACCTAAACACAAAGATCACGATATAATTAAAGATTCAATTAATATCGCATTAGCTGGAAATCCAAATGTAGGGAAATCTGTTATATTTAATCAATTAACAGGGCTCTCACAGACTATTGGAAATTGGCCTGGTAAAACTGTTGAAAAAATGGAGGGTCATTTAGATTTTCGAGGCTATCATTTTAATATTATTGATCTCCCAGGAATATACTCATTATCAACATTTTCAATCGAAGAAATTGTTAGTAGAGAATTCATAATCTCTGAAGATGTTGATTTAATTATTAATGTGATCGATGCTACTAATCTTGAACGTAATCTATTCTTTACTTTCCAATTATTAGAATTAAAAGTTCCAATGATACTTGCTCTAAATCAAATGGATATTCTACATAAGCGGAACGTAGATCTAGATTTTAATAAATTAGAAAAGATATTTAAAATACCAGTTTTACCCGTAGTAGCTGTTCATGGAGTTGGTGTCCATGAACTTTTAGAGGAAGCAATTGAGATGGTTATGAATCGTCACCCCCATTTACATTACCACACTAGTGAAGAAAAAGAAAAAGAACACCATTCACAAAGCTCTCACCGAGAAGAACATAGTTATCATAGGATAAAATCATGGTCTTCACTAAAAAGAGAGTTTAATTTTCCAGATTTATCGGAAATTACTTTTTTTGGAAAAGAAGTTGAGATTGTTATTAGAAAGCTCACCAAGATAATAAATGAGGGGGATACTTCCGAAGAAATTTCCCATTATCCTCCTAGGTTTTTGGCGATAAAACTATTAGAAGACGATGAGGAAATTAACAGGATATATACTGATATAGAAGGATCTTCCCGGATTCTTCAAAAAGCTAGTGAATTTCGCAAGAATCTTGAGGAGATTCACGGAGAAGATATTCATACAGTGATTTCCTCAGAGATCTATAACAATATAAATAAAATTGTAACTCAAGTTCAAGTAATTAAGTCCAAAAAAGAAACGAAGCGACTCAATCTTGCTGATAAACTAGACCATCTGACAACCCACTCTATTTGGGGTTATATAATTCTAATTCTCGTAATTTTAGGGATATATCTATTCACATTTTCAGTTGGAGATTTTTTGGGGGGATTATTGGACAGTGGATATGGGATCTGGAGCGAAACAGTTTATACCATTCTTGATGAAAATTCACTTTGGGTAAAGATTTTATGGGATGGAGGTGTCGGCGGATTATTTGGAGCAATAGGGGGTGTTTTAGTGTATGTTATTCCCTTCTTCTTAGTTATTGAAATTTTACAGGATTCTGGATATTTACCCAGAGCCGCATTCTTAATGGATAGGGTCATGCATTCAGTTGGAATTCATGGTAAAACAATTATTCCCATGATACTAGGTTTTGGATGTAATGTCCCTGCATGTGCTGGATGTAGGATCATGGAAACAGAAAGAGAGAAAAAAATCTCTATAGCTTTAACATCACTTATACCTTGTGCTGCAACTATGACAGTCGTTATGGGTCTAGTCGGGAGATACTTAGGACTCTCTTGGGTCTTTTTCTTGTTTATTATAAATTTCGCTGTGATTTTTATTGTAGGGCGCCTATTAAATAAAACAATGCCAGGAACCTGCACAGAATTGATTATGGAAATGCATGAATATCGCAAACCTAATTTTAATGTCATTTTGAAACAGACTTGGCTTAGGTCAAAAGAATTCGTTTATAAAGCACTTCCAATCATAATTATACTCGGTATTACGTTGGAGGTATTATTGATATTCGATATACTCAATCCAATTAATTTTGTTTTGTCACCTATATCTGTTCTTTGGTTAGGACTACCAGCAGCAGTAGGAATTTTTTTAATCTATGGAATTTTACGTAAAGAACTTACTCTAGTCCTTTTGGCTCTTTTTGCTGAAAATATTGGAATTACACTTTTAGAATTACTGACTCCCATCCAAATGATTGTTTTTAGCTTAGTGACAATGCTTTACATTCCCTGTTTTGCTACGATCATTATCATTGCAAAACAAACCAATTGGAAATATGCATTGAAGATTTCTTTATTGGAAATTACTGTTGCGATTCTAATCGGAGGAATTATTAACTGGGGCTTTTTCTTTTTTAATCTTCTATAAAATCTTGACTAGGTAAGCCAGGCGGGTATTTGCCTTGCTCTTGTAAACGACGCATCATCTCGTCACGGACAAGTATATGGGGATAAGATAATCCCACGCGAGTGAACCCAGCACGATTATCAGTTAAAAGATTTACATCAAGCGTGTCTGCGTATCTGAAATAAACATCGGCAATTTTTTCGGTGGCCTCCACAAACCAGTCCGCAGTGGGGGGACGAAACTTTTCATAGGGAGAACCAGGAGTTGGCACCATTACTAACGGTGCGCTGTAGACGCCCTTCGAGATACGTTCTTCCAAACCATTTACCAGAGAGTTCATAGGTTCAATTCCCGTTACCATGCTTTGGAATGATCCTCTTCCACGTCCGAATATCTCGGTAGCAACCTCCTGTGCTTCTTTCCAGCGCTCTTGGGGAATTGATTTGCTCTTCCCAGGGCATATAGCCTTAAAATAGGCAGGATCCATTACTTCGAGATCATATTCGGCAGCGTTCACACCAAGATCTTTCCACTTATACATTTCCTCAAGATCATCAGGAGGATACACATTGGGAGCGATATGTAGTTCATTAAGTGTTTTATCATCGAGTGAATCGGTTAACTGAGTCATGACCCTTTCGAGGTTTTCGAACCCTTGACCTCGTTGTGAAGGGGGTAGTGCCCCACCAGTAATAGAAAGTGTTCCTCGCCAACCATTCTGAGCAGCTATTATAGCAGTTTCTACTTGGTATGATGTGAACTTATGAGCAAGATTCAGTGGGGGAGCCTTGCTTTTCGGAAAGGCAAAAAGACCACAGTATCTGCAACCTTGACCTGAATCATAATTATAACAACGGAAGTTCATAATGATATTAAGAATACTGATCGAGCTGGCAGAGGCGTTAAAAGCGTTTTCCACGGGAGTATTATTACTCATTGGCTCATCGAGCCAAGAACGTCGTACTTCTAACTTTGCCAAGCTTAATAATTTTCCCATGTCAGAAATGGTCACATTCTCACCGTCGATAACAACCTCCAAGCGAGAATATGGGTTTGGTAAAGGTTGTACCACCAAATCGCACCCTTCTAGAACAACGGGTCTATAGGGAGAACCTTTTTTCGGTGGCTTCTTCAATTTAACTCGAACACCCTCAGAAAGCATTCGTGCTTTAAGAAAAATATCTTCCTTGGAGATATTTCTTTTTTCTATCATAAGAAACTCTTCTTCTTTTGCTCTAAAAACACAATTGTTAATTTTAAAAGTTTTTGATTGAATTTTACCATTCAATAAATAAGATGTTTTGAAAATAATATTTAACAAATTAGTTTTAAATTATTCGGCTTTTACGGTTATAATTATTTTTCCTTTTGGATGCCCTTCTTCATAGTATCTATGAGCATCGGCAACATGACTTAATGGAAATGTTTTAGCAATAACTGATTTTATT
Organism: Promethearchaeota archaeon; assembly: GCA_016839845.1. Next base: position 52,092 of record JAEOTL010000256.1, read on the forward strand.
TTTCCCGCTTCGATGAGATCACTGAGATACTCGAGCTTTTCTGAAATTATATTACCCATATATCCTCTTACATTTTTATTCAACATGTATTTAAACATCACTGACTGGATATCAACTGTAACAAAGACTCCATTTTCAGTTAATGATTTTTTACATTTCGGGTATGAAGTTACTTTTCGACCAACTGCATCAAAGATAATATCGTAGGTTTGCCCATTTTGAGTAAAATCCTCTTTATTATAATCAATCACAGTACTAGCTCCAAGAGATTTTACCATATCGATAGCACTGGTACTGCATACTCCGGTTACTTCTGCTGTAAATGTTCTTGCAATTTGTACAGCATATGTGCCTACTCCCCCAGAAGCACCAAAGATGAGCACTCTCTGTCCCTCTTTTATATTAACCGTATCTCTAAGACCAGTTACAGCTGTACCACCTGCATCAGGTGCAGCCGCAGCTTCCAGATGGTTTACGTTAGCGGGTTTTATGGCTGCAAACTCTTCAGGAACGCAAACATATTCAGCATTTGCCCCCGGAGTTCTAAGACATGCATAAATAAGATCATCTGGTTTAAATTTTGTAACCTTTTTTCCGACAGATTCCACCTCCCCAGATACGTCAAATCCTAAAATCTTATGTTTTGGTTTTTTAAATCCCGCCATTAATTTTGTCATCCCAAATAACAGGGATTCACCACTCCGAAAAATCATATCAATGGCGTTTACTGAAGTTGCATGCACCTTAACAAGCAATTCATCATCTTTAGGTATCGGGTTTTCCACTTCTTTTAATTTAAATACATCGGGAGAACCGAATTCCTTATACACAACAGCCCTCATTATAATTAAATTATATACCGCACCAACATATAAGAGTTTACAAATTGGCATTTTTTGTGGGCTTTCCCAAATCTCAACCATATAGAAAAAAAATTGGTATTTTTTGTATTAATTCATCTCTATTCCAGTGTAAAGTAGTGTAATTGACGGAAATTTCTCAGTATTTTTTTAGTCTTAATTTTTATTAACATGATGCATTATCACTTTTCTACCTAATTAAGGACTATAATCCGTCATTGTTTATTTTTTTCCATAGAAGTAAACATGCCTTTATTAGAGCCCTAATCAGTATTATACTTAACAAATTTTAAAAATAAAAGTGTTTGAGAAAAAATGTTGAAAATGTCGAAAACTAAAAATGTAGACCACAAAAGTGATAAATTAACTTTTGGCCCCGATAATCCGAATGCTATTGAAGTTAGGAATTTGACAAAGATTTATTCGGGTAAGAGAGTCATTGAAGAAGTGAGGGCTGTTGATGGTATTTCGTTTTCAATAAACAGGGGCGAGATTTTTGGTCTTTTAGGACCAAATGGAGCTGGTAAAACAACTACAATAAATATTTTGTGTGGATTGCTTGATCAAACTGAAGGGGAAGCATATGTTGGAGGATATGATGTCAAAAAAAATATTAGCAAGATAAAAGAACTAATTGGCGTATGCCCTCAGCAAGCATCTGTTTATCAATATCTAAATGCTAAGGAAAACATCGCGCTTTTCGGGAATTTACATCTTATGAAAAAAGACGTAATAAAGGAAAGGATGGAGAAGTTCCTGGATTTATTAGGATTGTCAAAAGCCAGCACTAGAGCAGCAAAAAATTATAGCGGGGGAATGTTAAGACAATTAAATCTTATTGTAGCCTTGATAAGCGATCCTCCCATTTTGTTTTTAGATGAACCAACAGTCGGAATGGATGCACGAGTAAGACGAACAACTTGGGAATTTATTAATTCTTTAAAGGAAACAAATAAGACAGTTGTTTTGACAACCCATTACATTGAAGAAGCAGAAGCGCTTTGCGATAGAGTTGCCATTATTGATTTTGGTAAGCTAGTAGCAATTGGACCACCAAAAGAATTGATCGAGACACACAATACTAAAGACTTGGAAGGAGTATTTTTAAAAATTACAGGAAGAAGAATTATGGAGGGAATCTAACAATGAAGAGACAACGAATTTTCGCTTTCGTGAATATACAATTTAAAAGCCTTATCAAGGTACCAACATCATTGTTTATAGTACTTATACTCCCCGTAGCCTTAATATTGATTTTTGGGGCTGCCTTTGGAGGAGTATGGGTAGAAGACTATGGTTGGACAGGACAAGATGGGACTATTTTTGAATTCCTAGTTCCAGGATTCATAGCACTTGGCGGATTGTTTATGGCTATACCCGTTGCTCTATCGTTTTCAGAAGATCGCGAACAAGGCTTGTTAAAAAGAATTAATACCACACCAACAACGGCATCAGAATTCATGGCGAGTCACATAATATCCAACATGATCATGGCAATTATTCAAGTAGCAATAATTTTCATTCTCACTTTTCTTATGGGGGGGATGAGGAATATTACACCGGTAGGAGTTATTCTTTCATTTGTAATCATGGTTATCTTCTCATTGTCCACTATTGGCTTTGGATTGATAACGGCGACTGTCGCGAAAAGCGCTAAAGCGGCTGGGGGGATCGTATGGATCTTCCTCCTCCCACAACAGATGTTAGCAGCCAATTTATACCCATTACCCCCTGAGACTAGGTTTGTTAGTATGTTCATGCCTTTGCATTATGCATCTGATGCCTTAACTCTTCTGTTTAGCGGTGTTGATTTAACTAATTTGAGGATATGGGCAGATCTGGGAATATTAATCCTATTTAGTGTTGCTTTAGTTTTTGCAGGAATTATATTATTCAGGAAATACGGTAAAGCTTAATTTTTTAATATAAACAATAAAACCATGGAGAAGATTAAATTTGAAGAAAACTAAAATGTTGGGATTAATTGTCCTCGTAATAATTTTCTTTATCCCTTTCATCAGAATTTCTAATGCTCAAGGGATATATGTAGGCATACAAAGCAGTGCAGAATATGAATGGGGGCTCAGTGTACATACGGAAAACTTGAACACATATACAGCAGATGACCTAGGATCAACCATTGAAAATCTCATACCATTAGGACCAGATAACTTATCTAGGGTCCTTAGTGACTGGAGTCCATTAACTCCACCACAATCATATTGGCCTTTAACTGTCATTAATATAGGTGCTGAAGAAACCGGACTACTATTCTCTCCTGTTGATAATACAACAGTTACATTTACGTCTGTAAATGGGACATTGGGATGGTTTATCCCATTATCCGATAGTGGTGAATGGGATGAAACTTGGTATATCGTGAATGATACATCAAATTTCTTGCGACAGACACTAAATCTAAGTCGAATCTTCAGTCCATATGCTATGTTCAAAGTTCTATTTGCTCCTATAACTATAAATTGGCCATCTCTTGTAAACGATTTCTTGAGTGTAATGAATTCTAAGGGAGGTCTTTACAAAAATATATCTGCCACGTTAATATCTGATGGTTTTTTACTACACGTCCCAGCTTTAGGATTTGAAAATAATACTGTAGCTATTGATGTAAAAATTACTTATAATTCTGATGGGGTCCTTTCCCACTATGAGTTTCTGTATGGGGGACAAACACTCGTTAAATTTACACTCGGTGGATATATTCCAGAACAAGAGAAGGTTCCAGTTGAATATATATATGTATTTATTGGGTTGACTGCTATTTTAACAGTTGAAATGCTTTTCTATATTTTTATGAGGAAAGGAAGGAAATAGACTTCTAAAATTTTTTTTATTTTTTTTTTTTTTCCAAAAAGTCAGGTAAATCATCATTCATTTTTTAAGACATTTTAAAAACATCATTTAATTAATAGATTTATGGATGAAACTGACTTTTACCTTCTTAAAAAATTATCAGAAAATTCTCGTTTAACCTATAGAGAACTCGCTGACATGACCAATATGTCAGTTAGCGCTATCCATAAACGCATAAAAAGTCTTGAAGAGGAACAAATTATTAATAATTATACTGCTCGACCAAGCTTAGTCGCATTAAAATATCTATTGATAGTGGTATTTGGTACCTCAAATGCAAAATCAATGGATGATGTTAGCAAAGAACTAGGACAACACGAAAGTATTTACCGTGTTAGTATCACAGGGGGAAAATACCTTATTATCTCCGCGTTTATAAGAGATTTATCAGAACTGCAAGAATTTGGTAGCTATGTTTCAAGAACGGCTCAAGTTAGTGAACCAACTATTGGGATTGTAAATATCGCTTACACTACCTATCCAGAACCACTTTCGAGTATAGATTATAAAATACTAAAATCCCTTAATAGAGATGCAAGAACACCAGTAACAGACATCGCAGATGACGTAGGAATATCTGCAAAAACGGTTAAAAAGCGGCTAGATCGAATGGTTGAGTATCATTTAGCTGATTTTTCTATAGAATGGTCAGTACAGAAAGTGAGTTTAACAACAATCTTTCAGTTATATCTAAACGAAGGAACAGATATAAATTCCGCAATGCATCAAATATTCGAGAGATATGATAGGAATATCTCTTGGTGTTTAAATTATAGTAATATTCCTAATTTTCTTACATTATTCACATGGGCAAAAAATACTCAGGAATCCCAGCGAATTCAGGAATTTCTACAAGGATTGGGATTTAAAGATGTCATTCCCCATATTTATTTATCTGCAGAGTGGTACGATTGCTGGGTAGATAAGTTACTTAGGACCAAATGAAAAAACATTAGTTTTTTTTAGTATGAAATTAGTATAAAAATAAAAATTAAAGGAGAGAATTATAATGAAAAAATGGACCGCTTTTAGTATAGGAATCGTTCTGGTCGTTATTTTTATAATAACAATGTTTATCCTCCCTCCACTTTTAGGGTGGTATTATCCTAATATTTTGAGTTGGCAGGATTTTGTTGATTCTATTAGTACACCAGAAGGATTTATTATCGGGATCGTAACTGAGGTGATTCCGATTATATGTGTTACAATCGGAGCTATTTTTCTGATTGTTTTTGTAATTAAATTAATTCGGGGCAAAGATTAAGTAATTAAACCTTTTTTCTTTTTTTTTTTTCTTTTTGATTGAAGAGGTAGTACATATATTGTTCATACTGAAGAATTAGAATACTTATTATTTCAAAATATATATTATAAGGATAATTAAATCTCATAGACTCACAAGAATATTCAATTGATAGATCTATGGATAAAACGGATTATTTCCTGCTTAAAAGACTATTGGAAAACTCTCGGGTTACCTATAGAGAATTAGCTGATATGACAAATATCTCGGTTAGTGCTGTCCACAAACGTATCAAATATCTTGAAGACGAGGGATTTATTAACACATTTATTGCACGACCAAGCTCAATAGCTTTAAAATATTTGACGGTTATAATTTTTGGAACATCTACTTCGAAATCTATGGACGAATTAAGGGAGGAACTAGGACAGCATGAGAGTGTCTTTTATATCGCAATCGCGGGTGCTAAGTATGTCTACGTTTCTGCTTTTTTAAGGGATATATCTGAACTTCAGGAATTTGGTAATTATGTCTCAAAAACCGCTCAAATTAGTGAACCGACTATTGGGATTTTAAATATGCCTTACTTAACAATGCCAGAACCACTGACAAATATCGATTTTAAAATATTAAAGACTTTAAATAGAGATGCAAGAAAACCTATAACAGATATTGCAGATGATGTGGGACTTTCAGCTAAAACTGTTAGAAAACGATTAGATAGAATGATTGAAAATGGTTTAGTCTCGTTTACTTTAGAATTGACCGTGCATAAAATCATCTTCATGACAGTTTTTCATTTATATTTAAACGAAGGAACCAGTTTGAATGCTACAATTGAACAGATGTACCAGAAATTTTCTGAGAATATAGTATATTGCCTAAGCTATAGTAATATTCCTAATTTTCTTACATTACACACATGGTCGATAAATACCCAGGAGTCTCAAAAAATTCAGGAAGAATTGCTTAAGGAAGGATTCAAGGATGTCATTCCGCATATATTTTTGAACGCAAAATGGTATGAATGCTGGGTTGATAAATTAGTAAGATCTAAATGATCTTCTCTATTATCTTCTTCAATTCCCAAATTTCAACTAAATAGAGAAAATTTTGGTATTTTTTATATCATTTCTTTTGTAATTCAGTATAAAAAAGCTAATTTTAGTAAATATATTCAGATTTAGGATTGTTCGTTTTCGATGCTAAATTACTAATCTCTATCTGAAAGAATTGAAAAAACCCTTTATCATTATTTTTCCAAATTAGTGAACAAGCTCTTATTAGAACACCAATACCTATTAAAATTAATAAAAAAAAAAAAAAATAGAGGAAAAAAAATGAGAAATGAAAAAATAGATGAAAGAGAAATGATTATCATCAGAAATAACTACTATGGTATGTGGAATGATAATTCCATAGCAGTTTATTATTAAATCATGAAATGAGTAACAGACAATTAAAATAAAAACAAAAAAAAAGTGAAAAATATGATAAAAGAATTTGAAGGAAAAGTCGCAGTAATTACCGGTGGAGCGAGTGGTATTGGGTTGGGACTTGCAAAAGTTTTTGCGAAGCGAGGAATGAATTTGGTTATAGCAGATATCGATAAAGAAGCCCTTGATAAAGTGTGTAAAGATTTCGCTGATAATGGTGTAGAAGTAATGGGTGTGATCACTGATGTCAGCAAGTCAGACCAGGTGGCTCATCTGGCTGAAGTTTCCTATGAGCGATTTGGGAAAGTAAATATCCTCTGTAATAATGCTGGAATTGGTGCTGGGGGACCTATCCGATTTTTAAGCCAAGATGACTGGAATTGGACAATCGGTGTCAATTTATTTGGTGTTATTTATGGAATTCAACATTTCTTAAACCGAATGATTAACAGTAGGGAACCTTGCCATATTATTAACACTTCTTCCTTAGCAGGTTTAGTTCCAGGAGATACCGCACCTTATAGTGCTTCCAAGTCTGCAGTGATTACATTAAGTGAAACCTTGGCATTGGAATGTTTTAATACAAATGTGGGTGTCTCGGTAATATGTCCTGCTCATGTACGTTCTAATATATTAGAGAATTCAATTAAACTTAGTCAGGTTCGATCAGGAGCTTCGCAAGTTTCAGGTGAAACAGAATTTACTGGAGACCCAAACGCCAAGAAATTATTAGAATTAGGAATGAACCCAGAATTTATGGCTGAATTGGTAATCAACGCAATTGAGAATGATATTTTCTATATTTTTACTCATCCTGAATACATTCCTGCATTAAAAGCCCGTTTTGAGCGTATCTATGATGATACTCAAAAACTATATGAGAAATTTCAAGACCAGCCAAAGGTTAAAACAAAAGTTTATCAGAATAACACTCCTACGTTTACGGTCACGTATCCAGATTACTTTATAGATTTAAATCCAGGTCCGATGACAAAAGCTATCTTTATAGCTTCACATTCAGATTGGAATCTTGAAATCTTTGTGTCTAGCATATCCCTAAAGAGACGTTTAGAAGAACTCCCAAAGAAAATAGTAAGAAGTTTGAATATTATGGCAAAAGACATTGAAATAATTTCTAATGAACATAAAACACTAAAAGATGGTACACCTGCTTATGAAACTATAATTGATTATAAAGTTGTAGGAATTATCAAGGTGAGAAGTATACATCTATCTGTCCTTAAAGATGGAAAATGGGTACGTGTGAGTATTAACGCTGGGGCTAACAACATTACAGAAGAATTAACAGATATACTCGAGACTCTTGAATTTAAATGATTAAATCGAAACATTATCCCTCTATTAGCACGTGTTGATAACTCTAAAATAAAGCATTAAGGTGATTAAACGTAAAATTGTGGATTATATATAAGCATGGGATTGGATTCTCAAGAATAATTGCGGAGATACTCCAAGATCGATTGGAGGATTATATTGATGTATCAGTAGGAAATGCTAAAATGATTGATCCATCTTTTTTAGTTGAGGAAAGAGTAGATTACTTAATAATCGGAGATTTTATTAGTGATAGTAATTCAAACGTAGAAATCCAAAACTGGCTAAATCAATACTTGGAATTATATAAACAGCAAAATTTTCAATGTATTAAAACCATATCCGGATTTTATGTTGCACGAACTGAAATTAAGACTGAACCATTCTGGATTGAATTACTTCACGATAATGTTGAGCCTGGGATAATTTATCCACCAATACTTCAATTAAAGCTAAATCAAGGAGAATTAGCGTTAGATAATGTAACATATGATAGTGTTAAAGATTTTTCAAGCGATGTTATTGATTTCATTATTGAAAACAAAAAAAATAATAAAAATAAACATTAGATTCAATTGATATGAGAGAAGTGATAAAAATGGAAAAAAATGATAAAAAAATGAAAGCTATTGTATATGAGAGATATGGTACTCCTGACGTCTTGAAGATGAAAGACGTAGAAAAACCAATTCCAAATGATAATGAAGTACTTATAAGAATATATGCAACTTCTGTAACTTTATACGACTGTTGGGTACGAAGTTGCACTGCTCCTCCTGGATTCGGGTTTTTATCTAGAATATCATCTGGTATCAGAAAACCAAAACAACCTATACTAGGGACAGAGCTCGCCGGGGAAATTGAAGATGTTGGTAAAAAAGTGACCTTATTTAAGAGAGGGGACCAAATTTTTGGATATACCGCGAGTCTGGGGGCCCATGCCGAATACATTTGCTTGGCAGAAGACGGTGCATTAGCACTAAAACCGATAAATATGACGTATGAGGAAGCCGCTGCTGTTCCTCAAGGGGCATTAACCGCATTATATTTCCTAAGAAAGGCAAATATTAAGAACGGGCAAAATGTACTTATCTTTGGTGCTTCGGGAGGGGTAGGGACATTTGCTGTTCAGCTTGCTAAGTATTATGGGGCTGAAGTTACTGGGGTTGCCAGTACCCAGAAATTAGAGATGGTGAAATCTTTGGGAGCTGATAAAGTAATTGATTATAAAAAAGAAGATTTTACCAAAAAGGGCGGGACTTATGACATTATTTTTGATACGGTAGGAAAAAGTCCGTTTTCAGGTAGTAAAAGATCGTTAAAGAAAGAAGGGCTCTATGTTTTTGCTACTTTTGGACTGTTAAAGCTTTTTCGAATGCTATGGCTTAACATAGCAAGCAAAAAAAAAGCACTTATAGGGCTCGTAGAAGAGAAAAGAGAAAATCTCATTTTTCTTAAAGAACTTATTGAATCGGGGAATCTAACATCAGTTATAGACAAAATCTATCCTTTAGAATTGATTGCTGAGGCTCACAGGTATGTTGAAACAGGGCAGAAAAAGGGACAAGTAATTATAAATATAACGGGTGGAAAAAATGAATAAGGTTGATGATTATATAGAAAAACAGAAATCTCCTCAAAAAGAAATTTGTCACAATTTAAGAAACATTATATTAGAAACCTATCCGGATATTTTAGAAGAAATGAAGTATGGGGTGCCCTATTATGGAAATAAATACTATATTGTTGCATTAAAGAATTACGTTAATTTAGGCTTCACAATCAAAGGTCTAACAAAAGAGGAAATTGGTCTGCTTGAAGGTACAGGTAAAACAACTCGTCACATAAAAATAGAGACCCTAGAAGAGGTTGATAAGGAATATATAAAAAATTTATTAAAAATGGTAAATGAGAAAGAATAATTTACTAGAGGTGATAAAAAATTATCGAAAAAATACCTGGTTTTTTCTTTCTGTTTATTATAGTTACAAACATTTTAAGTAATTATTTTGGGTATAAGACATTTGGTGATGTGGACTTAGAGGATCAATTACATAAGATTAACAGTGATCCTAAAAAATTTAAAATCAGCTTCGCGTTAATCCTTCTAGAGCACCTTGGTATAATTTCACTTGCTATAACGATGTTTATTGCTTTTAGTCCATATTGCATAATACTTGGAATTATTTGGTTAACCGCTCGTTTAGGAGAAGCCTTGATCCAAATTTATGATAAAAAAAGCTACTGGGGACTTCTCAATATAGCAGTAAAATACTCTGATAAAAATGCTCCTGAAAAAAGTGCGCTATTTGATTTAGGTAGTAGCATTCTTAAAAGAAAAGAATTTAGATTCGGAATGGCACAGATCCTATTTTCTATTGGTACGTTCGCATATTCACTTCTGTTCGTTTCTTATGGAGTTGTGCCAATAATTATCGGATGGTTTGGAATTATTGCTAGCATTCTCTACGGTCTCGGTAACGGGATATTCCAGATAAACTCTAATATTAAAGTTTTGTGGAACATCGGAGGGGGTTTAATTTTACTTTATGAGCTAGTATTAGGGGGATGGCTCTTATTTTTTTAATCAATATAACTTTATCATTTAAAACACATTAATTAAGGGAATAATAGAGAGGAAAGGAAACAAAATATATGAAATCAAAGAAAGAAAAATCTGCTGGAAAATATGAAATAATTAAATTCCCCAAAGATCGTAAAATGGTAATAGATATAATGGAACAGGGAATGAAGAAGCATTACGTTACAGCCTTGGTCGAATTTGATGTGACTACTGGAAGAGAGCTGATAAAAGATTATAAAATAAAAAACGGAGAGTCCCTATCTTTTACGGGATGGATGTTAAAATGTATTGGTCAAGCTGCGAGTGAACATAAAG